>JBBQEJ010000039.1:0-36011 GCA_038320555.1 Vicinamibacterales bacterium | reverse complement strand
GTCGAAGGGGACCCGGCAGATGTCGCGCGCACCGAAAAGGTGCTCGACCAGCTGGCGGGACTCATCCGCGGCGGCTACAAGCTCGGCAAGGGCGACGTGAAGACCGCAGCGCAGCTCGTGGCGCAGGACGACAACGTCGAGCTCTCCGCGTATTTCCTGCGCGGGGCCGCGCGAACGTCCGGCAAGAAGCAGGTGATGCCCAAGAGCGTCAACCAGCGGCGGTATCTCGACGCCATCGATCAGCACGATATCGTCTTCGGAATTGGTCCTGCCGGTACCGGCAAGACGTATCTCGCGATGGCACAGGCCGTCGCGTTTCTCCTCACCAAGCGGGTGAGCCGGATTATTCTCGCGCGGCCGGCGGTGGAAGCGGGAGAGAAGCTGGGTTTCCTGCCCGGCGACCTCCAGGAAAAGGTGAACCCCTACCTGCGGCCGCTCTACGACGCGCTCTACGACATGATGGAAATCGAGCGCGCCGACCGGCTGCTCGAGCGCGGCACGATTGAGGTCGCGCCGATTGCGTTCATGCGCGGCCGGACCCTGAACGACGCATTCGTCATTCTCGACGAAGCGCAGAACACGACCTCCGAGCAGATGAAGATGTTTCTCACGCGGCTGGGCTTCGGTTCGAAGGCCGTGATCACCGGGGACGTCACGCAGATCGACCTGCCGATGGCGCGGCAGTCCGGGCTAGTCGAAGCCACGAAGGTGGTCGGCAACGTCGAAGGCATCTCCTTCATCCACTTCGACGAAAAGGACGTCGTGCGGCATCCGCTCGTGCAGCAGATCGTGAAGGCGTACGAAGCTTACGGTGGATCCCGACAGTAAGCGCCTGAGCGTCTTCGTGTCTGACGGTCGCGGCCGCCCGGTACGGGACGGCGGGCTCTCGCGATGGCTCGCTGCGGCCGCTCCGGCCCGCGCGCGCGGCGAGGTTGCCGTGGCGCTCGTGAGCGATGCCCACATCCGCAAGCTGAATTCCCAGTACAGAAGGAAGCCCGTACCGACGGACGTGTTGTCATTTCCCGCGCGGTCCGGAATTTCCGATCCCGGATTTCTGGCCGCGGACCCCGGTTCTCGGATCCCGGCTCGCGCTCTGGGAGACATTGTGATCGCGACAGGCATCGCGCGCCGGCAGGCACGCGATGCCTGCCATTCCTACCAGACCGAACTGCGGGTCCTGGCACTGCACGGGCTGCTGCATTTGCTCGGGTACGATCACGACAGGAAGAACGACGCGGGACGGATGGCGCGCCTCGAAGCGCGACTGCGCCGCAAGGGCGGGCTTCGCGCCGGGGTGATCGAGCGGGCGCTGAGCCACGCGACATGATTCCCCTCCTTCTTTTCCTGCTCGCCATTGCCGCCGTCTACGTCGGCACGATTGAGACCGCCTTCAGCGCCTTGATGCGTCTCTCGCTGCGCCTCATGGCCGAGCGCGGCGGCCGCGACGACCGGCTGGGCTTCTACCTCGAAGACCCGATCCAGTTGTTCGTGCCGGCCAGGCTGCTGCTCGGCATCATCTTCTCGCTAGCGACGATGTTCATCGCGATTCTGACGGGCCGGACCGGTTTCGGGTCGATCGGGATGCTCCTCGTGTTCGTCGCGATCTTCATCCTCGTGTGTGAACACGTGCTCCCGCTCCTCATCGTTCGCCGCAATCCCGAGCGCATGCTCGAGGTGCTGTTGCCTCCGTTCGACGTCGCGGCGCGGTTCCTGCACCCCCTCACCGGCGGCCTGGTGCGGCTTATTGCCACGGAGAGCCGTCGCGATCGAACCGAGCCGACCGTTTCGAACCACGTGCCGGTTGAAGCCGAACGTGGCGAGGCGGCGCTTCCCGAGTCGGGAGAACAACAAGGGTTGATTGAGGGGGACGAGCGCCGCCTTCTTCAGTCGATTGTGGACTTCGGCAACACGCTCGTCCGCGAGGTGATGACGCCGCGTCCCGATATGGTGGCGATTCGCGCCGACGCCACCTATGACGAGCTGCGCGCGCTCTTCCGGGAACAGGAATACTCGCGCATTCCCGTGTACAACGAGAACCTCGACAACATCGTCGGATTCGTCTTCATCAAGGATCTCCTCAGGCTGGACTCACCGGAGTCGGGACAGGCGCGGCTGCAGCCCGACCTCGGACGCTTCATCCGGCCGGCGACCTTCGTGCCGGAGACGAAGCGCGTCGCCGAGATGCTGAAGGAGTTTCAGCGCAAGCAGGTGCAGATCGCGATCGTGGTCGACGAATACGGCGGCACCGCGGGGCTCGTAACAATCGAGGATCTGCTCGAGGAGATCGTCGGCGAGATTCGGGACGAGTACGACGTGGAAACCGAGCCCGTCGTGGACGAAGGCCAGGGAAGTTTCGTGTTCAGCGCGAAGGTGAACATCGACGAAGTGCGTGATCGGCTTGGTGTCGAGATCGAGCCGGAGGGATTCGAGACCGTCGGCGGTTATGTCCTCACGCGGGTCGGCCGCGTGCCGGCCGTCGGCGAGACCTTCGAAATCGATGGACTGCGGGTTGAGGTTCTTGAAGCCGAGCGCCGTCGCATCCACAAGGTCCGCATGCGCCTGGCTCCCGAGCCGCAGGTCTAGCGAGACTGCGCCTGAGTCAGATTCGATTTCTCGTTTTCGGGCGCCGCCGTTACGGAATAGTCAGATGCACACAGATGCAATCAGATCCGCCGAAAACGAGACAATCGAGATCTGACCGAAAATGAAGACAGGGTACGCGTCGTTGATCGGCCGGCCGAACGCCGGGAAATCGACGTTGCTCAACCGAATCATCGGTGAGAAAGTCGCCATCGTCTCGGATAAGCCGCAGACGACGCGGAACCGCATACTGGCGGTGAAGAACTACGAGGACGGTCAAGTGGCGTTCGTGGATACACCGGGGATCCACAGGCCGCTGCACCGGCTGAACGTCCGCATGGTGGACGCGGCGGTCGACACGCTCCGCGAGGTGGATGTCATTGCGCTGGTGTTCGACGCCTCGACGAGGCCGGGCCACGGCGACCAATACGTGTCCAGCCTCTTGAAGGATCTCAAGACACCCGCGGTGCTCGTGCTCAACAAGATCGATCTTGTGACGAAGACCAGACTGCTGCCGCTGATGGAGCAGGTGCAGCGGTGGCACGCCTTCGCGGCGATCGTGCCGGTGTCTGCGGCGACGGGTGACGGCGTCGAACGGCTGGAGCGAGTGCTGCTCGAACAGATGCCGGAGGGTGAACGGGGATTCCCGGACGACTACCTGACGGATCAACCCGAGCGCGCGCTCGTCGCGGAAACAGTGCGGGAGAAGGTGTTGCAGCACACCCGCGCCGAGCTGCCCTTTTCGACCGCGGTGGTCGTGGACGAATTCGACGAGGAAGAACGCGAGCGCCTGCTGCGGCTCTATTGCACGATCTTCGTTGAGACCGAGTCGCAGAAGCCGATCGTCATTGGACGTGCCGGCGAGATGATCAAGCGTATCGGAACGGAAGCCCGGCACGATCTCGAGAAGTTCTTCGGCACGAAGGTGTTCCTGGACCTGCGCGTGAAGGTCAATCCCGACTGGCGCGACAACGACCGCGTGCTCGACGACATCGGCGTGCCACGGTCGAATACGAAGGGGACGAACGCCGCCAGGGGCGCGCGAGGCACGAAGGGTCGCAGGGGTCGGTGAGGGCGACTCGGGGTCTGACCCCCGTCTGACCCCCGTCTGACCCCCGCGAATCGCGAGTCTTTGGAACTTCCCCCTCCTCCCGACTGAATAGATGATGTGGGCGTCGAATCCGTCATCGTATGAGTCCCGAGCCTGCGTCCGACTCCGTGCTCGACGAGACCTTGCTCGAGCGCATCGCCGCCGGCGATGCGGCGGCGTTCACGACGCTCTTTCGCCGCCGGCAGGCTGACGTCTACCGCGTCGCGCTGCTGATGACGGGGAGGCGCGCGTCGGCCGAAGACGTGACCCAGGACGTGTTCCTGGCAGTGATGCGCGAGGCGGCGCGGTACGAGCGCGGCCGGTCGACGGTAACCGCCTGGCTGTGTGGCATTGCGCGGAATCACTCACGACGCCGGCTCGAGCGGGACGGGCGACTGGTACCGCTGCCCGACGAGCACGAAGGGGACGGGGCGCCAGCCGCGCACGCGGATCCGGCCGACGACCTCGCAAACGCGCAGCAGGTCGATGTGCTTCGGCGTGCGGTCCTCAGTCTCCCTCTTCATTACCGCGAGGTCGTCGTGCTGTGCGATCTCGAGGAGCTGAGCTACAAGGATGCGGCCGTATGGCTCGACTGCGCAGTGGGCACCGTTCGGTCGCGGCTGCATAGAGCGCGCGCGCTTCTGGCAGCGAAAATGCGGGTTCGGTCGGCTCCGGGCAAAGCGGCGGGGGCAAAGAGCGTGACGAGGTGTCTCGCATGAACGGCGATCAAGGCGATCCATACACGCAGGCAATCCGCGCGCTGTCAGACGGTGCCAGGATGGCCCCGGAGAGCGCGACGAGAATCGAGCGCGAGCTGCTGAGCGCGTTTGCGGAACATCGGACCGCCGTGAAGCGGGTGCCTTCCGCGAGACGTCCGGGGGTATGGCGTCCGTGGATGGCTGCTGCGGCGGCGGCACTGATCGCGGTCGCCGCGTCCATCGGGGCCTGGCGGTTTCAGCCCGGCGTTACGGTGAAGAACGTAACAAAAACTCCCTCGCGAGAGCACGTCCCGGCCCGCCCCGGTTCACCACTCGTGAGTCCGGCGCTGGCGCCGGTGTCTCCGCCCTCGATGCCGCCGCGCGGAGCGTCGGCCCGCGCAGCCGGAGAGCGGCGTCGGATAGTCAGGCCGGCGGGTTTCGTGGAGCTGCCCGGTGCCGCGGGTCTTCCGCAATTCGAAAGCGGCACGATCGTGCGCCTGGAGTTGCCGGTGGCGTCGTTGCCGGCCTACGGGATCGAGATACCAGCCGCGGCGGACGAACGTCCGGTCGAAGCGGACCTGCTGGTGGGGCAGGACGGACTGACGCGGGCGATCCGCCTCGTCGCGAGATCAAATGACACAGTGGGTGCGAGAGATTCGTACAGTAACAGGAGCAGGTGATGAATCGACATCTCTTATTGACCGCGATTGTGTTGGGGATCGTGGTGCCTGGCGTGGCGAACGCCGCCCAGCAGGTGGAACTCACCCCCGAGCAGAAGGAAAAGCTCGCGAAGCTCGAGGCTATCGAACGCGACGTGCAAAACGCGCCGCCGTCGCCGTCGCCAGAGGCTGCTGCGAAGGTGGCGCTCGAGAAAGCCGTCGTTGCCGGCATGCGTGCGAAGATGGCGGTGGAAGCGCGGACGATCACGAATGCGCCGTACTCCGCCGAAGCCGTCACCGAGTCGACTCAGGTGCTGGCCGACGGGAACCGCATCGCCCGCAAAACGATTACCCGCATCTTCCGAGACGCTGAAGGCCGCACACGGCGCGAGCAGGTCAACGATAGCGGCGTGGTGGAGAGCATATCGATCGTCGATCCGGTGGCGTATCTCAGTTACGTGCTTCAGCCCGAGTCACGAACGGCGTACCGCGACTCTGTGCTCATCGGCCTGCCGACAATGCTGCGGTCCAAGGTGGAGGGCGTCGAGGCGACGGACGAAAAGCTGGCGGTGGCCGCGCGGGCCAAGCTGGACCTCGAACAGCAACGCCGTCAAGGGCACGACGCCACCATGGCTTATCCTGACCCTCCGCCGCCCCCGCCACCGCCGCCGGGCCCGGAGGGACGGGTGGTATTCGAAAGGATGCCTGCTGGCCAGACGGTTCGCGAGGACCTCGGGCGCCAGAACATCGAAGGTGTCGCGGCAACCGGTTCGCGATCGACGACGACCATTCCGGCCGGCGCGATTGGAAATCTCCAACCGATCCAGGTGGTGTCGGAGCAGTGGTTCTCGCCGGATCTGCAGGTGCTCGTCATGACGAAGCACAACGATCCACGCAGCGGCGAAACGACGTATCGGCTGCAAGGCATCGTGCGTGCCGAGCCGGACCGGTCGCTGTTCACGGTGCCGCCCGACTACACACTCAAAGAGTCGAAGATCCGGGAGCCGTTGATGAGATGACGAGGTCTGACCCGGAACAGCCACGATGGCCCCTCCTGCCGTCGTGGCTGTTTTTTTTGTGGGGTGCAGGATGCCTCAACGTGGAACCGTCGAAACCCAGAACTTCAACCTACAACCAAAAACGGAAAACCCAAAACGGAAAACCTAAAAGACCCCAACCTCAAACCTAAAACTGAAAACCTAAAACCCGTATCTATGTGCTAAATTAAGGGGTTCTCGCTCATAGGGTCGGACCTCCTTATGCCCCAGCGCAAACTCGATGTCGTGCTCGACTCCGTGAAGCGCCTCATGCGCATGGGGGCGACCTCCAACCTGGTCAATCTGCTCCAGAAGCAGCACCCGGCTGACCTCGCGCAGCTCTTCTCCGAACTGCCGGACAAGGAACGGCAGTCCGCCTTCACGCTCCTCGCCGAGCGCAACACGAAGCTCGCGATGGAGGCATTGAGCGAGCTCGGACCCGAGAAGGGCGCCAAGCTCCTCGCCGATCGTTCCGCCGAAGAGATCGTCAAGTTGACGCAGGAGCTCCCGTCAGACGACGCGGCTGCCCTGATCGATTATCTGCCTGAAGAACTGGCGTCGGCCGTCCTGGAACTGCTGCAGAAGCGCCCGGCCGGCGGCGATGTCGGCGACCTGCTCGAATACAAGGAGCGGACAGCGGGTCGCATCATGAACCCGAAGGTCTTTGCCCTCTCCGAGGACATGACCGCCGGGGAATCCATCACGGCCCTTCAGGGGTCGCGCGACGTCGAAGTCGTCTTCTATCTCTACGTGATCGACGCGCGCCGGCACCTGGTCGGAGTCGTGTCCTTGCGACGATTGCTTCTCGTGTCGCCCGACACGCCGCTCAAGCGGATCATGACGACCGATCTCATCAGTGTCCGAGCGGACACGGACCAGGAAGAGGTCGCGCGGCTGGTCGCGTCGTACAACCTGCTGGCAATTCCAGTCGTCGACGAGGAGAACAAGCTCGTCGGCGTCATCACGGTCGACGACGTCATCGACGTCATCAAGGACGAGGCGACCGAGGACGTCTACCGGCTGGCGGGTCTGGCCGGTGACGATCGCGTCTTCACGAAGGCGTCGGACTCGCTGCGGAAGCGCCTGCCGTGGCTGCTCGTCAACCTCGCGACAGCGTTCCTGGCCGCGTCCGTCGTGGGCCTGTTCAAGAACACCATCGACAAGGTGGTGGCGCTGGCGATCTACATGCCGGTCGTCGCCGGCATGGGGGGCAATGCGGCCACCCAGACGCTGACGGTCATCATTCGAGGGATTGCGCTCGGCGAGCTCACGTGGAGCAACACCCGCAAGGCGCTCTTCAAGGAAGCGGTCGTGGGGATTGGGAACGGCGTCGCGTGCGGCCTCATCGGCGCGGTCATCGCCTGGCTGTTCAGCAGCGATGCGATGCTCGGTGGCATCCTCGCGATGGCGATGATCATCAATATGTTCGTGGCTGCGACGGCCGGCACGCTGATTCCGTTGATGCTGCGCGCCATGAAGGTCGATCCGGCTTTGGCGTCGTCTGTGTTCATTACGACGCTGACCGATGTGTTCGGCTTTTTTTCCTTCCTCGGGCTCGCGAAGGTGTTCCTCAAGTATCTCCATCAGTCAGGGTAAGATAATTGCTGATTGGCGATTTCTGATTGTTGATTGATGCCGGTTTACACCTCCGAAGCGCTGATCCTGCGCACCTACAAGCTGGGTGAGGTGGACCGGATTGTCGTCTTCCTGACGCGCGACCGGGGGAAGAAGCGCGGCGTGGCCAGGGGCGCGCGGCGGGCCCGCTCGCGGTTCATCGGCGGGCTCGAGCCAATGACGCGTGCGGGGGTGGCCTACTACGAGCGCGAGCAGCGGGATCTCGTGCGCATCAACTACGTCGAGCCGACGCGTTCGCCGCTCTCGGCATCGAGCGGCGATGCGCTGGGCCATGTTGGTTATTTTGCGGAGCTGATTGATGAGTGGGCCCCGGAGGCTCATGCCGACGAACGGCTGTATCGGCTCGGAGCGGCGATGACCGACGCGATCGCGTCCGGTGCGCCCGTCGAACCGCTGGCGCGTTACTTCGAGTACTGGCTGCTGCGGCTGCAGGGGGTGTATCCGTCGCTCGTCTCGTGCCCGGGATGCGCGGAGCCGCTGGTGAACGGTGCGGTGATGCCCGCGCGTGACGACCTGTTCGTCTGCCCGACGTGTGCGCCGGCAGGCGGTACAAGCGTTGGGGTGGAGGCTTTGAAGTTCCTGAAGGCCGCCGGAGCGACCGCGCCGGATCGGCTCGAAGCGCTTGCGCTCCAGCCGCGCCCGGCGCGCGAGCTCGAGACCGTTCACCGGCGTCTTTTGAACCTCCATCTTGAAAAGGAATTGAAGTCCGCCCGGGTGCTGCGGGAGATGCGAGGGGCATACAGGTAGTTACCCGTTTCCAGTTTCCGGTTTCCAGTGATCGAACTGGTAACTGGTGACTGGCAGCTGGAAACGTCTTTATTCGAATGGTCACACTGCAGCAGCTCATCTTCAAGCTCTCGGAATTCTGGGTCTCCCGGGGTTGCCTGTTTCAACAGCCGCTCGACATCGAAATGGGCGCCGGTACGATGCATCCCGAGACGTTTCTGCGCGTCCTCGGCCCTGCGCATTGGAGCGTCGCCTACGTGCAGCCCTCGCGGCGGCCGGCTGACGGCCGCTTCGGTGAAAACCCGAACCGTCTGTTCAAGCACCAGCAGTTCCAGGTCATCCTCAAGCCCGCGCCTGACGACGTGCAGCAGCTGTATCTGCAGAGCCTCGAGGCGTGCGGCATCGATCTGCGCGCCCACGACGTGCGATTCGAGGAAGACAACTGGGAGTCGCCGACGCTCGGAGCGTGGGGCATCGGCTGGCAGGTCCTGTTCGACGGCCAGGAAATCACGCAGTTCACCTATTTCCAGCAGGCCGGCGGCGTCGACCTCGCACCCATCTCCGTCGAGTTGACGTACGGCCTCGAGCGCTTCGCGATGGCGCTCCAGGACGTGGCCGACGTGTTCGATCTCGAGTGGGCGCCCGGCGTGACGTATCGCGAGGTGCGGCATCGCGATGAGGTGGAACAATCGAAGTACGCATTCGGCCAGATCGATCTGCCGGCCGCCGAGCTGCACGCACTGCACCGTGACTTGTTCGACAAGTACTACTTCCTGTCGCAGACGCTGCTGCGCAGCAACCTGCCGCTGCCCGCGCTCGACTACTGTCTGAAATGCTCGCACATGTTCAACCTGCTCGATGCGAGCGGTGGCATCGGCGTCACCGAGCGCACGGCGTACATCCTGCGCGTGCGGCAGCTGGCAGTGGGGATCGCGAAGTTCTGGGTGGGTGAAACGTCGTAATGGATCGAGAACTTCTCATCGAGATCGGCGTCGAAGAGCTTCCGGCGGCATGGCTGCCGCCGCTCACGCGGCAGCTTGCCGAGTGCGTCGGCGCGCGCCTCACCGAATACCGCATCGCACCGGGGGCCCCGATCGAGAGCTTCAGCACTCCTCGCCGGCTCACGGCACGCGTCGCGAAGATTGCCGAGCGTCAGGAGGACCTCGAAGAAACGATCAGCGGCCCTCCGGTTTCCGCCGCCCTCGGTGCCGATGGCACGCCAACGCCGGCCGCGCTGGGCTTTGCGAAAAAGCAAGGCGTCCCGTTTGAGGAGCTGTCGCGGGTGACGACTCCGAAAGGCGAGTATCTGGCCTTCCACAAGCGTCAACGTGGCAAGAGCGCCGTCGATACGTTGCCCGACCTTCTGGGCGCCGTCCTTCGCGACCTGTCGTTTCCGAAGCAGATGCACTGGGACGCGAAGCTGGACGACGGCCGGGGAGAGTTGTTGTTCGGCCGGCCGATCCGGTGGCTGCTGTTTCTGTACGGCGGACGCGTCGTGCCCTTCAAGATCGGCCGCACACCGGGCGCGGCCGGGGTTCAGGTGCTCGACGTCGAGTCGGGTCCGCTGACCTACGGCCACCGCTTCCTCGCGACGAGCGGACGGGCCGGCCGATCGATCAAGGTGCGCAGCTTCGACGAGTACCAGGCGCGGCTCTCCGAACACTTCGTCGTGCTGAGCCACGCCGAGCGGCGCGATCGGATTGCGCGCGAGCTCGAATCGCATGCGCGTCGCCTCGGCGGCCGCGTGCATCTGAAAGGACACACCGCGCTCATCGATGAAGTCGCCGATCTCGTCGAGTACCCTGGCGTCGTCGCGGGATTCTACGACCGGGGCTTTCTTGCGCTGCCGCAGGAAGTTCTGACCACCACGCTGGTACATCACCAGCATTACTTTCCGGTCGTGACTGATTCGGGGGAATTGAAGGAAGCGTTTCTCGCCGTCGTGAACACGCAGCCCTCCGACGAGCGGCTCATCGCGAAAAACGCCGAACGTGTCGTGACGGCGCGGCTTCGCGATGCGAAGTTTTTCTGGGAGGCGGATAGGAAGACCTCGCTTGAGTCGCGGCTCGACCGGCTGCACACGGTCCTCTTCCACAAGAAGCTCGGCAGCTATCGCGACAAAGCCGAGCGGATATCCGCGTTCGCCGCGTGGATCGCGGAAGAGGCATTGGGAAAGCCCGGCGAGTCCGGGCATGCGGCGACGGCCGGCCGGCTGGCCAAGACCGATCTCACGACCGACATGGTGTTCGAATTCCCCGAGCTTCAGGGTACGATCGGCGGGATCTATGCCCGGCAGGAAGGCCTCCCGGAGCAGGTGTGGAAGGCCATCTATTATCAGTACCTGCCGATTGGCGTCGAGGCGGATGCGCCGCCGTCGCGCGACCAGCTTGGCGCCGCGGCAATCAGCTGGGCGGCCGTGTCGCTCGCGGACAAAATCGACACGTTCGTGTCCTTGTCCAGGGCAGGCGAGCGAGCTACCGGTTCCCGCGATCCGTTCGCTCTTCGGCGTCAAACGCAGGGAGCGGTGCGCGTCCTGATGGATCTCCCCCAGCTGACAGGAATCGATCGAGAAGTCTGGCTCGGACCTCTCCTCGCGCGCGCGGCGACTCACGCGCCGGATTCAACAGCCCCCTGGACAGCCGAGGCCGCGCAGGCGGCGCTGGCCTTCGCGGTCGAGCGGGTCCGGTTCGCATTGGAGCAGCGCGGGTTTGCAGGCGAAGTTGTCCGGGCCGCGACACCCGCCGGGGACGTCAGTCCGTTGCGCGCCCGCCGTGTCGCCGAAGCCATCCAGGGCATGCGCACGTCGGAGGACTTTCAGGCGCTGGCGGTACTGTTCAAGCGCGTGAAGAACATCGCCCCTTCGACCCTTCGACAAGAAGCTCAGGCTCGTCCCGAGCAAGGTCGAGGGACGACAGGTTCAGGGCAGGCGAAGGAGATTGGCGACGACGCGCCGCTCGATCGCAGTGCGATTTCCGAGCCTGCCGAACGGGCTCTCCTTGACGAGCTCGACCTGCGCAAGCCGCGCATCGAGGCTGCGTCGGCGCGGAGCGATTATCGCGCGGCCCTTACTGAAATCGCCGGCCTACGCGCGGCCGTCGACCGGTTCTTTACCGAGGTGTTCGTGATGGCAGACGACGTGGGGGTCAGGCACGCGCGGCTGAAGCTCATGGCGGATCTGCGCGACCTCATTCTGCATCTCGCGGACATTTCAGAGATCATTTCTCAAACGGAGTAGGCAATCGAATGGCGAAGAAGCTCGTACGACGATCCACAGCAAAGACCACGCAATCCGCGGCGCTCCGGTCGCGCTCCGCCAAGCGCGCGGGACGAAGCGGTATCCGCGAACCGCGAGCCGCGAGTCGCGGGCAGAAGTACGTGTACTTCTTCGGCCGTACGACGGATGGTGACGGATCGATGAAGCCGCTGCTTGGCGGCAAGGGCGCGAACCTCGCTGAGATGTGCCGCATCGGGCTGCCGGTACCGCCCGGATTCACGATCACCACCGAGGTTTGCACCTACTACTACGCCAACAAGCGGACGTATCCGTCGACGCTGCGCAAGGAGATGGAGAGCGGGATCGCCTCGCTCGAACAGCAGACGGGCAAGACGTTCGGTGATCTGAAGAACCCGCTGCTCGTCTCGGTGCGCTCGGGCGCCCGCGACTCGATGCCGGGCATGATGGACACGATCCTCAACCTCGGCCTGAACGACCAAACCGTCGAGGCGCTGGCGACCAAGACCGGGAATCCGCGCTTTGCCTGGGACTGCTACCGCCGCTTCGTCCAGATGTACGGCGACGTCGTACTCGGCGTGCAGAAGCGCCCTGACGAGGATCACGACCCGTTCGAGACGGTGATTCACCGTCTCAAGCACGAGCGCCATCACCAGGACATCGAAGACACCAAGCTGAGTGTCGACGATCTCAAGCAGCTCGTCGTGCGCTTCAAGGCGCTGGTCAAAGACCGGGCCGGCAAGCAGTTCCCGAGCTCGCCCTGGGACCAGCTGCTCGGCGCCGTCGGCGCGGTCTTCGGATCGTGGATGAATGACCGGGCGATCGTCTACCGGCGCAAGTACAACATCCCGACCGAGTGGGGCACGGCCGTTAACGTCCAGGCGATGGTCTACGGCAACACGGGTGAGAACTCCGGCTCGGGCGTCGCGTTCACCCGCAACCCGGCGAACGGCGTCAAGGAGTTTTACGGCGAGTTCCTGATCAACGCGCAGGGGGAGGACGTCGTCGCCGGCGTGCGCACGCCGGAACCCGTCGCCGAGCTGAAGAAGGCGATGCCGAAGGCCTACGCCGAGCTCGAGCGCATCCGCCAGACGCTCGAGAAGCACTTCAAGGACGTCCAGGACTTCGAGTTCACCATCGAGGACGGCGTCGTCTACATGCTGCAGACGCGCAACGGCAAGCGCACCGCGATGGCGGCGCTGAAGTTCTCGGTGGACATGTACAAGGAGAAGCTCATCGACTGGAAGACGGCGGTGATGCGCAACCCGGCCGATCAGCTCGAGCAGCTGCTCGCGCCCGTGTTCGACCTGGCGGAAGTGGCCAAAGCGAAGGCGATCGCCAGCGGACTGCCCGCCGGGCCTGGCGCCGCGTCCGGCAAGATCTATCTGAACGCCGAGCGCGCCGTGGCGGCCGCCGACAAAGGCGAGAAGGTGCTGCTCGTCCGCGTCGAAACGTCGCCGGAGGATCTGCGCGGCATGATCGCGGCCGAGGGCATTCTTACCGCGCGCGGCGGCGTCTCGTCGCACGCGGCATTGGTCGCGCGGCAGATGGGCAAGGTCTGCGTCTGCGGCGCCGCGGCGGTCGAAGTCGACTACCAGGCGCGCACCGTGACGGTCGACGGCCGGACGTACAAGGAAGGCGACTGGATGTCGATCGACGGGACGATCGGCAAAGTCTATGCCGGCCAGGTCAAGACCGCGCCGTCGGAGATCGTCGCCGGCCTGATCAACGGCGACCAGGCGGCGAAGGCGACGGAGAAGTTCAAAAACTTCCAGCAGTTGATGAAGTGGTGCTCTGAGGCGACGCGCATGAGTGTCCGGACCAATGCCGATACACCGGAGCAGGCGGCCAACGCCGTCGCGTTCGGCGCCGTCGGCATCGGTCTCACGCGCACCGAGCACATGTTCTTCGAGGGCGATCGCATCGACGCGATGCGGGAGATGATCCTGGCCGAGACGGTCGAGCAGCGGAAGGCCGCGCTGGCCAAGCTGCTACCGTACCAACGCGAGGACTTTGCGGGTATTTTCCGCGCGCTGAAGGGCTACCCGGCGACGATTCGCTTCCTCGACCCGCCACTCCACGAGTTCCTGCCGCACACGAAAGAGCAGCAGCAGGAGCTGGCAAAGAAGATCGGCGTGCCGGCGGCGCGCATCCACCAGCGCGTCGAGCAGTTGCACGAGTTCAATCCGATGCTCGGCTTCCGCGGCTGCCGCCTCGGCATCGGATATCCCGAAATCTCATCGATGCAGGCGCGCGCGGTTTTCGAGGCCGCCGCGATTGTCCAGAAGGAGGGGGTCAAGGTCCGGCCCGAGATCATGATCCCGCTCGTCGGATTCAGGAAGGAGCTGGACCTGCAGATCGAGGTGGTGCACCAGGCCGCCCGCGAGGTGCAGAGCGAGCAGAAGGTCAAGCTCAACTACATGGTCGGCACGATGATCGAGATCCCACGCGGCGCCCTCACCGCCGACGAGATCGCGCCGTCGGCCGAGTCCTTCAGCTTCGGCCCCAACCACCTCACGCAGACCGGCCTTGGTAAGTCGCGCGACGACTCGGGCTCGTTCCTGCCGCAGTATCAGGAACTGGAGATCGTCAAAAAGAACCCCTTCGCGACGATCGACGCCACCGGCGTCGGCCAGCTCGTCGAGATCGCGGTGACGAAGGGTCGCGCGACTCGCTCGAACCTGAAGCTCGGCATCTGCGGTGAGCACGGCGGCGACCCGGCCTCCATCCAGTTTTTTGAGAAGGTCGGACTGGACTACGTCAGCTGCTCGCCGTATCGCGTGCCGGTGGCGCGGCTGGCAGCCGCGCAGGCGGCGCTCGCAGTCAAGGTCGGGGATTGATCACCATTTACAAGTACGAGGGAGGGTCCACTCAGGTCGTCGACCGGGTGGACCCGGCCTGGATCCAACCGGGGAGCGGGGTGTCGGTCTGGGTCGATCTCGATCAACCGACTCCGGAAGAAGCGCGAATCCTGACCGACGTCTTTCACTTTCACGAGCTGGCTATCGAGGATGCGCTCAGCGAACTGCACCATCCAAAAATCGAATCGTACGGCGATTACCTGTATCTCATTCTCCACGGCATCGATTTCAGCGCCTCTGAGCACTGCTTCACGACGAAAGACATCGACTTCTTCCTGGGAGCGCAGTATCTCGTCACCGTCCATCCTGGGGTCTCGCGGTCAATTGGAAAAATCGGCGCCGTCTGCAGCCGCGACGCCCGGATCCTCGGCGAAGGTCCCGGGATGCTGCTGTACCGCATCGTGGATACGATGGTCGACAACTATCGCCCGGAAGTCGAGAAGCTCTCCGAGCGGCTCGACGAGCTCGAGAATGAAGTCTTCGAGAAGCCCAACACCCAGCTCGCCCGGCTCATCCTGAACTTCAAGAAGGACATCTCGTCGCTCCGTCAGGTCGTGCTGCCGCAGCGCGATGCGGTCGGCAGGCTCGCCCGGCGGGAGTTTCCGCTCATCAGCGAGCAGCTTGCGTACGGGTTCCGTGACGTCCACGACCATCTGGTCCGGCTGTCGGACGAAGCGATGTTCTTCCAGGATCGCATTACGAGCATCCTCGATGCGCATTTGTCGGCGGTGTCGAACCAGTTGAACCAGGTCATGAAAGTGCTGACGATCATCGCGACGCTCTTCATGCCGCTGACAGTGCTGACCGGCATGTACGGGATGAACGTCCCGTTGCCGCACCTGCCGGGCGGTCCGGACGCGCAGTTCTGGTGGATTCTCGCGATGATGTTCACGATGTCAGGCGTCATGCTCGTGTACTTCCGCCGAAGACACTGGATATAGACTCGCGATTCGCGGGTCGCGGGTCGTTTTCTCTCTTGTGGCTTCCGCCTTAAGGCGGAAGAAGCTTCTGGCGCCGAACACTTAAGGATCATGTCCCGCATTCACCTTCTTCCATTGCATCTTGCGAATCAAATCGCCGCAGGGGAAGTCGTCGAGCGTCCGGCCTCGGTCGTCAAGGAGCTGATCGAGAACTCGCTGGATGCCGGCGCGAAGCGCATTGCGGTCGCGATCGAGCTCGGCGGCAAGAAGCTGTTGCGCGTCGAGGACGATGGCGAGGGGATGGGTCCCGAGGACGCGCGGCTGGCGATCGAGCGGCACGCGACCAGCAAGATCGCGAGTCCGGAGGATCTCGGTGCGATTCGCACGCTCGGTTTTCGCGGCGAGGCGCTGCCGAGCATCGCGTCGGTTTCGCATTTCGTGCTGCGCACACGCGCGCGCGGGAGCGCCAGTGGAACCGAGATCCGGGTCAACGGCGGTGCCGTTGCCTCGGAGCGCGAAGTCGGTGCGCCGGAAGGGACGTCGATCGAGGTCGGAGATCTGTTCTACAACCTTCCCGCCCGGCGCAAGTTTCTCAAGTCCGACACCGCGGAGTCGGCGCAGATCTCCCGCCTGGTCACGCAGATGGCGGTTGGGTATCCGGAGGTCGGGTTTTCCCTGACGAGCGGAGGGCGAACGCTCGTCCAGTGCCCGCCCGCAAACGGATCTGGGGAGCGATTCTTTCAGCTCTTCGGTGAACGTCTCGATTTGATCGAGCTGCGTAAGGAAGCCGCGGGCCTGCAGATTCACGGCTACATCGCGGCGCTGGGCGATCAGGGCCCGGTTCGGGGCTCGCAGAACGTCTTCGTCAACCGGCGCATCGTCAAGGATCGGACGATCGCGCACGCGATATCCGAGGCGTACAGCGTCGCGACGATCAAAGAACGCAGTCCTGAAGTGCACCTGTTCATCCGCATCCCGCCGGATCGTGTGGACGTCAACGTGCACCCGACGAAGGCGGAGGTGCGGTTTCTCGAGCAGTCACTGGTGCACGAAGTGCTGCGACGAGCGCTTGGCGAGGCGCTTGGTCAGGGACGCGCGCCCGAACTGCAATTCACGCCGTTCGCGTCGCGTCCTTCCGAGCCGCAGCCGATGACGATTCCTGGTGTGCTCGCCGGCGCGACCGTCGGCAACCGGTGGTCGTCTGAGCCGCTCGGACCATGGCGCAACCTGATGGCGCCCGATCCGGCGGAGACCCTTGCGGCACCCAGCGGAACTCTACAGAACCTTGTGGAACCTGGCAGAACCCAGAACCCGAACCTTGTAGAACCTGGTACCCTGCAGAACCCTGCAGGACCCTCGTCGATCAGGCCGATGATCCCGCTGGGCCAGTTCCGCGACACGTTCATCATCGCGATAGACGACGAAGGCATTGCGATCATCGATCAACACGTCGCGCACGAGCGGGTGCTGTTCGAGCAGGTCATGGAGCGGTTGACGGCGGGCCCTCTCGAAAGCCAGCGCCTGCTGACGCCGATGTTGATCGAGATGTCGCCGGCGCATCGCCAGTGTCTCATTCCGCACGCCGCGACGCTCGCGAAGTTCGGCCTCGAGATCGAGGAATTCGGCGGGGACAGCGTGCGACTCTCGGGGGTGCCTGCCGTGCTCGACCCGTCCGAATGCGAAGCTGCCATCCGCGCACTTGCCGAGGATCTCGAGGGACTGGACCGCGGCTCGCGGGTCGAGGACGCCCTGCGGAAGATCGCCGCGACGATGGCGTGCCATGCGGCGGTCAAGGCGAACTATCGGCTGACGATGGAGAAGATGCGCTACATCCTCGAGGAATTGCGCCGGACCGCGTATTCGAGTGTCTGTCCGCACGGCCGTCCGGTCGTGCTGCGGATCACGCGGCGCGAGATCGAGAAGAACTTCCAGAGAATCTAACTGTTAGTTTCCAGCTTCCAGTCTCCAGCTTCCGGCTTCCAGCTTAACTGTTCCAGCGGCAACGCGTGCGGAGCCCGCTCGGCGGGGCTGTGATAGCGTCCGTTATCTGGACCGCGTATCATCCGGCTATTCTCACCGGATACGCGGATGCCCGCTGGCTGCGGAAATCGCTATGAGCACGCCTCAGTCTCCGTCGTGTTGGCGGGTCGGGACAACTAATAGTTAGGGGTCGGAGCTCAGAGGCTGAGTGAACGAAGGTGCCAACAGATCCCGAGACGGGTCGCTGTTTGATCGCCGCCTGGCGAACGAACAATCGCGTGACGATGTATCTCGTAGAGAACCTGCCGCCCGCGATCTGGTCGAAGGCCGTTCCCGGCGTTCCACGCCGGACGGTGCGGATGATCGCGGCCCACATCCACAACGCCCGATGCATGTGGATCAAAATGATGGGCGCGAGGCATGGTATCGCGATACCCCGGACCGTCGATCCGCGCCGGGTGCGCGTATCAGAACTGTTGCGCGCCCTGTCGCGGAGCAGCGACGGCATCATCAGATTGCTGCAACTCGGCATCGATCGAGGTGGCGTCGTTCCTCGGGCAGCGTGGCAGAACTTCCCGACCGATCTCATGCACTCTCTGAACTTCGTGGCGCACGAAGCCCACCATCGCGGCCAGTTGTGCATGCTGGCGCGCCAGATGGGGGAGCGGCTGCCAGGGCACGTTACAGCAGGCCTCTGGCAATGGTCGAAGCGAGCACGAGAATGAAGCTGACGGCGAAGAATCGGCCAGGCCGATGTCCGTCATCGAAACGTACAGGCTTAAACATCGGCTCTAGCCTAGGAGCGTGTCCGAGTAATCGCCTCTGACATGATCTCAGTATCGAGCTGTCATAACATCCTTAATACTCTGATGGTCGATCGCTGGCTGACACGATCGGCAGGATACAGGAGCTGCGATGGACCCAGGACAGTTGAAAGCGACTCAAGGACCGCTGAAGGACAAATACCGCGTCGATCCGCAGTCGGCCTTGATCACATTGCGGGCCGAAGGGCGAGCAGCCGGGTTGAGTTGCAAAGTCGAAACCGGCAAGGCGCTCGTCGAGGCGGGATTGCATCCGGCCACCGGGGGAGACGGCACCGCTGCCTGCTCGGGCGACATGTTGCTCGAGGCGCTCGTGGCGTGTGCAGGGGTGACGCTTCGTGCCGTGGCGACTTCGATCGGTGTGGAGTTGCGGGATGCGAGGGTCACAGCGGAAGGCGATCTGGATTTTCGCGGCACGCTTGGCGTTTCGAAGGATGTCCCTGTCGGTTTTGTCAGCATTCGCCTGCACTTCGACGTCGATACGGACGGGTCGGACGAGCAGCAGGCGACGCTGCTGAAACTAACGGAACGGTACTGTGTCGTGCTGCAGACACTTCGCGCCGCGCCTCTGATCTCCGCACGTATGACTCGAGCCGGAGTGCAGTCACTCTCGCGGCGCGGGAATGCAGGAGGGGCGAGGTTCGCGGGGCTGATGCCTGACGGCGTTTGCAGCCGACAGCGGGGGAGGCGAACGGGAGCGTAGGATGATGGTCGCGATCTCGCTCTGGGTCGTTCTCGCCTGCGCGTTGATGGTTTCGTCTACGCTCGTGTGGCTGAACACGCACGGTGCGAGTGCCCTTGCGAGTGCGGCCGGAACACTCTTGGTGTGTCTGACAATCGCGGCGGCGGTCTGAGAATGGAGCGTCTATCATGACGGGTGCAGGCGGCACGACCGGCGGCGTCGGCATGTTCTTCACTGGTGCCGGCCTGGTGCTCGCGGGTGGATACCTCCTGCTGACGCGGGTCAGCGTGATCAGCGGCGGCTGGCTGTTCCACGGCTACAACGCGTTCGGCCTGACGCTTTTCCCTTTGCTGATCGGAATTGGCGTGCTCTTCTACAACGGTCGCTCCATGCTCGGCTGGCTGTTGACGCTCGGCGGCACGCTCATCATCGTTGTGGGAATCGTAGCCAACCTGCATATCTACTTTCAGCCCACCTCCCTTTTCGACACTCTGACGATGCTCGGACTGCTGGCGGGCGGCATTGGGCTCGTGGCTCGGTCCCTCCGCGCGATTCAGGTTGCCGATCCACCGTCCGGGCCATGAACGGCCTGACATGCCGGCCAGCCGGTGCCATTGTCGGAACGGAAGCGCGTGTGTCGCCGCGGCGTTAGCGGAGCCATCCACTTCAGCGAGTACGCACACTATGAATCCGCAGGATATGGTGATTTTTGGCGGCAGCGGCAGCCCGCGCTTGACTGAGCGGATCTGTGAATACCTTGGCGTGCCCAGAGGCCTGAGCGAGGTCATTCGATTTTCGGAAGGCAATCTCTTCGTGCGGGTTAGAGAAAACGTTCGAGGTCGGCATGTCTATTTGGTGCAGTCCACCGCATTTCCGGCTAATGACAATTTCATGGAACTGCTGTTCTGGCTCGATGCCTGCAAACGTGCCAGCGCCGCGTCGGTGACGGCCGTTGTCCCATATTTCAGTTACGCCAAGGGAGACAAGAAGGACGAACCGCGCGTGTCGATCCGGGCCCGCGTGTGCGCGGACGCGATCGAAGCGGCTGGAGCGGACCGGGTCGTCACCCTGGACCTGCATACTCCAGATCCAGGGCTTCTTCCGGATTCCCGTGGACGATCTGTATGGGCTGCCAATACTCTGCCGGGCCGTGCGCGCGAAGCATCTGGAGCATCTCGTGGTGGTGTCTCCGGACGCGGGATTTGCCAAGAAGGCCCGTCTCTACGCCACGGCGCTCGGGTGCTCGCTCGCCATCGCGGACAAGGAACGGGTCAAGCACGACGAGAAGGCCGAAGTCGTGGAGATCATCGGCGCGGTAGCCGGCAAGACCGCGCTGGTGGTGGATGATTTCACGATCTCGGCTGTCACACTGTGCGAGGTAGCGGAAGCGCTTGCAGCCCGAGGCGCGCTGGGGGTGCATGCGGCCGTGTCGCATGGGGTGTTTGCCGCGGGGACGATGGAGCGGATTCAACGGAGTCCAATTCTCAGTCTGCTGGTAACCGATAGTGTGGAGTCACAACCAGAACCGTTGGGAAGCAAGATCGAGGTTGTCTCGGTCGCGCCCCTGTTGGGCGAAGCCATCAGGCGCATTCACAATCGCGAAAGCATCAGCGTCCTGTTCGAAAATCCGTGACGACGTGTCGCCACGATTGTTCCCATGCACCTAAACCCGTCCGCGACGGAGTTGACGACAGCTGCCACCGATGCGGCTGTAGGGCTTCTGAGTCTTGCGGTCTTGTGGCAGCTCGTAACGATCACCGTGAACGCGACGTGGAAGAGGGCCTTGTGGTGCTGGATATTCGGACTGCTGGGACTGGCTTCCGTTCTGGGGGCGGTGGCGCACGGATTGGCATCGTCGGAAGTTGTTCTGACGGTCCTGTGGCTGCCGCTGTATTTGTCGTTAGGTCTCACTGTTGCGCTCTTCCTCGTTGGTGGTATACACGATTGGCGGGGTGAAGCCGCAGCGCGGGCTCTGCTCCCGTGGGCGGCCGGGATCGGTGCGAGCTTCTTCGCGCTGACCCAGCTATTGGGTGGCGCATTTCTGATCTTTGTCGTCTACGAAGCCGCAGTGATGGTGGCGACACTCGCGATGTACATATTCCTGAGCACTTCCGGGCGCCTGGCCGGTGCGAGGATGATTGCCGCGGGAATCGGTCTCAGCATCGTGGCCGCAGCCATACAAGCCAGCGCCCTCAGCGTTCAGCTGGTCGTGCCCTTCGATCACAACGGGCTGTTTCATCTCGTCCAACTGACGGCAACAGCTGCGTTTGCGAACGGCGTGCTCCGCGGATTGGAAACAAAGCGGTGGCAAACTGCCTGACAGCAGCTGCACCGGCCGGCCGGCACTTTCGTAAGCGGCCGCGTGCGAGCCCACACAGTGCTCAGCCAGACTTTTCCTGGTCGCATCGCAGCTGACGTCCGAACTGGAACCCGATCATGAGCAGGCGATTACGATACCAAGTGGCGGTGAGCCTTGACGGATTCATCGCGGGACCCAACGGCGAACACGACTGGATTGTGATGGACCCGGCCATCGACTTCGCCGCGCTGTTCAAGGAGTTCGACACGGCCGTCATGGGGCGGAAGACGTATGAGGTCCTCACGGCACGGGGCGGACACGGCGCGTTGCCGGGTCTCGAGGTGATTGTGTTCTCACGCACCCTTCGCCCGGCCACGTACCCGGGCGTCCGCATCGTGAACGACGATCCGCGTGAGTGCGTGGGGGCGCTCAAAGCGAAGCCTGGCCGCGACATCTGGCTCTATGGCGGGGGCGACTTCTTTCGCTCGCTCCTGGACGCGGGCCTGGTCGACACGGTGGAAGTTGCCGTGGTTCCGGTGCTTCTTGGAGGCGGGGTCCCGCTCCTTCCGCCCGGCTCTGCGACGAAGTTGACGCTCGCGGACCAGAAAACGCTCCCGGCCAGTGGCATCGTGGCACTCGCGTACTCAATCCCCGGAGGCACCGGACCGGCTCCCCGCATTGGTTACGTCAAGGCGGCTGAGGATAGAACGCGATGAGTGCAAAAAGGCAGCCTCGAGTCGATGAGGCCAGTGCGGAGAGCCAGCTTCGAGCGTTCATCGAGAAGTTCGGCGCAGATGACCAGCGGCTCATTCGCGCAGTGCGGTCGGCCGTGCGCAGGCGGATGCCGACGGCCAACGAACTTGTCTGGGACAACTACAACTTCTTCGTGATTGGCTACTCGCCGACCGAGCGTCCCACAGACTCAATCGTGTCGATTGCCGCACGAGCCAACGGCGTCGGGCTCTGTTTCATTCACGGCGCCAGCCTGCCCGATCCCAAGGGGCTGCTTCTGGGGTCGGGCCGGCAAACCAGATTCATCCGTGTAGAGTCTGCCGGTGAGCTGTCGCATCCGGACGTCGAAGCGCTTATCGGTGCGGCAATCTCGCGCGCGAGCAAGCCGCTGGCGGCCAGCGGGCGTGGCAAGCTGGTCATCCGCTCGATTGCGGCCAAGCAACGGCCGCGGCGCCGGGTTCTGAAGCAGCCGACGAGCCGCGCCGGGGGAACGAACGAATCGAAGCCTCGGCGCCCAGCGCCGCGTGTTCGCCGGACCTGATGGCAGACATGAAGTTGAACCATGCGGAAGCATGACGAGTTTGCCCGAAGCGGCGCGGCAGCGCGGCTGATGTCAAAACCGGGTCGCGGCGTCGTGGCGATTGCGTGGTGCGCTTTGATGAGCGCCTGCGGTCCGACGACGCCGTCATCTGCAGGCCTCGAGGGCCAGTGGAGGGGAACAACATCGCAGAGGGCGCCGATTTCGTACCGTGTCATCGGATCAGAGAGTAACCGCCATCAATATTGGATACAGTTTCAACGGGTGTTCGTGGTGCAGACGTTCTCGGACCTGAACCTCGAAACCGCTCCAATGGTGACGTGCATCCCGGGGCCATGCTCGACCCGTATGTCGTCGTACCGCGATAAACGCTAGCCGATCTATCGCCTCGCACCGTGCCGCTCGAGCAGGCGTCGGATCTCCTCCTGCTGCGCCTTCGAGTCTGGCGAGCCGCTGCCACCGCGGCCGGTGTTCAGGGTGGCGAGCCGCATGGGCGTCGAGCCGCTTTTGTTCCTGCGCCGTGCATCGGCGCCGCCATCGAGAAGGGCCCTCACGGCAGCGGCGCATCGAGTCCGCACCGCGCGGTGCAGAGGCGTCACGCCGCTTTGGTCGACGGCGTTCGGATCGGCACCGGCTTCGATGAGACAGGTGACCGTCCCGGCTTGCGCCGCAGGATTCCACGAGCGCGAGCCGGGCCCGCCGTCGGCAGCGTAATGAAGCGGCTCCGCGCCGCGACGATTCCTCGCCCGAACGTCAGCCCCCATGACGATCAGCTTCCACACGATCTCCAATCGGTAGGCAGCGGCGGCGATGTGGAGCGCCGTGTCGCCCGCATAGAGGTAGTGTCCGATCTCGTCGAGGTAGTACTCCGTCGCCGCCTGACGCGTCGCGCCGTCCTCGGCGCGCGCGGTCGCCAATACCGGCGACGCGGCAAGCAGCCGCAGAGCGGTACCCGAGTCACTCGCGACGATCGCGCGTACCAACGCCATGAGACCCGAATCGCCGGCAGCCATCGCCAGAGAAGAATAGCGCATGCTATTCTGCAGCGCGTTCGTTTTACGTGGGGCCGACGCGCCTGACGGTCTGTGCCGTCATGTCGACGCTGGACGCGTCACTCGGCGCGTTGGGCGACAGTCGGCGTGCGAGTGGAGCGCGTACCAATCACGACCAGTGGTTCGTGGAGTTCGGGACCTTCTGCGGACGAACCGCCGGCGTCAGGCGGTCCGCCGATGCCGAACTCGTTAACCAGACACCGAGCAGCACCGTGTCAAAACTCCGTGTTGAAAGCTTTGGAATCTCAATCGACGGCTACGGTGCCGGGCCGGGCCAGGATCTGCAGAATCCGCTCGGCATCAATGGCCCTGAGTTGATGGAATGGTTTTTTCACACGCGCGTCTGGCAGCGCATGCATGGACAGGCGGATGGCGAGGAGGGTGTCGACAACGACATTGCCGAGAGGGGCTTAACGGGATTCGGGGCCTGGATTCTCGGGCGAAACATGTTCGGTCCCGTCCGAGGCCCGTGGCCTGATGACAGCTGGAAGGGCTGGTGGGGCGAGGAGCCGCCTTACCACACGCCCGTGTTCGTGCTGACCCATCACCCGCGGCCGCCGGTCAGGATGGCGGAAGGCACGGAATTTCACTTTGTCACCGGAGGCATTCATGCGGCGTTGGAGCAAGCGAGGGCTTCAGCGGGCGGGCGCGACATCCGCGTAGGTGGCGGCGTATCGACCATTCGGCAGTATCTGCAGGCCGGCCTGATCGACGAGCTGCATCTGGCCATCCGGCCGGTCTTACTCGGCTCGGGGGAACATCTCCTCAATGCCATCGATATGCGTTCCCTGGGTTATGAATGCGCGAAGCAGATCGCAGGCGAACGCGCCACACACGTCTTTCTGCGCAAGCGTCGGTGATCCGTCGGTCGAGGTGTGCCCAGCTGACAAGCGCGTGCAGCCGGGACGACGCTCGTGGCATGTTGAGCGCCGCCGCCAAGGCGCGAGCTCACCGTCGGTGTGTTTCGAACTACGAAGGAGCGCCCATGTCCGATGATCCGCGCGTCCCGAACCCGCCCGCAGCTGTTGACCCGATGAGCCGCCGCGCCTTTGGCCAGACCATCGGGGCGGCGGCCGTGGGCAGCACGCTGCAGACGGTCCTTTTCGGGGCGGCCTCGGCGGACCTCGACGCCAGCGCCATGCCGTTGGCGCAGCAGACGAAAGATGGCACCGACGAACTCGTGTACCTCAGCGCCATCGAGCTGACGGCGCGGATTCGAAGCAAACAGGTCTCCGCCCGCGAAGTGATGGCCGCTCATCTGGCGCAGATCGAGCGCGTCAATCCGAAAGTGAACGCCATCGTGACGCTCGTGGGTGAGCGCGCGATGGCCGACGCCGTGCGCGCCGACGAGGTTCTTGCGCGTGGCGGCCCGCTCGGGGTGCTCCACGGGCTCCCTGTTGCCCACAAGGACCTCGTTGACACTGCGGGGATCCGCACCACGCGAGGGTCACCGTTCTACCGCGACAACGTGCCGACCCATGACGCGCTTGTCGTGACGCGGATCCGCGGGGCAGGCGCGGTCACGGTCGGCAAGACCAACACTCCTGAGCTCGGCGCCGGGTCGCAGACGTTCAACACCGTCTTCGGCGCGACACGCAATCCGTACGACACCGGCAAGACGTGCGGCGGGAGCAGCGGCGGGGCGGCGGTGTCGCTCGCCTGCGGGATGGTGCCCATCGCCGACGGCAGCGATACCGGCGGGTCGCTCCGGAACCCCGCGGCCTTCTGCAACGTGGTCGGGTTCCGGCCGTCGCCGGGCCGCGTGCCGAGCGAGTCGGGGTCCTGGTCGCCGCTTTCGGTGTCGGGTCCTCTGGCGCGCTCGGTGGCCGACGTCGCGCTGTTCCTGAGTGCGATTGCCGGACCTGATCCACGGAGCCCCCTTTCGATCCCCGAGGATGGCGGGCGCTTCCGCGCGGAGATTGGCCGCAACTTCAAGGACGTCCGCGTCGCCTGGTGGCGCGGGCTCGGCGGAATCCCGTTCGAGCCGGAAATTCGGCGTGTCGTCGACGCGAACCGTCGCGTGTTCGAGGAGCTCGGCTGCGTAGTCGAGGAGGCGGAACCGGACTTCGCTGGTGTCGATGAGGCGTTTCCCATTCTGCGGTACGTCGCGAACCACCCCCAGTACGCCGCGCTGGTCGGCCAGAGGCCCGAATGGGTCAAGGACACCATCAAGTTCGAGGTCGCGCAGGCCGAGCGGATCACCGGCGCCGATGTCGGGCGCGCGCTGGCACAGCAGGCACGGATGCACGAGCAAAGCCGGCAGTTCTTCGAACAGTACGCTTACTTCGTGCTTCCGGTGACGCAAGTAGCGCCCTTCGACGTCACGCTGCCGTATCCCACGGAGATATCAGGCACTCGGATGACGAGCTACATCGACTGGATGCGCTCGTGCTGGTACGTTACGTTCATGTCCAATCCGGCGATTTCCGTACCCGGTGGGTTCACCACCAGTGGATTGCCCGTGGGTGTGCAGATCGTGGGTCGTCACCGGGACGAGTGGAGCGTGCTTCAGCTCGCGCACGCCTTCGAGCAGGCCACACAGTACGGGAAACGTCGTCCGACAGTGGTGGACGTGTGACGTTGGTACGACGCGGATCCTGGCGTGCGTCGAGCGGCCGGATGTAGGAGGCGATCGTGAAAGGAACGCTGGAGAAAGCGTTTGGCTACCAGGGCGACAACATGAATCTCCCCGTAGGGGATCTTGGCGCGTCCCTTCCTTTCTATGAAACCGTGCTCGGTTTCCAGGTGCTGTCGCGCAGGGACGCACCCCACAAATCGGCCGTGCTCGCCCGCGACGACGTACAGATTGGACTTGCGGAAAACGGCGGCGATCCCACGCAGGACGGTTGCGCCTTTCATGTGAAGGACCTCGAATCATTGTTCGCGGAGTTCAACGCCAACGGATTGCACAAGGAACTGTCCGCCTTCGACGTGGAGCAACGGGACGGCGCGGCGTGGAAGGTCTTCTTCGTCGTGGCTCCTGACGGTCTGTGCTATTGGTTCGGTGAGCGACAGGCAGGTTGAGTGACTAACCAGAAGGCAGCGCGGGGTCGGCGTGTGCGCCGTGATGGAGGGTTAGCGCTGGCCAGGATCATTCGTGCTTGACGATCCGCTCGTCGCCGCCGTCGGGATCGGTCTCGTCGGGTCCGTGGTGGCGGGCCCAGCGGTGGCATACGGCCTCGAGTTTCGACCGCCACGGTGGCGCCGGACGACGGAATGGCTGCTCATTGCCGGCGGCGTGGTTGTCGCCATCTTGGCCGACCTGTTGTCGGAAGGTCCGGCGGGAGGCGTGTTCGTCTACGTGCTCGCCGCCCTCCCGGGGCTGATTGCGTTTCTGGCCTGGCGCACGCTGCTCGCGAGCACGTTCGTGTCGCTTGCCCCGCTCTATTTCGTCATCGCGGTACTCACGCGAGGCCGTGGCCGACCCGGGCGCCTTTCCGCGCGCTGGTTGTCATCGGGATCTTCGGGATCATGGTCGCCGGCTTCTGGGTGGCGTACGAGCTCCGAATGGTCGTCTCTTAGGAATGTATTCCTGTGAAAGGTCTGTCAATGGATCGGCGTGAACACGGGCCGCCCGGCGGACGGTCCAGAACCCGATCCGCTTCGGTGCGCCCTTTCGCGGCCGCACGGAGTGCTCGTCGATGCTGTGGGTGTTCTCTATCTGGGGGACAGCGAGCCCACCGCATTCGAGTGGTTCAATAGGGCGCGGCCAATTCTGACTCTGTGCACGAGAACGGGCGGTCGGCACTGGGCTCCCGAACGTGACAGTTCGTGAAGGCCGCGGAGGCGATTCCTGGTGAGCAGTGTGTCACAATCCGCGTGGCAGGCCGTGGCTCGATCCGCGCAGTCGAGCCGCAGGGTGACCGGAGGAGCATGCAATGATTGATCTTTATAACGTGTCGACAAATCAACTGATCGGCACTATCACCGAGGCCGACCTCCAGGTCCTGGTCGATGCTTTGGAGGAAGAGTCCGCGGAAGACCAGGACTACTACATCGACATCGCGACGATCGACGTCATCGCGGACGGCCGGGCGACCACCCATCTGGTGGGACTTCTTCGCAGCGCAGTTGGGTCGAGCGATGGCGTGGATATCCGTTGGGAACGACGGTAGGCAGCCCGCGTGCGTGATCGGAAGCCCGGACTGATCGCTGGCTGATCGTGAGGAATATGAAGACGTATGTGATGACAACCGGCACGGTCTTTGGTTTGCTCACGCTGGCACACGTCTGGCGCGCCTTCTCGGAAGGGCCGCACCTGGCGACGGATCCTTCGTTCGTTCTCATCACTGTTGCTGCCGCCACGCTCTGTGTGTGGGCTTGGCGCGTGCTCAGGCTTTCGTCGCGCTCCTGACAGAGACGCGGCGGCCTGGCGGATCAGGAGGGCAATATGCGCAGGTTGATATGCGTGTGTGTCGTGCTCATCATCGGTCAAGCGGTCCTCGCGCAGACTCCGCTCAAGACCATCGAGGACGGCGCGCTGGACAAGATCCAGTTGTTTGTCCCCGCGCTCGAGCAGGGCCCGACTCTCGCCGTGGTCATCAAGACGTTTGACGCGAGCGCGGCGGATCTTGGAACTGGTAACAAGGAGGGAAAGGACGCGCGCCAGCAGGAAGCGAAGACCATGCAGAACGAAGGGCCGCGGGTGTTAGCCGAACGCTTTGTCTCGACCCTGGAGAAGAGCGGCCCCTTCAAGGCAGTACGCGTGTTGAAGGCAGATGAGTCCGCGCCTGAGGGTGTGCTGATTGTCGAGGGCAAGTTCGTCACGCTCGATCCAGGCAGCCGCACCAAGCGCTACTTCGCCGGGTTCGGCGCGGGTAAATCCGCGGTGAAGGTGGTTGGGACCGTGAAAGACTCGACGGGCCGCACGCTTGCCACCTTCGAGCAGCGGCGCATAGGGTCCATGGGGATGGCGGGAGGCGACTCTCTGGGAAAGCTGATGAGTGACTCCCGCAGTATCGGCGAGGACATCGCGAAGTTCCTCGCCAAGTGGGCGCGCGGTGACAGCCTTGAATAGAATGGTCACCGTATCGCAAGGGATTTGCGCTTTCACACAAGCAACCATGGAGGAAATCGATGAGCCGACGAGCAGAAGCACTCGCAGATCGAGTGGAACAAGGGGCGCAGGCCCTGGCGGTTTTTGCCGAAAGTCTTTCTGATGCCGAGTGGCGTATGAACGTACCCAAGGACGGACGCCCGGTCGGGGTAATCGTGCATCACGTCGCCAGCGTTTATCCAATCGAAGTTCAGCTCGCTCAAACACTCGCGGACGGGAAACCGGTGGCGGGTGTCACCTGGGACGGCGTGGCGCACATGAATGCCGAGCATGCTCACAAGAACGGTGCCGTAGGGAAACCGGACACGCTGGCGCTCCTGCGTCGCAACAGCAAGTCGGCGGCTGACGCGGTCCGCGCGTTCTCCGACGAGCAGCTGGACGCCGCAGCTCCGGTCTCGCTCAACGCAGAGGCGCCGCTGACGGCGCAATTCATCATCGAGGATCACGCGCTTCGGCACAGCTATCATCATCTCGCACGGATACGGGCAGCCGTTGGGCGCTAGACGCTTCGCGATAAATGATTCGGAAATCACAGGACCGCAGAATGACGACGATCACACGGTGCGTCAGGCGAAGGCAGGTGATTGTCGGCAGTCCAAACGTGAATCCAGGCTACAAG
The DNA here is from genome assembly GCA_038320555.1 of Vicinamibacterales bacterium. Taxonomy (GTDB): domain Bacteria; phylum Acidobacteriota; class Vicinamibacteria; order Vicinamibacterales; family 2-12-FULL-66-21; genus JALZOC01. The sequence continues at coordinate 6,794 of JBBQEJ010000039.1, read as the reverse complement.
CTTGTCAATAACGCCCCGTATCCGCGGATCGCTGAAGACTATGAGCGCATGTTTCGGGTCCTGAAATCGTTGCCGTGCGATTTGTTTCTCGGCGCTCACGGAAATTACTTCGGCCTTGAAGCCAAACATGCGCGGATGAAGGAGGACGGCGCGAACCCATTTGTCGATCCGGACGGCTACAAGAAGTTCGTCACTCAAAAGGAACAAGACTTCCGAGCCGAATTAGCGAAACAGAAGGCGGCGTCGTCTGAGAGCTCACGTCCCAAATGACGATGAGCCAGCTCACGGAGCCGCAAAGATCGAGAAGGCATAGATGAGCAGAGAAACTGGCACGGCAATTTCCGTCGGATACTCGATCGCGCCCATGCTCTCGGTTCGGAATGGCGCGCGCGCGGTTGAGTTCTACAAGTCCGCATTCGGCGCGGCCGAGGTCTACCGTGTGGAGGATCCTGGTGGGTCCGTGGTGTCCCGGCTGTCGGTCGAGGGTGCAGAGTTCTGGCTGGCCGATGAGTCACCTGAACATGGCAGCTTCAGTCCGGAGTCGCTGGGCGGTGGTTCTGTCCGGATGATCCTGACCGTGCCGGATCCAGACGCGATGGTCGCACAGGCTCTTGCGGCCGGCGCTCGGGAGATCGTCGCGGTAGAGGAGGCGTACGGGTGGCGACTGGGCCGCGTAGTCGATCCATTCGGCCATCACTGGGAGATCGGCCATCCGCTCGCGTCGTAGATCGGCCGCCGCGGGAAGTCCGGTGACGGACGGCTCGTGCTGCCGCAAAGGGGGAATGAACGGGCTTCTGATGTTGTACGTGGTTCTCGGCGCGACGACGCTCGCCGCTCGTCCGGTGTCCCGACCTGCGCCCGGAGTGTTCGTTTATACCGCCGAGGCTAAGGGTGACGTGAAGACCGAGGAGGAACAGGGACGGCTGGATTCGGTTCGAGACATGCGTGACGCCCTCAACCACAATTCGAAGATCCTTCTGGTCTCCGATGCCAGCGCGGCACAGGTCCTCGTCGAGGTTGTCGGGCGTGAGAAACGCGAGGCACCCGTTGGCGGCTTCGGCGGCACAGTCGTGACGCCGCTCGTTGAAACGATCGTGCGTCTGCACGTGAAATTCGGCGACCATGAGACGGAGATCAAGGGCATCGGAAAGGCCTACTGGGCCCGCGCCGCCAAAGACGCCGCCGACCGGTTGGTAAAGTGGATCATGCGTATGGCCGCAACGCCTGGCGTTGGACGCTCGACGAGCGTTTCGCACCCGGCATGAGCAAAGGATTCAAGATGGTCCGCGGTGAAAAGACGCTGAAGACGGTCTCACCGTACAGCGTGCATCCTGGAGTCGCCATGGAGGCGAAGGCGGTCGTTGGATTGAAAGAGAAGACCGGCCGTACCCTTGAAGAGTGGACGACGCTCATTCGAAAGTCGGGTCCGCCGACGGAGAAGGCGCGCGCCCTGTGGCTGAAGGACAAGCATCAACTCGGCACCAACTATGCGAAGTGGCTGGCGGCCCGGGCGGAAGGGTCCAGCCTTGCAGACTACGATCCCGATGCGCTGGTTGCGGCCATGTATTCGGGCGGCAAGGCGGGCCTGCGTCCGATCCACGATCGAGTGCTGGCCCTGGCGCTCGCGATCGGGAAGGACGTCAGCGTAACGCCATGTGCGACGATTGTCCCCATCCGGCGGCGGCACGTCATCGCGCAGGTCAAGCCGGCGACGAACACGCGCATCGATCTCGGGTTCGCGCTCAAAGACACGAAACCGACGGGACGGCTTATCGACACCGGAGGGTTCGCAAAGAAAGACCGAATCACGCACCGCATCCCGATCACGTCGGTCGCCGAGATTGATGCAGAAGTGGAACGCTGGCTGCGCAAAGCGTACGAATTGGACGCGTAGGACCTGACCATCATCGTTGTCCGGACTCTGGCGCCGGTCAGCTTCTGGGTCTGATCGGCAAGCTCGAGATCGAAATCGTCGACGCAAACATTTCTACGATCTCGAATACACCTTGAAAACTCCCTGACGATCGTCATCCGCCCTCCAGGATTTCCAAAATCTCTCCTGTTGACAACGGGCCAGTAGTACTAGATAACTAGTAGTCATGAGGCCGAAGTCGTCGACGTTGACCGCTCACGAGCTCGAGCTCATGAAGATTGTCTGGCGTCACAATCGGGCCGTCACCGTGCGCGACGTATACGAGGATCTGCGCAAGCGCCGGCCGGTGGCGTACACGACCGTGATGACCAACATGAAGACCCTCGAACAGAAAGGCTATCTGCGCGCGACCCAGCACGAACGGGCGCACGTGTACCGGCCCGCCCGGCCGAAGCACGAGGTCATCAGGCAGATGGTGCGGGACTTCGTGGATCGGGTGTTCAACGGGGCGGGGCAGCCGCTGGTGGTGCACCTGCTCGAAGACGATCACCTCTCGGCGGAAGACCTGCGGGATATCACCCGCATGCTCGGGAAAGGAAAGAAGCCATGACGGCGTCCATGTGGCTGCGCAACCTCGCCGCCTTCGCCATGCAGGCCGGGCTCCTGGTTCTGGCCGGTGCGGCCCTGGCGCGCGCGTTCAGAATTCGGACGCCGCGGGCAGCTCTCGCGTATTGGCGGGTGCTGCTGATTGCGTGTGTGCTGCTGCCGTTCTGTCAGCCCTGGCAAACCATGGCGGTTGCGCCGATCGAGCAGGCCGCGCTCAGCGCCCCGGGCGCTGACGGCCTGAGCGTCGTCCTTGCGGTCGGGTCACAGGCCGCATCGGCGTCCGGGTGGCCTTCCTCCGACAACCTCATCCTGCTTGTGGTGGTGGCGGGCATCGTCGCGCGGACGCTGTGGCTTGCTATTGGCGCTTTTGCGCTTGGGCGCATCAGGCGCGAAGCGTCACCGCTCGATCCCCTGCCCGACACCATCAAACTCGCGCAGCAGCGGGTTGGCGCTCGCGCAGGCATGTTGGTGTCCACTCGGGTTGCGGGACCGATCACATTCGGCGTGGTTCGTCCCGTTATCGTCTTTCCGCCGACGGTCGCAACGATGGAAGAGTCGATCCAGCACGCGATTGCCTGCCACGAGTTGCTTCACGTGCGGCGGCGCGACTGGGCCTTTGAGGTCCTTGAAGAAGCCGTACGAACCGTGCTGTGGTTTCATCCCGCCGTCTGGTGGCTCATCGGCCGTATCCAGTTGACACGCGAACAGGTCGTCGACCAGGCCGTCATCGGCTTGACCGAATCGAGGGAACGCTACGTCGAGGCGCTGCTCGCCGTCGCGATCGCGAAATCACCCGGCGTCCTCACACCTGCGTCCGCGTTTCTTCGGCGAAGCGCTCTGAAGAAGCGGGTTGCGCAAATTCTGCAGGAGAGCACCATGACGACACGTCGTTTGATCCTGTCGCTCGGCGCCAGCGGGGCCGCGCTGGCTCTCGCGGCCACGATGGCTGTTCGCTCGTTTCCGCTCCAGGCCCAGGGCCAGCCGCAGGCGGTCGGTGGCGAGCCCGTGCAGATTGTCAAAGGTGGAGACCATCTGCTTCACGGCGACCTGCCCGAGTATCCGCACCGCGCGATCGAAGGGCATGTGGAAGGGGACGTCCTGCTCGATCTGGCAGTCGACGATCGGGGGGAGGTCTCGGATGCGCGCGTGCTGTCTGGCCCCGACGAGTTGAGAAAAGCGGCGCTCGAAGCGGTGCTCGCATGGCACTACGCGCCGTCTGCTGTGAGTTCGATCTCCACACAGGCGACCCTCCGTTTCCATCTCCCTGCGCCCAACGCGGAATATCGTGGCGTTGCCTTTCTTGTCAAAGCGTCGGGCGACCTTGAGAAAGGCGAGCTGACGTCCGGGCAGAAGACCGGGCGGCTCATCAAGGAAATCGAAAACGCGCTGGCAGACCCGAAGGTGGCCGGCGGGATGCGCGAGGATTTGACGAAGAGGCTCGCGGAAGCCAGGGAAGACATGGCCAAGATTCAAGCCCAGCGCGAACTGGGGCCCGAGGAACCGATCCGCGTCAGAGTCAGGGAGGGAAGCGAAGGGAAGTTCGAACGTTCCAAGGGGCCGCTTCGACTGGTGGCCGTCAGGACCGAGCGCGTGTCGGACGAGGCGGTGAGCGAGGTGCTGAAGCGGGCGGGACTGAAAGTCGGCGACACCATTACCGAAGAGACGCTGAAGACGCTACGATCCGCGGCCGCCGGTGTGGACGAACACCTTCGCGTGGGCATAAGCGACGACGGACAGGGCGGGATTACCGTGACGATCGTCAGCTGAGCCTGACCGAAACCGCGCGGGGCGGGGTCTGAAGACCACGCCCTACTTCAGTTCGCGGACCCAGATATTTCGGAAACTGATGGGCGGGCTGGGGTCGCCGTGCGCCTGCAGCTTGATCGGCGCTGTGTCGTACTTCTTGTATTCAGGCTTGCCGATGTAGAGCGTTTCTCCCTTCAACTCGAAATGATTCTGCACGAGCACGCCGTTGTGAAGGGCCGTCACGTACGCCGGTGTTTTCACGGTTCCGTCCGCATTGAACGTGGGCGCCGTCCAGACGACGTCGTACGCCTGCCATTCACCCGGTTTCCGCATGGCGTTGGCGAGCGGAATGCCCTGCTTGTAGATGCTCGCTGCCTGGCCGTTGACATACGTCTTGTTGTTGTACGAATCGAGAATCTGGAGCTCGTACCCGCCGTCGCCCCCGCCTGTTGAGGCGAGGAACAGCCCGCTGTTGCCGCGCGCCTGATCAGCGCCGGTGATGTCCGGCGGAATCCGCCACTCGAGGTGCAGCTGGTAATTCCTGAAGCTGCGCTTCGTCTCGATATTATTCCCTGGCGTTTTCTTCACGGTGACGACGCCGTCCGCTACGGTCCAATCCGCCGGCGACTTATCCTTGGTCGAGACCCATTGATCGAGATTCGTGCCGTCGAACAGGATGATGGCATCCGAAGGTGCGGCGCTGGCGGTTGTCCCGGGCGTGACGACGGGAGGCACCGGTTCCCACACTTCCGTGTCCTTCGGACTCGGCTTCGGCGGAGTTTGCGCGGCGCCTGCAGCCGGCGTTTGAGCCGCGCCTTCCGGCGCTGGCGCCTGCCGCGCCGTCAACGGCAGCGTCAGCAAGCTCAATGTCGCGACAGTTAGAATTGCGGAGGCATTCGTTCGCATGACCTGGATTGTGCCCGCGCCCGACCGACGTGTCAAGAAACCGTCGGCGTCGAGGCCGCCAGAGAACAATACGTTTTGACGCAGCCCTGAAGGGCTGCGCTACAAGAGATCGCGACACGATGGAAGAACGCATACGGCCGCTGGTGGAACGAGTCTGGCGCTATCACCAGCTGAATCATCAACTCGCGAAGGCCGACGCCATCCTGGTGCTTTGCAGCCACGACACCGTCGTTGCCGAGCGGGGCGCCCGGTTGTTTCTCGACGGCTGGTCGCCACTGATTATCTTCTCCGGCGGCCTGGGCATGATCACGAAAGACCTGTGGACGGATCCGGAAGCCAATCGGTTCGCCCGGATCGCAATTGGCATGGGCGTACCCGAAGACCGCATCCTGATTGAAAACAGATCGACGAATACCGGCGAGAACGTGCAGTTCACGCGCGAGATGCTCGCCGCCAAAGGCCTGGATCCCGCCTCGTTCATCCTCGTCCAGAAACCGTATATGGAACGCCGGAGCTTCGCGACGTTCAACAAGGTGTGGCCGGGAAAAGTGGTGATGGTGACCTCGCCGCAGTTGTCCCTCGACGAATACCTTGCGCGATACTCGCACGAGTCGCTCTCGCCCGAAGATGTCATCAGCATCATGGTGGGCGATCTCCAGCGGATTCGCGAGTATCCGTCCCGTGGGTTTCAGATTCCCCAGCACATCCCCGACGACGTGTGGAAGGCGTATGAGGCGCTGGTGGGAGCTGGATACGATAAGTATCTGTTGAAGGCCTGAGGTCAGGGACAGCCCTGAAGGACTGCGCTACATCTCCGAAAGCGCGGCTGGCGGGTGATTCATCAGAGCTCTTTACGCAGCGGCCGGGCGGGTATTAAATGATGCCGATGCGACTACATGCTCTTGCGATGACAGCTGCGCTGTTTACCGGATTGACCCTGCAGAACGCACCGCAGGCCTTCTCCAGTCGTCCCGACCTGAGCGCACCCGAAGCCTTGACCATGTTCACGCTCGACGGCTCGGGCACATGGGAGATCAAGGATCAGATGCTGGTCCTCGCGAAGGCCGGAACGCCTGGCGGGCCTATTCGTCGTCCGTCGGCGGTGGCCGTTCTCCAGTCCGAGCCTCTTGTCCGCGCCACCGTCCAGGTCGAAATGCGGTCGACAGCGCCCGAGGAGGTCAAGAATCGCGACCTCGAGATCATCGTCGGCTATGAGTCTCCCCGCCGTTTCTACTACGTCCACCTCGCCGGAATTACCGACGCCAACCACAATGGGATCTTCCTCGTCGACGACAAGGACCGTCGTCGAATCGACGATGGCACCGCCGCGCCGCAGTTGAAGGATCGGGAATGGCATCGGGTTCGCCTCGAGCGTGACGGAGACTCCGGACGTATCGAGGTCTTCGTGGACGGCTCGGAGCAGCCTGCGCTGCACGCGACGGACACGGCGATCAGGGCCGGGCGCCTCGGCCTCGGCTCGTTCGACGATACCGGAGAATTCCGTCAGTTCGCCGTTGCGGGATACAGAGAGTGACCGGCATCCTTCATGGGCTGTACCGGGTTCGGCTGGGGTCTACCAGGTTCTACTAGGGTTTCCGGTTCTGCGGGACGAGGTTCTATGCCGTTTCGGGCCGGTGTCGTGCTGGTTGTGGCGTGGCTGCTG
>JBBQEJ010000038.1:0-37016 GCA_038320555.1 Vicinamibacterales bacterium | reverse complement strand
GTTCGAAAGCAATCGCCACCTGATCCTGCGCGATTCGACTTGGCGTGAGTGACACCTCGACAACGTTGGGCAACGTGAGCGAGCCCCTTCCACCCTCTTGAACAGTCAGCATGGGTGTGCCGATGAGTGTCCCATTCTTGTAGATCTCGAACTGGAGCTTGAGGTCACTGCGAGCAGCGACCAGCGGCGCGACAACAAGCACGAGCGTCAGAGCAAGAAACAAGCGCTTCACATATTTTCCTCCTGCATTCGACGTACCCTCCACGAATCTCAATGCTGCTGCGCTAACGCGCCGAGTGCCACGACGAACGCGGGCACCGCGGTCAGGACGGGCCACGCCACGAGCGCGAGAGCGAGTGCGCGCTGGTGACTCGAGCCCGACTGCTGTGCATGAATGTTCGCCGCGACCGCAAGCCCGAAGGCCCCAAGGCCGACGGCCAGAGAAGCGTGCATGGCTGTTGTGGCGCGGGAGTGAGACAGCCGAAAGTGCTCGTGCCAGACATGAGCCAGGAACGCGCCGCCGCTCGTCAGCCAGGCCGAGAGTCTCCACGCGACTCGCATGCGATTCGATGAAGCCCCCGCCAAAGCGCCGAATGTCACGCCGACGACAAGGGACACAACGCCAAGGAGTATCACCCAACGGTACCAACGTGGCTGACGTGATTCGTCCATGTGCGTAGCCCTGGCGATTACATCCTCAGAGATAGCTCAGCCAGGCATCGTTCCGCCGCTGCTTGAGCTTCGCGAACCATCGACAAAGCGGATACATCGACACCACCACGAGCGCCCAAACCAGGTAGACAACTGGCAGCGAGTACCCCCAGCCGGGAGGCGCGCTGAAAGGATAGTGCGCGAGGTCTGGCGACTCGAACATCCAGTGCGCCGATCCGTACCGCACGTAGCACGTGACGACGGCAAGCAGGTGTATCAGTAGAAAGTGCAACAGGTAATAGAACAGTGGCACTTTCCCAATCACGAGCGCAGGCCGAAGGATTCGTGGCGCCCCACGGTCGACGGACCAGAGAAAGATCATCGCCGGGCCCAGCGTCATCAGCAGGAACAAGAGCGACGGCGGGTACTTCGTCGTGTTGAGGAACGAGAGCACAGTGAACACGGCTGTCTTCTGCCGTGTCCACTGCGACGGATCGCCGTAAGCATCGATGCCCCGAATCACGAGAAACGCCAGACTCAGGGCGACCCCCAGTCGCAGAAGGAATGCCCGTCGTCGCTCCGTCTCCCAGCTATAGATCTGTCCGAGGCCATATCCCACCGCGGTCACGCCAATCCAGGGAATGAGCGGATAGGCCACAAACACCACATGGTTCGGGGTGTTCAGGACGAAACCCGGTGAATGCAGAATGGACCAGAGCGGGTTCGCGGACCTCACCGAGTCGAAGAGATTGTGCCCCACGATCATGAGCACCCCGAGCGACGTGACAACGAACGCCGGCAGGGGAACGAGCGCCGAGAGCGTGATCATCGACCAGCCAAGCGCCCACAAAACGAGCAGCATTGTCACCCGATAGTCGACGTTGAACTGGTAGGCCAAGCACCGAACCAGCGCGACCTCCAGAAATATCAGCCACATCCCTCGCGTGAGCAGGAATTGGGACAGCTCACCCGGAGACTTCCGTTGCCGCGAGAGGTACGCGCCCGTCCCGGTGAGTAAGAAGAACACCGGTGCGCAGAAGAATGTAACCCAGCGCGTGAGGAACAACGCGGCCGTGGCGCTGACCAGATCGGTGGGATTCTGTCCGGGTACGCCGAAGAAGTCCCGGGTGTGATCGAGCGCCATGATGATCATGATCACGCCGCGGACGACGTCGATCGGTTCGAGGCGCGTACGGGCGCCTTCAGGCGTGGTCACGAAGACAGGTCTGCTATCACAGGCCACGCTCTGGTCGCCACCCGGGGTCAGATCTCGATTTTCTCGTTTTGCGAGGTCGCAACTTCAGAACTGTCAGACGATTCCATGATTGCCGTGGCCGAAAACGAGACAATCGAGATCTAATCCCTAGAACAGCTGCGGCGCGAACTCGATCAGATAGCTGCGCCAGTTGAGCCATGTGTGCCCGCCGGGACTCTCTTTCAACACCGGCGCGAACCCGTGCTTCTTCAGGAGCTCGACGGTGGACTTCGTGGTCGGCATCAGGCCGTCCTCGACGCCGGTTGCGAACCACAGGACCTTCAGTCCCTTCTTCCCGACCGCGCTATCAAGTGTGGCGAGGTTCTGTTGCTCCCACGCCGCGGCAAACGGCGGGGCGGGGGCCGAGTCGGGCCCGGGGGCAGGTGCCGCGCCGCGGCCACGTCCTCCTCCGAGCAGGCCCGAGCTGTAGACCCCGATGTAGGCAAACTTCTCGAGATTGGGCACGCCAATGTTCAGCGTCTGGCTTCCTCCCATTGAGAGGCCCGCGATCGCACGGTGTGCCCTGTCGGGTACCACGCGGTAGTTCCTCTCCACGTAGGGCATCACGTCCTTGACGAAATCGTCGACGAATTCATCGCGAGGCGGTGCACCGCCGGGTGTTGCCGCTCCGCGGCCGCCCCCGCCTGCGTTCGTGTGGCCGGCGGGCATCACCACGATCATCGGCTTGGTCTTGTTCGACGCGATCAGGTTATCAAGGATGAAGTTGGCCCGGCCGACCGACGTCCACGAATCGTCGCAATCTCCCGCGCCGTGCAGCAGATAGAAAACCGGGTACTTGTCTTTGCCCGATTCATATCCCGGCGGCGTGTAGACGTGCATGCGCCGGGTGCGTCCGAGCGCGGATGACTGGTAGTAGACCGCCGCGACGGCGCCGTGCGGCCCACTCTTCGTGTCCATCAAATCCGATCCCGGCACCGTCGCGACGCTCCACGTCGTGGTGTTCGATTCGCTGATGGCCGTGTTCCGCGGATCGGTCACGCCGACGCCATTCACCACGAACACGTAGCGATACGCGCCCGGCTCGACGACGCCGGTGGTCATTTCCCAGACGCCGTTGGCTGCCTTCGTGAACTGCGTGTTGGCGCGCGCCGGCGCGGGAATATCCCCGCCGCGCAGCGCCACGCTCGCTGCGTCGGGAGCGAACAAACGAAACGCGATCCGGTGGTCCGGCAGAATCTCCGGCGATGTGAACGCGGGAGCCTGCGCGGCCTGGCCGCCGCGTCCACCGGGCGCAGCGGGTGTCGCGCCGGGCGCGGGAGCCGGGGTCTGATCGCCGAGCGGCTTGATGCGGATGTTCTTGTAGTAGACCGTGCTGTTCGGATCGTGCCCCTGCAGCGCAATCGTCCCCGGACCCGTGATGGCTCGTCCGGGCCCTTCGCGGCCGCCGTTCCAGTCGGCCGGCTGCGTCCACTTGACGAGCTCTTTGCCGTTCACGTTCACCGTGATGGTGTTGCCCTGCACGATGATGTGCTCGGTGAACCACTCGTCGTCTTTCGGCAGCGCCTCGGTGACATCCATCACGTGATACAGGCTCCCCGTCTTCACCGGGTCGCGCGCGTAGGTGTTGTTCACCTGGATTTCGAAACCCTTGGACGGGAACCCAGTAGGCTGGAACTCCGTCAGGACGTAGACGCCGCCATTCGAATTGTTCCTGGCCATCACGTCCACCTTCAGCTCGAAATTTCGGAAGGCATGATCCATGAACGGGCCGTCGTAGAAAGCATGGGCCGGCGTGCCGTTGGCGACGAGCGCGCCATCCACAATCTTGAAAGTGTCCTGATTCCCGCCAACCTTCCAGCCGGTGAAATCCTTCCCATTGAAAAGCTCGGTCCAGCCTGGCTCGATCGCGCCCTGCTGCATGGCAGCGGCGAGCAACAGGGGCATCAGACGCATGGTGATGTTCATAGTGGGCAGAGTGTAGCACTGGCAGGGCTGTGTAATAGACTGCCAGCCATGCGTGCCATGGCCCTTCGACTCCCGTGCGACCACCGCTCGCTCAGGACCTTCGACTCTGCCTAGGGGTGCCAGGGGTGCCAGGGGTGCCAGGGGTGCCAGGGGTGCCATGAGTGCCATGAGTGCCATGAGTGCCATGAGTGCCACGAGTGCCACGAGTGCCGGGAGTGCCGGGAGTGCCGGGGGCTGGAGATTTGATGATGAGAGGACTTCGATATTTACCGATTGTCGTCTGGCTGGCGGTAGCGCGCGCTGCGGGGCAGACTGTCCCCCCGGCGCAAACGGGTGCAGACGACGTGCGCGGGCATTACACCAAGTACGAATACATGGTGCCCATGCGCGACGGGGCGCGGCTGTTCACCTCCATCTACGCGCCGAAGGACACGTCGCAGAAATATCCGTTCCTCCTGACCCGCACTCCCTACAGCGTGGCACCCTACGGCGTCGATAAATACCCCGCATCGCTCGGTCCATCGGAGCACTTTCAGAAGGATGGGTTCATCTTCGTGTACCAGGACGCGCGCGGACGGTACATGTCGGAGGGGGAGTTCCAGCAGGTTCGCCCGTTCGTGCCCGGAAAACGTTCGAACAAGGACATCGACGAGAGCACCGACACGTACGACACCATCGAGTGGCTCTTGAAGAACGTGTCCAACCACAACGGCCGTGTCGGAATGGTCGGCGTGTCGCAGCCCGGATTTCACGTGGCCGCGAGCATCATCAATTCACATCCGGCACTGAAGGCGGCGTCGCCGCAGGCTCCGACGGCCGACTACTACATGGGCGACGACGTGTATCACAACGGCGCATTCATGCTCGGCGCGAATTTCGGGTTTTACTCCGGGTTCGTTCCGCGTGCAGGCGCGCCCGAGCCGCCAAAGCCAGCGATTCGGTTCGATCCTGGAACCGCCGACGCATACGACTTCTTTCTCCGCGTGCCGAACCTCGCGGGCGCCAACGCCCAGTTGTTCGGCGGCACCGCGGCCTACTGGCAGGAGATCATCGATCACACCAGGTACGACGACTTCTGGAAGAAACGATCGCTCTGGCAGTTCATGGACGACGTGAAGTGCGCGGTGTTGAACGTGGGAGGCTGGTTCGATGCGGAAGATCCGCTCGGCCCGCTCCGCGTCTATCGAGCGGTCGAGACAAAGAATCCGAACACCGTCAATGCGCTCGTGATGGGCCCATGGTCGCACGGCGGCTGGGGGCGCGGACCGGGCGACCGTCTCGGGAACCTGAACTTCGCCGTGAAGACCGGCGACTTCTTCCGCGAACAGATCCAGTTTCCCTTCTTCGAGAAGTATCTGAAGGACAAGCCTGTCGATTTGCCGGAAGCCTACATGTTCCTGACCGGCATCAACGAGTGGCGGCGTCAACCCGCGTGGCCCCCAAACGACGCGCAGCCGTTGACGCTCCGATTGGCCGCCGGCCACCGTCTGACGACTGCCGGCGTTGCCGAGGGCGAGGGGACGTTCGACGAGTACGTCAGCGATCCGGAGCATCCGGTGCCTTATGTGGGCTACATCGCGTCCGGGATGACGTCGGACTACATGACGGAGGATCAACGCTTCGCCTCGCAGCGCCCCGACGTGCTGGCCTATCAAAGCGAGCCGCTCGACGGGGACGTCGTCGTCGCCGGGCCGGTCAAAGTACACCTCAGCGTCTCGACGACCGGAACCGATTCGGACTTCGTCGTCAAACTCGTGGATGTCTATCCGAACGATTACCCCACGCCGCCGGTCCCCGTGGGACAGGCGGCGCCTTCCAACGCGGTGAAGATGGGTGGCTATCAGCAACTGGTGCGAGGCGAGCCGTTCCGGGGCAAGTACCGCAACAGCTTCGAAAAACCAGAGCCGTTCGTGCCCGGGAAGGCCGTCCCAATCGACTACGAACTGCCGGACGTCTATCACGCATTCCGCAAAGGACACCGCATCATGGTGCAGGTGCAGAGTTCGTGGTTCCCGCTCGTCGATCGCAACCCTCAAAAATTCATGGAGATCCCGAAGGCGGTCGCCTCGGACTTTCAGAAAGCTACAGAGCGCGTCTATCGGTCGTCGTCTATCACGCTGCTCGTCGAAGGAAGCGCGGCCGGGCTCGGGAACCCTCGATAGCAGGCCCGAGCGAAGGGAGTATGATGGCCCCTCCACTTTTTTCTCGTGACCGGAGTTCCACATGAACAGACATCACTCCGCCCGGCTCCTTGCGGTTCCCTTCGTCGCGGCGCTGCTCGCGCCGGCACTGCTGGCCCAGAACAGCGGCATTGCCACGCGGCCGCCGGTCGCCAGGAAAGCGCCGCACGTCACGACCGTTCACGGCGACACGCTGAAGGACGACTACTTCTGGCTGCGCGAGAAATCGAATCCGGACGTGATCTCGTACCTCGAGGCGGAAAACGCCTACACCGAGGAGGTGATGAAGCCGACCAAGGCTCTGCAGGAATCGCTCTACAGCGAAATGCTCGGACGGATCAAGCAGACCGATCTCAGCGTTCCCACCCGCATCGGGGACTATTACTACTATTCGCGCACCGAGGAAGGCAAACAGTATCCCTACCGGTGCCGCCGTAAAGGGAGCATGACGGGCGCGGAAGAGATGCTCCTCGATTTGAACAAGCTCGCAGAAGGCCACAGTTACCTCGGCCTCGGCGCCTTTGTTGTCAGCGACGACGGGAACTGGCTGGCGTATTCGAGCGACACGACCGGCTACCGTCAATACACGCTCCACGTGAAGGACCTGCGGAGTGGTCAGACGTCGAGCGAAGCGATCGAGCGCGCCGGCTCGATCGCCTGGGCGACAGACAACACGACGCTCTTCTTCACGACTGAAGATGCGGTCTCGAAGCGGTCCGACAAGTTCTGGCGGCACACCGTGGGCGCCGACAGGAATGACCTGTTGTATGAGGAGAAAGACGAGCTCTTCGACCTCGGGGGCGGACGCTCGCTCGACAAGGCGATGATTTTCCTGGTGTCCTACGCGAAGACCTCGCGCGAGATCCGGTACTTGCCGGCGAACAATCCCACGGGCGAGTTGAAAGTCGTCCTCGCGCGTAAGCCCGGCCACGAGTACGACGTCGACCACTACAACGGGCTCTTCTACATCACGACCAACAAGGCCGCCAAGAACTTCCGCGTTGTCACCGCGCCGATCGCGGACCCTTCGGAGAAGAGCTGGAAACCGTTCATCGATCACCAACCGGGGCTCAAGATCGACGGCCTCAGTTTCTTTGCCAATCACCTCGTGGTCTCGGAGCGCGAAGGCGGCCTGACGTACCTCCGCGTCATCGACATGAAAACGCGGCAGTCGCATCGGATTGCCACGGCCGAGGCGGACTACGCCATGTCGATCTCCAACAATCCCGAATTCAACACTCCGGCCATTCGATACACGTATCAATCGATGGTGACCCCGTCGTCGGTTTACGAGTACGACATGAACACGCGTGCCCGGACGCTTCTCAAGCAACAGGAAGTCCTCGGCGGATACGATCCGGCCGCATACGAAGCGCGGCGCATCTGGGCCGTCGCGCGCGACGGCACCAAGGTGCCGGTCTCGATCGTGTCGAAGAAGGGCGTGAAGCTCGATGGCAAAGCCCCGTTGCTCCTCTATGCTTACGGCTCCTACGGCGCGTCGATGGCGCCGACGTTTTCGTCGGGCCGTCTGAGCCTGCTCGACCGGGGCGTTATCTACGCGCTGGCCTACATTCGCGGCGGCGGCGAGCTTGGCGAGGAATGGCGCGAGCAGGGTCGCATGATGCAGAAGTTGAACACGTTTTACGACTTCATCGACTGCGCGGACTACCTCGTGAAGAACAAGTACACCTCGCCGGACCGGATTGTCATCCAGGGCGGCAGCGCCGGCGGGCTGCTCGTCGGCGCGGTCGTCAACATGCGCCCCGATCTCTTCAAGGCGGTCGTCGCGCAGGTACCGTTCGTGGACGTCATGAACACCATGCTCGACGCGTCGCTGCCGCTGACGACGAGCGAGTGGATCGAGTGGGGGAACCCGAACAACAAGGCGGAGTTCGACTACATGATCAAGTACTCCCCGTACGACAACATCAAGCCGCAGAACTATCCGGCCATGCTGGTGCAGGTGTCGCTGAACGACAGCCAGGTGCCCTACTGGGAAGGCACGAAGTTCGCCGCCAGGCTGCGCGCGGTGAAGACCGACGCCAACACTCTCCTGCTGAAGGCGAACATGGGCGCCGGGCACGGCGGATCGTCGGGGCGCTACGACGCCCTCCGGGAGACGGCGTTCACGTATGCCTTCATGCTGTGGCAGATGGGGCTGACGGACCGTCCTGCCGGAACCGGCGCGCCACAGAATCAGGAACCGGCAGGTGTGGCCGGGCCAAGCACGTAGTCCCTGGGCGGTTCCACACCCAGCAAGTGCCGCACGAAGTAGTCCCACCGGCGCCGCGTCATGTAGTTGGCGGCGCTGCCGTATCCGTGCGCGGCGTTGGGGATGAGCAACAGGTCGAAATCCTTGTTCGCCTTGATCAACGCGTCGACGACGAGCAATGTGTTGTTGGGCGGCACGTTCGGGTCCATCGTTCCGTGCGCGAGCAGGAGCCTGCCTTTCAGGTTCTTCGCGAAGTTCTGGTTGGCCTGACTGTCGTAATTCGTGGCGTCGTCCGCCTGTTTCTGGAGCAGCCCGGTCCACTTCTCCGCCCAGTCGTCTTCGTACACGCGGTTGTCGTGATTGCCGGATTCCGAAATGCCGACCGTGAAAAAGTCCGGATAGTGGAACATCGCGCCGGCGGCGGCGTACCCGCCGCCCGAATGTCCGTAGATGCCGGCGCGCGTGATGTCAATCCACGGATACTTCTGCGCCAGTTGCTTCATTCCCGCGACCTGGTCTGGCAGCGTGTTGTCTCCCATGTCCCCGTAGTACGCCTCGTGGAATTTCTTCGACCGCCACGGCGTGCCCATGCCGTCGATCTCGACGACGACGAAGCCGAGTTCGGCGAGCGCCTGCGCATCGGCGCGTGCCGCCGAGAAGCTGCGGCTTCCAACGCTGCCGGTCTGCGGCCCCGGATAGATGTGGTTGACGATCGGATACTTTCTGCCCGGCACGAGCTTGGTCGGCCGGTACATCAGGCCGTAGAGATCCGTCACACCGTCGCGGCCTTTGACGATGATCGGCAGCGGTGGCTTCCACCCCGTTGCGAGCAGCTTCGAGATGTCGGTCTTCTCGAGGTCGAGGATCAACGTTCCGTCCGTATCGCGCAGCACAGCGACAGACGGCACATCCGGCTTCGAATAGCTATCGACGAAGTATCGGCCTGACTCCGACAACGCGACGTCGTGGTTCGCGTTTTCCGGCGTGAGCAGCTTCTCACTTCCTCCATCGATCCCGATGCGATACAAGTGCGTGAAGTACGGATCGCGTCCCTTTTCGCGGCCGACCGCCTGGAACAGGAGCGCGCGGTTCTTCTCGTCGACCTGGAGCAGCTGCGTGACGTTGCCTTCGCCGGTCGTGATCTGCCGTTTCAACCTGCCGGTCTGCAGGTCGTAAAGATAGAGCTGCCCCCAATTGTCTCGCTCCGAGAACCAGATCACTTCGTTCGAGGCCGGAAGATATTTCCAGCTGACGCGGCCGTTGCCGGATTCGAAAAACGTCGGCACCGTTTCTTCGAGCACGTCGCGCACGGTGCCAGTCGCCGGATCGGCCACGCGAAGCTGGGTCTTCCGGTGATCGCGCGAGGTCGAGACGAATGCGACAGACGATGAATCAGGGGCCCACTGGACGTCTCCCCAGTCCCCGCCGCGGCAGGCCAGGTTGTCGCAAAGGGTCGAGCGATGCTGATCGGGATCCATCTTCAGGCGGACGACCTCCGGCTCTTCGGCGTCGATGATCACCCGGTGCAGCATGGCCACTGCGCCGTCGCCAGGCAGCGGATACTTCCAGGCTTGCAGCTGGGGGTGCCCGACCTGCGTGTTCACGAGGTACATCTCGCCTACGGCGCGCTGATCCTGCTGGAATGTGGCGATCTTCTTCGAATCCGGCGACCACACGACAATCGGCCGATCGCTCTTCGCCCAGCCGGCGTTGTCGGTCGCGTAGCCGAAGTCTTTCACGCCGTCGGTCGTCAGCGCGGCTTCCTTTCCGCTGTCGACGTCGCGGACCCAGAGATTCCAGCCGCGGATGAAAACGGCGCGCGTGCCGTCGGGTGACGCCACGGCCGGCGTCGCAGCTGCGCCGCGGCCTGCACGTCCGCCTCCACGGCCGGCGTCAGCGAGCGCTGCCTCGCACGCCGGCAGCGTGCAGGGTTCTTTCGAACGTGTCGCCGGATCCACGAGGATCGCCTCGGCACCTGACGG
Organism: Vicinamibacterales bacterium; assembly: GCA_038320555.1. Lineage (GTDB taxonomy): Bacteria > Acidobacteriota > Vicinamibacteria > Vicinamibacterales > 2-12-FULL-66-21 > JALZOC01. Next base: position 26,810 of record JBBQEJ010000038.1, on the reverse strand, counting down.
CGTGGTGATCCGATACCAGAAGCGATCATCGGCCAGCCAGGTCGGACGAACCCCCGATCGGAACAGCAGCGGCGTCGTGTTCCATGGCATGAATTGTTCGGCGCGAGCGTAGTCGGCCGTGGTCAGCGCGCGAGCGGCCGAGGCGCCCCGCTGTTGGGCGACGATCGGCACGGCGAATGCCGCTGCCGTCGCGATGGAAAGGATCATCACTCGAAGGAATCGTTGATACGACACGCGTCCAGACCTCCGGGAAGGATGGTTGACGATATCACGCCATACGTGAAGGCCTGAGGACGCACACATCGCATACATTCCCACCTCACATGAGGCAGTACGGCATCTGGTGGGTTACCTGCCTGATCTGGAGCAGCGTGTGGCTGTTCATCAAGATTGGGGTCACAGACCTCCCGCCGATCAGTTTTGCGGGCATCCGGCTGTTGATCGCCCTCGCCGTCCTGATCCCGATACTTGTGATCCGCCGCGTCCGGTTGCCCGCGCGCAGCGACTGGCCGCTCATCGCGGCGACGGGATGGCTGCTCCTCGGGATCAACTACGCGTGCACCTACTGGGGCGCTCAATACGTGTCATCCGGCCTTATTGCCGTGCTGCAGGCGGCGACTCCGGCATTCGGGTTGTGCTTTGGTCACTACCTGCTCCGCGATGAGCCGTTCTCCTTCCGGAAACTGGCCGTGCTCGCCCTGGGCATCGCCGGCGTCGCATCATTTGTGCGGATCGCCTGCATGTCAGCGGTCAGGCCGGACTGGCAGGTGCGGCGGCGGTCGCGTGCGGCGGCGCGGCGGTCGCAATGGGGTATGTCCTCGTGAAGGGCAGGGGAAGCCATCTCGAGCCCGCCGCAATCATGACCGGACAAATGGCGTGCGCGGTCGTGCCACTCATGACCTAGGGCTTCTTCACGACGGCAACCCGCTGGCGTTTCGATGGCCACCTCGTGCTCTGAGCGCGCTGCTCTATCTCGCGCTGGCCGGATCGGTCGCGGCGTTCTGGTTGAATTACTGGCTGCTCAAGCGGATGGGCGCCACGAAGGTGCTCGCGATGGCGCTCGTCGAACCCCTCATCGCTCTGCTGCTCGGAGCCATCGTCCTGCACGAAACGGTGACACCCATGGCTGGGGCGGGCGGCGCCTGCATCCTCGGCAGCATCTGGCTGCTGCTGAGGGAAGGATTCTGAGACGCTCCGATCGCAGTTACTATTGGGTATCCCCATTCCCTGGGTCCCATGCGTATCGGAACCGTCCCCATCGTCGTTGCGCTGCTGGGGGCCTTCGCGGCTGCCCAGAATCAGTCAAAGCCTGAACGGCCGACGTTTCGGACCGGATCGCGGACGGTCGCGGTCTACGCCACCGTCGCGGATCCGCGGGGCCGGCTCGTGACCAACCTGACGCAGGACGACTTCGAGATCTACGACAACGGCAAGAAACAGGCGATCACGCTGTTCGAGAACGGCGTGCAGCCGATCACGCTCGTGATGATGCTCGATCGCAGTGGGAGCATGGTGGGCAATTTCCGGCTGGTGCGTTCCGCAGCCGAGCAATTCGTGGCGCAGCTGCTTCCCGGCGACAAAGCGCGCATTGGAAGCTTCGCGGACCGCATCCAGCTGGATCCGCGCGGCTTTACCAGCAGCCAGCACGATCTGATAGAGATCCTGCGGACGGACCTCCAGGAGCCCGGCCCTACGCCGCTCTGGAACGCGGTCAACGTCGGCATTACCGCGCTGCTGCACCAGGACGGCCGGCGCGTGGTGCTGGTGTTCACTGACGGCATCGATCATCCGGTCGGCGCCAACAACATCAGCTATCGGGACGTCGCCAGAAACGCCGAACAGGAAGACGTCATGATCTTCGCAGTCGGTCTGGCGAGCCGCGAATTTTCAGGGCGGCGCCGGGGCGCCGGCGGGGGTGGCCTGGGTGGACTTGGCTCTGGTGTGCTCAGACCTCCGCCAGAGGAGCCAAAGGTCGATCCTGGCCTCGCGAGGATTGCTGCGGAGACCGGCGGTGGGTATTTCGAGCTGACGTCGGCGAACAACCTGTCGTCAACGTTCATCCGCATTGCGGATGAATTGCACCGCCAGTACGCGCTCGGATTCACGCCGGGAAAACTCGACGGCAAGACGCACAAGCTCGAGGTGCGCCTGCGGAAGGCGGGCATCGTGGCCCGCGCACGAAAGACGTACATCGCGAAAAAAGACATGTAGATGAATCACGAACCGCAAACCGCGAACCGCGAATCGCGAATCCCTGATATGGTGAGCGCCATGTTCACGAACAAAGCGAAAACGGTGAGCGAGTATCTGAAACAGCTGCCCCCGGATCGCCGCAAGACGCTCTCGACCGTGCGCAAGGTCGTGCTCGAGAATCTGCCCAAGGGATATAAGGAGGTTATCGGGTGGGGTGCCATCACGTATGCCATCCCTCTCCGGGACTATCCGGATACGTACAACGGCCAGCCGCTCTGCGTGGCCGCGCTGTCAGCGGGCAAGAACTATTGCTCGATTCATCTCATGGCCGCCTACGGTGATTCGAAGACGCGCAGCTGGCTCGAGGACGAGTTCAGGAGGAGCGGTAAGAAGCTCGACATGGGCAAGGCCTGCGTCCGGTTCAAGACGCCCGACGATTTGCCACTGGACGCGATCGCAAAAGTGATCGCGAAGGTGTCCCCCGACCAATACATCAAGACGTACGAGGCGTCGAGGAAGTAGCCCGGCGTCCGAGGGCGCTATTCGATGCGCAGCGCGACGATCGGCTCGATCTTCGATGCGGCGCGCGCGGGGAGGTAGCTTGCGGCGAGCGCCACCGCGGCGAGCAACGCGGCCGCGCACGCGAGCGTGAGCGGGTCGTCCGGCTTCAGTCCGAAAAGCAAGGTCGACGCGGCACTGCCGCCCGCCAGCGCCAGGGCGAGTCCCGCAGCAATGCCAATCGACACCAGCAGTCCCGCTTCGCGCAAGATCATCGACAGCACGGCGCCGCGTCCGGCGCCGAGCGCCATGCGGATTCCGATCTCATTGGTGCGTCGCGCGACGGTATACGCAATGACGCCGTACAGGCCGACAAGTGTGAGCGCCGCCGCCAGCCCTCCAAAGAATCCGGACAGCGTCGCCATCAAGCGCTCACGCACCAGCGTGTCTGCAATCTGGGTCGTCATGACCGTGTAGGTGACGCCGATGTGCGGGTTCAGCTCTGCGAGGCTTCGCGTGATTTGCGCAGTCACCGTGTCGGGCGGGAGCGACGAGCGCACGAGAAGCTGCGCGCGCTGCCCTGGTCTCGTTTCCTGGGAGTCGGCGAGAAACACACCGGGCGCGACGTCTTCGCGAAGCGACTCGTACTTCGCATCCTTCACAAGGCCGACGACCTGATAGGTGCGCTCCGGGCTTGACGGCGTGGCTTCGACGGTGAAATGTGCGCCGACTGGAGCGCTTCCACTCAGCAACGTACGCGCGAACGCTTCGTTGACGATAGCGACGAGCGGCGTGGCCGGCGTATCGAGTCCCGGATCGAAATCCCGGCCCGCGACGATCGGTATGCCAAGCGTGTTGAAGTAGCCGCGGCTGGCCCGGTTGAAGACAGCGCCGACGCCTCGCTTCGAGCTGTCTTTCTCGACCCACACGTCGTTGCCCCATGAGGATCCGCTGAGCGGCACGACGTCGGCGTGCGCGACGGACTCGAGACCGGGCAGCGCCCTGATCCGGTCAATCATCTCCAGCCGGGCCGCGCGCCGGCCTTCCACCGGCACGCCGAGCTGCCGCATATCAATGGCGGCCACGACAACCCCCGCGGCGCGGAACCCCGGGTCAATCGTGAGCAGGTTGCGCAGACTGCGGACGAAGAGCAGGGCACCCACCAGGAGCACGAGGGACAAGGCCACCTGGCCCACCACGAGCGCACGGCGCAGGCCGACCCGTTCGCGATCCGAGGTCATGCCTCGGCCGCTGCCCTTGATCACGTTGTCGGTGCCTCCGCGCGTTGCTTTCAGCGCAGGCGCCAGGCCGAACAGCACGCAGGTGAGCACGGCGAGGAGCGCCGTGAATCCAAGAACCCGCCAGTCCACGGCAAGATCCAGCACGACGCTCTGGTCCGCCGCCTTGATGAACGATAGAAGGGTTCCGCTCAATGTGATCGCGAGGAGCGCGCCCGCCACCGCACCGGCGCCGGCGAGGAGCAGGCTCTCCGTGAGCAATTGCCGAATGATGCGGCCACGCGACGCGCCGAGGCCCAGCCGGACCGCGAACTCGCGCTGACGAGCGCTGGCGCGCGCCAGCAGCAGGTTCGCGAGGTTTGCGCACGCGATCATCAGGACGAGCGCGGCGGTGCCGAGGAGGTACCAGAGCGGCGATTCGTATTGCTCCCGGACGAGCGAGATCCCCGACCCAGCTTCGTACGCGGCGAGCTTGAAATCACGGTACCGCTGGACGCTCACCGCCGGGTAGTTCGCGGGCAGCGTCGCATTGAACAACGCGGGAGAGAGCGTGTTGAGACTGGCCGTCGCTGACGCCACGGACCATCCGGGCTTCACACGGCCCATGACCATCAGCCACCAGTCGGTGCCGGAGTCGAGCCTGCCGGCCCCTCCACGGATCACCGGCTCGGAGCAGATCGGCAGCGCGATGTCGAACGAACGTCCCACCTCGAGGCCGAAGAATCCCGCCTGCGCGACGCCGATGATTTCGACCGGTTTCGCCTCGATGGTGAGCGTGCGTCCGACGACGGAGCGATCGCCGCCGTACGCGCGCTGCCAGAAGGGATAGCTGAGGACGACCTGCGCCGCGCAGCCGCGCCGATCGTCTGCATCGGACAGCACGCGTCCCGCGGCAGGCTGCACCCCCAGGATGCGGAAATACTCGCCGCTGACCCAGAGTCCCTGCGCCCGCCGCGCTTCGCCGCCCGTCGCGAGATTGAATGACTCGGCTCCGGTGGCAAAGACGCCGGAGAAACCCTGTTGCCGCAAGCGAATCTGTTCCCAAATCGCCGTGGTGAGCGTCGAGTGCCAGCTTGCAAAGTTGCCACGCATGCCGTCGGGATCGACGAGGCGCACCTCTGCAAGCTCGCCGGGATTCGCGACCGGAAGCGTGCGAAGCCGGATGGCATCGATGACCTGGAAGATCGCGGTGTTCGCTCCGATGCCCAGCGCGAGCGACAGCACCGCCACGAGCGTGAACCCCGGATTGCGGCGGAGGAGGCGCGTGGCGTAGCGCAGATCCTGTCCGAGCCGCTCGATCCACATCCATCCCCACGTTTCGCGTGTGACTTCCTGGATCGTGAGGACGTTGCCGAACTCGCGCCGCGCGGCGGCTTCCGCGTCGGTCCGCGGCTCGCCGCGCTCCATCCGGTCGCGGGCCGCCATGTCGAGATGGCCGCGAAGCTCATCGTCGATGTCCTTGTCGCGATTGCGCCAGGAGGTCATGCGTCACTCCGTTTCGTGCCGCTGAGGACGGCGCCCATGGCTTCCACGAGTTGCGCCCATTTCGAGCGCTCGGATTGCAATTGCCGCCGTCCGGGGGCGGTCAACCGGTAGACCCGCGTGCGCTGTTTGTTGTCGGAGACCTTCCACGACGCCGCGATCCACCCACGGCGTTCGAGCCGGTGCAGCGCGGGGTACAGGGAACCGGTGTCCACCTGGAGCACCTCGCTCGAATTCGCGCGGATGGCCTGGGCGACGCCGTAGCCGTGCTGCGGGCCCCATCGGAGCGTCTGGAGAATCAGGAGATCGAGCGTGCCCTGCAGGAGCTCGATCCGGTTCTGGTAGCGGGTGGTCTTCGCCATGGATGTAGGCATACTACACCCATAGGAGGTAGTGTGTCTACATGGTTCAGCGATTCGCGATTAGCTGAGTGAGTTGTGACTGGAAGGCTTTCAAACTCTCTCGCGCCGAGATCGCCGAGTGTGTTCGCGCAGAGAGCGCCGAGGACGCGGAGGGGCGCGGGAGCGACCGGATCGCGCGCGGGCGACCACAGGCCGGGCGATCCGGTCGTCCGGGCGCGCCTCCGGTTATCGTCGTCGGCGACGGACTATGGCGGCAAATCGCCGGAGACGCACCCGGCGGCTTCGGCAATCGCACGCCCGAACCGCATCCGCACGCCGAGCGTCTTGAAGTAATTGCCGGATACCAGTTCACCGGAGACGATCTGCGATCCCGCGGGTTGGCGAACGGTGATGTCGATCCGGCTGTAAGCGGCCAGATCCGCCAGCGTCCGTTGGGCTGCGCGGTAATCAACGAAGTCCGGATACGAGAAGTTATGGTTCGTTCCGTCCTGGCGCTGTTCGAGGAGAACGGCGAGCGCGTCGGGGTTGTCAACCGGCAACGGACGCAGCACGACCGCGTTCAGCAGGCTGAACACGACAGCCGGCAGCGATACCCCGAGAATCAGCGACGCGAGCGCGACCGCCGTCGTCAGCGGGCGGCGGCGCATCATGCGCCAGCCGTAGCGGATGTCCTGCAGGACGGAATCCATGACGCCTCCTGTTTCGGTGTCCTGGCGGGGCAACGTTCCGCGAGTCACGCGGCGGCGCAGGTTTGGAACAAGGGACGCGATCGTCTGCCGCCAGTACCACATGTCTGCCGCAACCGTCCCGCCGCGCTGCGCAATCTCGAAATGCTCCTCGGCCAGATCGCCGAGGACTGCCTCGCGTTCCGCCGTGTCGATCGGCAGTGAGCGCTCGACGAGCCATTCGGCCGCACGCGGGGGGCGGCGGTCCGTCATCGCCGCAGCATCCCCGGTTTCAAGCCCGCCCACATGCGCTGCATCAGGTCGTGCGATCGCTCGAGCGCCGCGGCGCCTGCCGGCAGCAGCGTGACGTGACGTTTCGATCGTCCACCACGCTGCGGCGTCGGGTCGGAGGCCGCAGAACGTATGTGCCCCTTGCGCTCCAGCCGATCGAGCGCAGTGTAGAGGGCGCCGACCGCAATGGGTCGGCCTGTCCGCGCCTCAATCTCACGGCGGATCGTCACCCCATACGCATCGTCCTGGAGGTGGGCGATCGCCAGCAGCACCGACTGCTCGAACTCGCCAAGGGTGTCGACACGCGCCATTTACACTGCAATGTAGTAGTAATCGCCTGTCACGTCAAGAGCGCCGCCGGATCCTGCCCCCCACGGACGGTTTGCATCGCGGGTAAACTGGAAACTGGGAACTGGGAACTGGAAACCCTATGTGCCGCAATATCAAACCGCTCTTCAACTTTGAACCGCCCGCGACCGACGATGAGGTACGCGCATCGGCGCTGCAGTTCGTGCGCAAGGTCAGCGGGTTTACCAAGCCGTCGAAGGCGAACGAAGACGCCTTCAACCAGGCGGTCGACGAGGTGACCGCAGCGGCGCGAACGCTGATTCGATCGCTGGTGACAACAGCGCCGCCGAAGGATCGCGAGGAGTACGCCGCGAAAGCGCGGGAAAGAGCCGCCGAGCGTTACGGACAGCACTGATGGAGTGACACGGGCACCTGTCGGGCCGAGTCGAGGGCGATCTCGGGCAACGGAGGAAGACACCAATGGCGGATGACATGCGGCCGAATATGTTTCCTTCGTTGCGGTACAAGGATGCGCATGGCGCGATTAGCTGGCTCGAGCGGGCGTTCGGCTTTACGCGGCACGCCGTGTATCCGGGACCCGATGGCACGGTCGGACACGCGGAACTCAAGTTCGGCAGCGGCGCCATCATGCTGGGGTCGCTCGGGCAACCCGATCCGGCCAGCCCGTGGCTCACGGCCACGCAGGGTGTCTACGTGTACGTGCAGGACGCCGACGCGCATTACGCCCGCGCCAAAGCCGCGGGTGCGGAAATCGTCCGCGAGCTAGCCGACACGCCCTATGGATCGCGGGAGTACTCCGCGCGCGACGTCGAAGGAAATCTCTGGAGCTTCGGCACCTATTATCCCGAGCCGTCACGGTAGCCGCGTGCCTCGCCGGTATAATTAAGGCAGAGGCGCAGGTGAAACCGATTTGCGACACGATTCTCGACGCTGTTGGCGGGACGCCGATGGTGCGCATCAACGCCATCACGCGCGGAGTGGTCGCCGCGCCAGTGCTCGCGAAGCTCGAAACCTTCAACCCTGGCAACTCGATCAAGGACCGGATGGCGATCCGAATGGTGGAGGACGCCGAAAGAAAAGGACTCCTCAAGCCGGGGGGGACCATCATCGAGGGCACGTCCGGCAACACCGGCATGGGCCTCGCCATCGTCGCGGTCGTGAAGGGGTACAAGTGCGTCTTCACGACCACCGATAAGCAGTCGAAGGAAAAGGCCGACGCGCTCAAGGCGTTCGGCGCCGACGTCATTGTCTGCCCGACCGACGTCGATCCGGAGGATCCGCGCTCGTATTATTCGGTCTCTTCCCGTCTCGAAAAGGAAGTGCCGAATTCCTGGAAAGCCAACCAGTACGACAACCTGTCGAACTCGGCCGCGCACTACGAACAGACGGGGCCCGAGATCTGGGACCAGACGGGTGGCACCGTCACGCATCTTGTCTCGGGTGTCGGCACGGGCGGCACGATCAGCGGCGTCGGCCGCTTCCTGAAAGAGCGTAACCCGCGCATCAAGGTCTGGGGCATCGACACGTACGGGTCGGTCTTCAAGAAATACAAGGAGACGGGCATCTTCGACAAGAACGAGATCTATCCGTACATCACGGAAGGCATCGGCGAGGACTTTCTGCCGTTGAACGTCGATTTTTCCGTCATCGATCACTTCGAAAAAGTTACCGACAAGGACGCGGCGGTGATGACGCGGCGCATCGCGCGCGAGGAAGGCATCTTCGCGGGAAACTCCGCGGGTTCCGCGATGGCGGGACTGTTGCAGCTCAAAGATCACTTCACGAAAGACGACGTCGTCGTCGTCGTTTTTCACGATCACGGATCGCGATACCTGGGGAAGATGTACAACGACGAATGGATGCGCGAGAAGGGCTTCCTCGAGAAATCGGGCATGGCCGCGCGCGATCTGGTGGCCTCCGGCGTGTCGGGCGAGCTCCTCGCCATCGAGGGCAGCGAGCCGGTCGAAACCGCCGTGAAGTTGATGGGGCAGCACGACTTCTCGCAGATCTCGATCACGCGCGACAAGCGCCTGGTCGGGTCGCTCAACGAGACGCACCTCTATTCGCAGCTCGTGGCCGATCCGTCGGTGAAGGCGCAGCCGGTCGAGCTCATCATGCAGCCGGCGTTTCCGTTCGTCGACATCTCGACGCCCGTCGAGCTCCTCGCGACCATGATTACCCCCGCGAACCCGGCCGTGCTCGTTCGCGACTTCAAGACCGACAAGACGTTCATCATCACCCGGTCCGACGTGATTCGTGTGTTGTGCTGATATGAAGCTGCAGGAACTCACCCCGATGCTGCAGACGACCGATCTGAAAGGCTCGATCGAGTTCTACACGACCGTGCTCGGGCTCGAGTGTGAGGGATCGAGCGACGAATGGGCGTCGGTCCGGCGCGACAATGTCGCCATCATGTTCGCGCTCCCGAGCGAGCACGAACCATTCAACGGCCCCTTCTTCGCCGGCTCGCTCTATATCAATCCCGACGAGGTCGACGCGTTGTGGGAGAGGGTGAAGGACAAGGCGCGTGTGTGTTGCCCGATCGACGACTTCGATTACGGCATGCGTGAGTTCTCGATCTACGACAACACCGGATACCTGCTGCAATTCGGTGACGAGACGAGCCATGCGATGCAGGCGGCGGAAGGCGCCTGACGGCCGTCATGCGTATCCTGCGGAGTGTCGCGGCTATTGCGGTCGGGTTGGGATTCATGGCGGCGACCGTCACCGTTGGAACCCTCGCGGCATCGACGCTGATCGGGGGCGGGCCCACGCCGATGGCCACATACCTCTCGGTGAACCTCGCGATCTGCGGTATCGGTGCGATCCTCGGCGGCTGGCTCGCCGCGCGCATCGCGTCGTTCGCGCCGTACGGCCATGCGGCGGTCATGGCCGCTCTCGTTGCGGTGTTGTCCATCACGACCGTGACCGGCGCGCCGGCGCCGGCCTATCCCGGATGGTATCTCTCCGTGCTTGGTCTCGTCGCGGTCCTGGGCGTCCTGCTTGGCGGCAAACTGCGCGCGGCGGCAGCGTCGGGTGCCGGTCCCGTGGTAGCGTAAAGCACACGTTGTCGCCGGAAACGAGACGACACACACAGGTCTGACGCCCCAGAGCTAGGATTCATTTTTTGCCATTTACCGCCCTCAAGCTTCACCCCGCCCTTCAGAAGGGGATCAAAGAACTCGGTTTCATCCGGCCCACGCCCATTCAGGCCGACGCGATCCCCCCGGCATTGGAGGGACGCGATGTGCTGGCGTGCGCCCAGACCGGCAGCGGAAAGACAGCGGCGTTTCTGCTGCCGATTCTCAACAAGCTCATCGACAAGCCGCGCGGGACGACACGCGCGCTGGTCCTTGCCCCCACGCGCGAGCTGGCGGCGCAGATCCTGGAGGATCTCAACGATCTCGCGGTCCACACGCCTCTGACGGGCGCCTCGATTTTCGGCGGCGTGGGCATGGGGCCGCAGGAGCACGCCTTCCGCACCGGCGTCGATGTGCTCATTGCCACCCCGGGCCGACTGCTGGATCACCTTCGCGCGCCCTACGCGAAGCTGACCCATCTCGAGTTCCTGGTCCTCGACGAGGCGGATCGCATGCTCGACATGGGCTTCCTGCCCGAGATCCGCAAGATTCTCCGGTATGTGCCGGCAAAGCGGCAGACGCTGTTCTTCAGCGCGACGATGCCGCCGCCGATTGCGGCGCTGACGGGGGAGATGCTGCGCCACCCCGTGACGATCCAGCGCGAGCGTCAGGCGGCGCCTGCCTCGGGCATCACGCAGGCTGTCTACCCGGTGTCGCAGGGGCTCAAGCCCGTGCTGCTCGTGGATCTCCTCAGGCGGGGGGACGTGAAGCAGGCGCTCGTCTTCACGCGCACCAAACACCGCGCGAACCGGCTCGCCGATCATCTCGTGAAGGCGGGCGTGAGGGCCGAGCGCATTCACGGCAACCGGTCGCAGTCGCAGCGCACCGCGGCGCTCGAGGGCTTCAAGAACGGAACCTTCCCGGTGCTCGTCGCGACCGACATCGCGGCGCGCGGGATCGACGTCGACGAGCTCGGGCACGTCGTCAACTTCGACGTGCCGCTGGTGCCCGACGACTACATTCACCGGGTGGGCCGCACGGGGCGCGCCGAGGCCACCGGCGACGCGTTCACCTTTGTATCGCCGGAAGAGGAAACGAACCTGCGGGACATCGAACGCGCGATCGGGCGGCGGCTTCCGCGGGTTACGGTGCCGGATTTCGACTACAACGCGAAGCCGCAGGCGCGTCTCGAGATTCCGATCGCCCAGCGGATCGCGGAGATCCGCGCGCGGAAGCGCGACGAGCGCGCACGCGCGGCCATGAATGCGGCGCGCCGCTCGGCGCATCAGCGCGGCGCCACAACCGCCGCGCCGCCGCCGCAACCGGGCCGGCCCCATCGCCCGGGGCCGCCGGCGCGGCCGCATCATTCGGGCGCTCCCGCCCGCCGGCCGCAGTACGGCGGTCCCCGCCGCCGGGGTCCGGGCCCACGATAAGTAAACTCATTGACTCAAAGAACTTTGTATTATAAAGTTAGTCGACTCGCGCGCATGACTCGCGTGCGTCCCGTCGCGGGCCTGCGGTGAGGGTTCGACTGGCCTGTCGTGAGCGAGCGCCGCAATACGGGCGAGTCGAACGGCCCGGCCTGAGCGAGCGCGGAATGCGGCGAGTCGAATGGCTAACCTCCATTCTGTGTTATGCTTAACCCCCGGCCGTGCCATGCGCGGGCGGTTCAGAATCCGGCGCCACGGCGCCGTTTTTCATGTCCAGGGCGCTGCCAATCGAATTCTCGCTCGAGCTGACCCCTCGAACCCGCGTCGACGTAATCGACGTGAGGGGCGAGGTTTCATCGCGCTACGGGGACGCCCTCTCGGCCTATCCGCGCGCCCTGTGCTGTTCCTTCCACACGACGGCCGGATATCTGGACCAGGGGGTCGCGGCGCGCCTCAACCAGGGCCCTGATGGCGTGATGCCGTACATCGATGTCTTCCGCACGATGTTTCCCGAGGGCGCAGGCTACGAGCACGACAAGATCGAGCGCCGCACGGAATTGTCGGCCGCCGAGCGTCCGGTCGAACCGCTGAACGCCGACTCTCATCTCGCCTTCATGGCGGGTGCGCTGCGCACCTGCGTGTCGTACCTCAATCGCCCCGGCGAGCCGATGTCGTTCATCGACCTCGACGGCGTGCACGCCGGGCGCCCGCGCACCCGCCGCACCAGCGTGATCGGCTATTCCGCTGAAGAGACAATCGCCCAGACCCGGCTGATTGTCCCCGTGGCTGGACACAGCGTCGAGTCGGTCAACCTGAAGGACCCGCAACTTGGAGTGTACGAGCAGTGCGCCAGGCTCATTCGACAGCACGGCGTCACCCAGGGCCGCATCCGCCTGTCGCTGGCACCGGGCGAGAGGCACGCCGGGCTGACGGTCAACGAGTACGAGACGTTGCTCATGCGCCACGATTTGTCGGAAGTGCTGCGGGATCCGCTGCGGTTCATGGCGGAGAAGGCGGGGCACATGCTCGGCAACCCGCGCGCGATTCCGGCCAAGACGCTCGACTACGCGAAGTACGATCTCGTCCGCGTCTTCAATCGTCTCGTCGATGCGCTTGGTTTGCGCGAGTCGCGGGTTGAAAACATTCTCTCACGCGCCATCGCGATGCCGGCATCCCGTTTCCTGCGGATGAAACGCTCGGTCAGCCTGCTCGTCTCGGATCGCGACAGCGCCGGCCACGGAGCCATTATCGAGGGCAAGTATCAGAGTCCCATCCTCGTGCAGTGGCATCGGGGCGCACGCCAGGCACGCGTGCTCGACGTCACGCTCACGCGGTTCATCTAAATAACAGCTTCCAGCTTCCAGCTTTCTCTTTCCCTTTACTTGTATCTCCACGACTTCAGATCCGCGCCGGCAGGGGCGACCGTCTCGATCTGTGCGGTCATCTTCTGGAGCAACTCGGCCGGTCGTGGGCCCCAGCAATGCGGCGCGCGGCGCTGGAAGACGACTTCTCCGGTGAACTTCGGGTTGTCGGCCCCGGACAGAAACTCGTTCAGCTTCTCGACGGCGTCGTTCAGATAGTACGAATCCATGTCGCCGATGAAGACGTGCAGCTTGTTCGCGACTTTGGGACCGAGCGTGGTCCAATTGGCCTGGAGGATCTGGAGCAGGTCGTATTTCTTCCACTGGTCCGCGACGGATTTGTCGATCTCGCCGGTCATCTTGTTCCAGAGCCGTCTGGGGTAACCATCGGGTCCAACCGGTGAAAAGGTTGCCTCCCAGATGTCCCACTGGCCTCCCGATCGGGACTTGTCGCCGACGATGAGCTCGAACCAGTTTTCGTCCTTCATCATCGACTGGATGTTGCCGTCGGGACGGCGTTCGCTCGGCCGCTCGACCTTCATCCAGCCCTTGTCGACCGAATACGCGTTGGCGTCCCTGTAGATGTCGACGATCTGGTGATAGGCGAACGTCACGGGATCCGGGCAGCTCGCAAACGATCCGCCGTAAAAGTCCGGGTACAACACCTGATGCGCGGCGGCGATCCATCCGCCGGTGGATCCCCCCGACAACATGCGGGCCCATGGCTCCTTGATCGTCCGGAACTTTTCTTCGACGGCCGGCACGAGCTCCTTGATGATCGCGTCGCCGTACGGCCCGTTGTTCTCGGAGTTCACCCCGTAGGAATCGTCGTAGTACGGCGACGGATGCTGAAGCGTGACGTAAATGAACCTCGGCGTGTCATCGGCGAGCCAGAGCCGATCGAAGTCGCCGCCCCGCCCGAATCCGCCAGGCGCCGCCAGTGAAAAATGGTCCTGGATGTAGTTGACGGGATAGCGGATCTCCGGATGCTTGTCGTACGCCTTCGGGAGCAGCACGGTCGCGCCGAGGAACATCGGCTGGCCCCACCACTTGGTCAGGATGGCACTCTGAATCCTGATCCGCTTCACCATGTCGGTGTCGGCCGGCGGCTGGATCGGCGGGATCGCCTTGTTCGCGACGAGTCGAATCGGCGCCGGCGATTTCGGATCGAACGTCACCTTCACCGGATCGCCCAGCAGGTTGCCCGGGGATCGCTTCCAGTTCTGCCCTTCCCACTGATCGTTGTGCAGCCACACGGTCTTGCCATCCGCGCGAGGGAACCGGGTGTACACGTTCACGAAGGGCTGCATCCAGTAGTCGCCGGCTGGCAGATCGCGGAGGCTCGGGACCGGATGACCGCGATCGTCACCCGTGATGGCGGCTGGCGTCCCCGGAGCGAGACCCTCCACGAATCGCGAGAACAACGGGACCCCGGTGGGCGCCGCTTGCTCGATCGGGGACCGCTGGTCGCGGCTGATCGCGACATACACCATGCCGGTCACCGCTTCGCCGCGCGCCTCTTTGGAAAACACGATCTCGATACGCGGCCCTGACGGCGCTGCCCGCTTCGGCTCACCGGCCGTACTGTGACTCGCACTCGCGCCGGCCGCGAGCGCCACGAGAAACGCGGTCAGATGACGGGCTGTTCCGTGCATAATGCGTCGATCCTATCTCATGCTTCCGCCTTCCCGACTGCGTGCGTCCCGATTTGTACTCGCGATCGTCGTGTCGGCCGTGCTGGTCGTGTCGGCCCCCTTCATCGGTTACATCCGGAGCTGGATTCGAACGCAGTTTCCCGGCCAGTTCGTCCGCATTATCGGGGCTGTCATCGCGCTGCTCGCCATCGTCGCGATAGGGTCGGCGGTGCCGCGCATCCGGGAGCGACGGGGGCTTCGCTATGGCGCCATCATCACGGCGATCGTCTGCGCCGTCTTGTATTCAATCGCCGAGGCCACCGGCAACCCTGACGTCGACGTCGTCCAGCGGTTTCACTTCGTGGAATACGGTCTCATCGCGTTCCTGTTCTATCGCGGCTGGCGCGCGCTCGGAGATCCCACCGTTATCGTGCTGCCCATCTTTGCGGGGTTGATCGTCGGCACCGCCGACGAATGGCTGCAGTGGTTCATCCCGAATCGCGTCGGAGAGATGGCCGATATCTTTCTGAACGGCGTGGCGATTGGATGCGGCCTGCTGTTCAGCCTGGGTGCCGACCCGCCCGAGGCGTTTCAGGCGCAACTGCAGCCAGGGTCGCGGTCGAGGATAGGTCATCTCGGCGCCGCGGCGATTCTCGCGTTTGCCGTGTTCTTTCACGTCGTGCACCTGGGATACGACGTCCGCGACGACGAGATCGGGATGTTCAAGTCGCGGTATGCGAGAAGTACGCTCGAGTCTCTGGCAGCTTCGAAGCGGGAGGAGTGGCGCATTCATCCACTGCCTCTCGTGCTGCAGCGGGTCTCGCGGGAGGATCAATACATGACCGAAGGCGTGACGCATGTTCAGGAGCGCAACGAGCAGCTCACGGCAAACGATCACGCGGCGGCGTGGAAGGAGAACCGAATCCTGGAGAAATACTACGCGCCCGTGCTCGACACGCCGTCGTACGTGTCGCGCACCGGCCATCGCTGGTCCCCGGAGCAACGGGCGGACGTTGCCTCGCGCGTATCGCGCACGGATGCTGGCTACGTCAGCGCGGCAAATCCGTACCCGATCTACGCCTGGTCCCGTGGCTGGTTCTGGGTCGCGTCCGTCGGGCTCGCGGCAGTCGTCTGGTTCGTGTGCGTTCGTCTGGACAGCGCCGCCCGTGGTTCCGGGAAGCCACACCAGCACTAATTCGCGTCAGCGCTTGCCGCCGTGCGGCCGCCCTTACGCATGGGCTCGTGATCCTCCGGCTTGCCGTAGCCTCCTCCGCCCGGCTTTTGTCCTCCGTGATGCACCTTGTTCACGGTGGCCCAGGCGCGGTCCTCGGCTTCATCCTCCGGTACGCCCTGTTCCTCTTACCCTTCTTCAATGTGCTCGACCATGGCGTTTCTGCTTTTCCGTGTAGTGTCGCTTGTCTCCCTGTGGCATCGTGCACCTCCTGTACGCAATGCACGACAGACGCAACCGTGGTGCCATGACACCTCAACCTTGCGCGCGCTCAGCCAGCAGGCGTCGTCGAGTGCGCCGGTGCCGTATCCGCCACACGGCGGTAGCGGCGAACAGCACGGCACAGCCCTCGACGAACACTTTTTCACCGTCGATGTAGTTGACGGGCCGGCCGGAGACTGTCGGGTCAGCGATGATGCCGTGAAGGAAGACTGTCGTCGCGGCGGCGTAGGTGGTGTGGTGAATCGATCGCCACAGCTGACGTCCAAGCGCCCGCCGAAAATAGGACGTTGCGACCACGACGACGACGAGGTAGAGCGCGAGAGCGCCGAGGACGTTCGACGTGGGCTGGACCGGCGACCACAAAGGCGCGATCAGATCGATCACCCGGAATCTCGGCGCGGACGAGAACAACAGGATGAGCGGATGCAGCAGCACCGCGCCAAGCGCGATGTATCCGGTCCAGTTGTGGAACCTGAACAGTTTGATCGGACGGTAGGGCCAGTGCCGTGCGGGACTGTACCCTGTTGCCAGCAGCTGCCCGAGCAGGAGGTTCGCGGCGAGCACGGCGACCGCGCCGAGTGCGATGTAGGCGGACAACTCGACGGCCGTGAGCATTTGTCTCAGGGCTAGTTACGACCGTTACCAAGGTGGTGTTACAGGCTGATTCGCGGTTCGCGGGTCGCGGTTGGGGTCATCTTCATCGCCGCCCTGGGGGCCCTCGCCAGCGGACTCGTCATCTTTCTCCGCGAGATCCATCTCGCCACACGCACCTTGCGAATCGGCCCGCACTGAAAGCGTACAGGACTCAGGGCTCAGGGCTCAGGGTACGGATTTACCCGAGCGGCAGGCCACCAGCACGAGAGAGTACAATCGATCGAATGCTCCGTGAACTTCGCGTCACGCTCGACGATCGAACGATCCGCTACTTCGAGGCAGGCAGCGGGTGGCCGGTCGTTCTGCTCCATGCGTTTCCGTTCAGCGCGGACATGTGGCGGCCGGAGCTCGAGCGGGTGCCGGAGGGATGGCACTTCATTGCGCCCGATCTGCGCGGGTTCGGACCGGATGCCCCCCCGCCTGCGGGTACCGAAAAGCTGACGCTCGACGACATGGCGGAGGATGTCGGATTGCTGCTCGATCATCTCGAGATCGAAACGGCCGTCATAGGCGGACTGTCGATGGGCGGCTACGTAACGTTTGCGCTGTTCCGCATGGACCCCGAGCGTTTCAGCGGGATGATTCTTGCCGACACGAAAGCGGAGGCTGACACGCCGGAAGGGCGCGAGGGGCGCCGGAAGATGATTGAGATCGCGCACGCGCGCGGTGCGGCCGGCGTCGCCGAGGCCATGCTCCCGAAGCTGCTTGGCGCGACGTCGACAACGCGGCGTCCGGCGCTCGTGCCACAGGTTCGCCACATGATTGAGAGCCAGCGCGTCGAGAGTATCGTGGCGGCTATCGAGGCGATGATGGCCAGGCCCGATTCCACGCCAGACCTCCCGCGCATCTCGTGTCCGGCGCTGGTCGTTGTTGGCGACGAGGACGAGCTGACGCCGCCTGCCGACGCCGAGAGGATGCAGAATCACATGTCCCGATCGCGCCTGGTCGTGTTGCCCGAGGCCGGGCACCTGGCGAGTCTCGAGGCACCTGATGGGTTTACGCTCGCGGTGTCCGACTTCCTGGCCTCGAATCTGTAACGCCGCCTGCACTAAGATCTATCCATGTCCTACGCTCGCCTTGCCTCCATCGCCGCAGCTGTTTGCCTGGTGTCTGCGATCCCGGCCATGCGCGCCGCCTCACTCGCCGGACAGGATGTTGCGCCGCCCGACGCGCTTCAACGTCCGCTGGATCAGATCCTCGATCTGAACGTCCGCGACGGACTGGTGTACTACCGTGCCCTCCGGAGCGAGCGCGGCCGTCTCGATCGGTATACCGCCTCGCTGAACGTTCCGGCCGCCACATACGACGGATGGTCGCGCGAGCACAAGCTGGCGTTCTGGATCAACGCGTACAACGCCTTCGTGCTCCAGACGGTGATCGATCGCTATCCAATCAAGGGGGCCAGCAAGAGCTACCCGCCGAACAGCATCCGCCAGATTCCGGGGGCGTTCGAACAGATCAAGCATCGGGCCGCGGGCCGCAGCGTGACCCTCGACGAGATCGAGAAGACCATCCTTCCGCAATTCAAGGAACCACGCGTGTATCTCGCGCTCGGGCGGGGCGCGGTTGGGAGCGGCCGCCTGCGAAGCGAGGCGTACACCGGCGATCGGGTCATGCAGCAGCTCGACGCCATTCAGCAGCAGTTCGTATCGGAACGCACGATGGTCCGGATCGATCGGGCGGCAGGCCAGGTTTCGGTCACGCCGATCGTGAGCTGGCACGATGCCGAGTTCATTGCCGCCTACGATAAAGGCGCCAGCGGTCCGCTCGCCGAACGGTCACCCGTCGAGCGCGCCATCGTCGCCTTCCTCAGTCCCCGGCTGCTGCCGCTCGAGAAGGAATTCCTGCAGAAGAACGAATTCAAGGTGACATATCATCCGTTCGACTGGCGGCTGAACGATCTGACCGGCGGCCGGCCCGAATAGATGGATCTCCAGCTGACCGACAAGATCGCCATCGTCACCGGATCAAGCCGGGGGCTGGGTCTGGCAAGCGCCCGCACACTCGTGGCGGAAGGCTGCCGGGTGTGCATCTGCGCTCGCGGGTCGGAGCAGCTGGCCGCCGCGGCCGTCGAAGTGGAGGCCTCCGCGCGACGCCCCAACATGATCATGATGGTGCAGGCGGACGTCTCGACCGCCGACGGGATCGCGCTCGTCGTCGATCGCACGGTCGAAACGTTTGGCGGCCTCGATATTCTCGTCAACAACGTCGGTCGAGCAGGAGGCACCGATCTGCTGGATACGTCCGACGCGGAGTGGCAGGCGGCGATCGATGAGACGTTGTTTCCCGCGATTCGCGCCTCGCGCCTGGCGGTGCCGCACATGAAGCAGCGCGGCGGAGGCGCGATCATCATGATCGCGTCGATTTGGGGCCGGGAATCGGGCGGCCGGATGACCTACAATGCCGTCAAAGCGGCCGAGATCAGCCTGGGGAAGTCGCTCGCGCAGCAGTTGGCGCCGCTGAACATCCGCGTCAACAGCGTGGCGCCCGGATCGATCCTGTTTCCGGGCGGCTCCTGGCACAAGCGGCACCAGGCGGATCCCCAGGGCATCGCCGACTTCATCAAGCGCGAGCTGCCCTTCGGTCGCTTCGGGCGCGCCGACGAAGTGGCCACCGTCGTCGCGTTTCTGGCCTCGCCGCGGGCCAGCTGGGTGAGCGGCGCGTCCATCACCGTGGACGGGTGCCAGTCGCGGTCGAACATCTAGACGTTTCAAAACCCGATCGTGGGTGACCGCGAACGGGGCGCCTCTCGTCCACACCAGCGCGCAAAAAACGCGCGCCGGGGATTCCGGTTTGACGCGCAGGGCCATGTGGCTTCCGCCTTTAGGCGGAAGGACAGGTTTTCGGCACGAGCACCAAATGGGGCTGTTCGCGGGCAGGACCCGCGTCTCACACGGGTTTTGAAACACATGTAGTTATCATTCAGTTCACCATTCATTCGACGTTATTCATCAAGGGAGACGGCGTGCTGCAGAACGTCGCGGATCTGATCCAGTCCACCGCGGACTGGCTGTTCGTGCCCGTGCTCGTCATCGTCCTCTTCGGCACGGGACTGTTTCTTACCGTGCGCCTGCGCGTCGTGCAGCTCCGCCGCCTTGGCGAAGCGATGCGCGCCTTCTTCGGCGGGCAGACAGGAGGAGGCGCGGGCGCGTTGACGCCGTTTCAAGCGTTCATGACCGCGCTGGCCGCCACGATTGGCACGGGCAATATCGCGGGGGTCGCGGCAGGGATCGTCTCGGGCGGGCCCGGCGTGCTGTTCTGGATCTGGTGTTACGGCTTCTTCGCGACCTCGATCAAGTTCTCCGAGGCGGTGCTCGGACTGACCTTCAGGCAGGCCCGCGGAGACCAGGTGCAGTCGGGTCCGATGTACTACCTGCGGGACGGCCTGCGATCGCCGTCGCTGGCGATGGCCTACGCAGTCGTCGCCGGCATCGCGGCGCTCACGACGACGCCGTTCACGCAGACCAACTCGATCGCGCTCGTGATGAACACGCAGGTCGGCGTCCCGTTCTGGATCTCCGGAGTCACGATTGCGGTTCTGACATGGCTGGTGATCATCGGCGGCATCAAGTCCATCGGCCGCGCCGCTGCCAGTCTTGCACCACTGAAAGTCGGCCTTTATCTGGCGGGCGGGCTGTTCGTGATTCTGTCCTTTGCGTCGCGCATTCCCGGGGTGCTGGCGCTGGTTCTGCGCGAGGCATTCACGACGCACTCGACGCTCGGCTTCGGTATTTTCATCGCGATGCGCTATGGGCTCGCGCGCGGCCTCTATGCGAACGAGGCCGGTTATGGCACCGCGGCGGTCGCATATGGCACCGCTCAGAGCAACAGGCCGTCGCAGCAGGGACTCAACGCTGTCATGGAGGTCTTCATCGTGTCGTTCGTCACCTCGACGATTACTGCGATGACGATTCTTCTGACCGGCGCGTGGTCGTCGGGGCTGACGAGCACCGCAGCGGTCGCGCACGCCTTCAACGCGGCCATACCCGGTTTTGGCGGCTACATCGTGGCCTTCTGTGTCTTTCTCTTTGGCTACACGACGCTCATCGGTTGGGCGTTTTACGGCGAACAGTTCCTGGAGTACTGGCTCGGTCGCCGCGTCGTGATGCCGTACCGCTGGATCTACTGCTTCCTCATTCCGTTCGGCGCCGTCGCCAAAGTTAACCTGGTTTGGGCCTGGGGAGATTTGATGAACGCGCTGCAGATCTTCCCGAACCTGATCGGCGTGCTCGCCCTCAGCGGAATCGCCGCGAAGGCCGCCGAAGGGAAGTCCGAGAGCTGATACCGCCAGCTGAGGCAGTTTCGCCTCTTGATCGCCCACTGAAGGCCTGTTACCATCGGTCCCGCAATCCCAACGGCCTCAAGACTTTCCATGGCGCAAGAGACCCTTCCCGTTGTCACCGGAGACAAGGACCGTTCGCTCCAGGACGTGTTGACGCGGCTGACCTCGTCGCGCGCGCCGATGGGTCCGGACGCCGATCCGATCGTCACCGCGTCGCACAGACTGCCCGCGATGGCGGCATCGTTTGCGCCATACCCGGAGGGGACCGACGACCGGCTGATTTCCGCGCTGGCGGCGCGGGGCATCCACCAGCTCTACACACACCAGGCGGAAGCCTTCGAGCACGTCCTCGGCGGCCGCAATGTCGTCACGATTACACCGACGGCCTCGGGCAAGACGCTTTGCTATAACGCCCCCGTCCTGAATGCGATCCTCCAGGATTCCGCCACCCGGGCCCTGTATCTCTTTCCGACCAAGGCGCTCGCCCAGGATCAACTGGCGGAGCTTCACTCGCTGTCCGAGATCACGACACGCGGGACGGACCTCGAGATTGGGGTGTTTACCTACGACGGCGACACGCCGTCGGACGCGCGCCGCGCGATCCGGGGCAAGGCGCACGTGGTGCTCAGCAATCCCGACATGCTGCACTCCGGAATCCTGCCGCACCATCCGCGTTGGGCGAAATTGTTCGAGAACCTGCGGTTTGTGGTCATCGATGAGCTCCACGCCTATCGCGGCGTCTTCGGAAGCCATCTTGGAAACATCCTCCGCCGCCTGCAGCGCATCTGCCGGCATTACGGGTCGGATCCGATTTTCATCTGCTCGTCGGCGACGATTGCCAACCCGCGCGAGCTGGCCGAAGGGCTCACGGGACGCCGGTTCGAGCTCGTCGAAAACAATGGTGCGCCGCGCGGCGAGAAGTTCTTTCTGTTCGTGAACCCGCCGGTCGTGAACGCACAGCTCGGCATACGCCGCTCGTATCTGGCCGAAGCGCGCCGGGTCGCGCTCGAATTCCTGCGCCACAACCTCCAGCTGATACTCTTCGCGCAAAGCCGGCTGGCAGTCGAGATTCTGACGACGTATCTGAAGGATGCGTTTCATGGTCCGCCGGGGGCCGCCGACGTGGTTCGAGGGTATCGCGGCGGTTACCTGCCGAACCGCCGTCGCGAAATCGAGCGCGGGCTGCGCGAGGGACAGGTGCGCGCGGTCGTTTCGACCAACGCGCTCGAGCTCGGCATCGACATCGGCGCGCTCGACGTCTCGGTGATGGCCGGGTACCCCGGTACGATTGCGGCGACCTGGCAGCGCGCGGGCCGGGCGGGCCGGCGCACGACGCGATCGGCGGCCGTGCTCGTCGCGAGCAGCGCCCCGATCGATCAGTTCATCGTGCGCAACCCGTCATACTTTTTCGACGCATCGCCCGAGCACGCGCTCATCAATCCCGACAACCTGCACATTCTGCTGGATCACGTGAAGTGCGCGGCGTTCGAGTTGCCCTTCAGAAACGACGAGCAGTTCGGCGTCGAAGGCCGGCGCGACGAAGTGGATCTTCAGGCGGTCCTGTCCGTGCTGGCCGAAGAGGGCTTCGTCCACCAGGCGGACGGTCAGTGGAACTGGACGAATGAGTCCTATCCGGCCGACGCCGTCAGCCTTCGTTCGGTGTCGTCCGACAACTTCGTCGTTGTCGACCGCACCAACGGCGAACGCGTGATCGGTGAGACCGATTTCACGAGTGGGCCCGCGACGCTCCACGAGAAAGCCATCTACATTCTCGAGGGTCAGTTGTTCCAGGTGGAGCGGTTTGATTTCGACGGCCGCAAGGCCTATCTCCGCGCGGTTGATTGCGACTATTACACCGATGCGATCACGTATACGAAGGTCACGATCCTGGATACATTCGAGTCGGGAGCCGGGACCCGGGATCCGGGATCCGAAGAGAACCCGGCCGAACAACCGATCCCGCGGATCCCGGATCCCGAATCCCGGATCCCGGCGAGCGGAGCGTTCAGATCCCACGGCGAAGTGCACGTGGTGTCGCGCGTCGTCGGGTTCAAAAAGATCAAGTTCTACACGAACGAAAACGTCGGCTCCGGTGAGCTCGATCTGCCCGAACAGCAGATGCACACCTCGTCGTACTGGCTCACGATTCCGGCGGACATGATGTCGACGCTCCCGTTTGCGGGCGACGATCGGCGCGACGGCGTGGTCGGGCTGGCGTTTGCGATGAAGAACATCGCGCAGTTGCTGCTGATGTGCGACGGTCACGACATCGGCTTGTCGGTCGACGGTGGATCGCTCGACCGGACGACGCGCACCGGCGGAACCGGCGGCGTCCCCGAAACGCTTGCAACCGATCCGAACATTTTCATCTACGACAACTATCCGGGTGGCATCGGGTTCAGCCGGCCCCTGTACGAGATGCATGGATTGCTGATCGAGCGCACGCGCGAGCTCATCGCGGGATGTCCCTGCACCTCGGGATGTCCGTCGTGCGTAGGGCCGGAGGGCAATACCGGCCCCCATGCGAAACAGGTGGCGTGGCGAATTCTCGACCGCCTCCTCGAGGCCGAGGCCATTTGATGGATCTCTCGTCGCGGCTTCGCTCGATCGTGAAAGGTGGGCCGCCCAAGCCCGTCCGCGAGCTCACCTACGAGCCCGACACCGGCGGATACGAAGCGTCGATGGATCTCTCCCGCGTAGGGACGATCCTCGGCGGGCATCCCGCGGATACGCCGTTCGGCCAATGTTTGATCGTTGACCGCCGCTACGAGGCGGATCGGTTCCACGGCGGCATCCGCATCGGCGAATGCGACGTGGACGACTTCGCCTCGCTCACGATCCTCGATCCGTCCCTCGGGGGTCAGACCTCTGCCCCATTTGGTCAGACCCCGGGCGTCGAATCGAATGGGCAATTGGACGACGGGTGTCAGACGCCGGCCTGCCTGGCCGAAGCTCCGTCTCAGTCAGGGGAGCGAAGGCTGGACGGTCTGTTACGCACGCGGCGGACGATCTTCATCGATTTGGAGACGACGGGATTGAGCGGAGGCGCCGGGACGATCGCGTTCCTGGTGGGGTGCGGATATTTCGATCTCGGGGCGTTTCAGGTGCGGCAGTTTCTGCTCACCAGCTTCGCGTCGGAGCGCGCGATGTTGCACGCCGTCGCGGACTTCTTCAGCGGCGCGGATCTCATCGTCACGTATAACGGCAAGACGTTTGACGTACCGGTCATGGAGACGCGCTGGCTGTTTCATCGGCTGCAGATGCCGCTCGCCACCGTGCCGCACTTCGACGTGCTGCACTCCGCGCGACGCCTGTGGCGCGCCCGTGCCGGCGCGGCGGATCCCGGGGACTCCGGCTGCAGGTTGACGACGCTCGAGCGGACGCTTTTCAACGTGAGTCGTGTCGGCGACGTCGGGGGATTCGAGATACCGGGGCGATTTTTTCAGTTCCTGCGCAGCGGTGATCCGCGGCCCCTCGAGCCGGTGCTCGAACACAACCGGCTCGATCTCGTGTCGCTTGCCGCGGTGATGGCGCGCGCGGTGCAGCTGGCGCGCGACGGCCACGCGGCGTGCCGTGACGGCGCCGAAGCGCTCGCGCTCGGCCGCATCTACGAACGTGCCGCGACCGATGATCGATCAGGCGATCGCGTGAGCGTTCTGGCGCGCGCGGAGCACTGCTACAGGCGCGCGGCTCAATCGAGGACCGCCGACCTGAGGGCAGAAGCGCTCTACAGGCTCGCGCTTCGACATCGCCGCGAGCGGCGTTTTGCGGAGGCGGCGGCGATCTGGCGGGAGGTGATCGAATTGACGGAACCGCGGGCGGTCCGGCGGATTGGCGGGCTGGGCGCGCTGCGGCACTTCGCGGCTCAAGCGCTTGCGATTCACCACGAACACCGGGACCGCGATCTCAGGAGCGCGCGAGAGCTGGCGCTCTTCGCCGCAAAAGAAGCCGAAGCCGAGTCCAACCGGCCGCGCGCAGACAGCGTCCGGCATCGGCTGGCCCGCCTCGATCGAAAGCTTGCCCAAAAAACAGACGCCCAGCTTTTTTCGAGCTGAGCGTCTCCGAGAGATCATCTTGTCCGGATAAGCCGCCCTTCGAGTCGCTCGGTCGAGCGCTCGCTCAGGGCGGGCCGTTGCCGGACTATTTGGCGACGGCTGTGGTCTTTTCCGTCTTCTTGGTCTTTGCCGCGGCCTTGCGGCTCTCGGACGTCTGGACGCCGAACCGCTTGGTGAACCGTTCGACGCGACCTTCCGTGTCTACCAGTTTCTGCCGGCCGGTGAAGAACGGGTGGCAGTTGTTGCAGATTTCAAGGTGCAGCTCGGGCTTGGTGGACCGAGTCTTCCACGTGGCGCCGCACGCGCAACGCGCCTCGATCTCGTGATACTTAGGGTGAATCCCTTCCTTCACAGCAGGCTCCTTCACGCTTTGGGCAAAAGATCATTATACCAGAGTGCACCAATCCCGGTAACACACTGTAGGGCTGGGTCTTAAGACTTGTCGGGCGCTTGCTCTCAGGACTGTAGGGCCAGGTCTCAAATTCCCCTCCTATATAAGACTCCAACCCTCACGACTTCGATCCCCGTCACTGGGTGGCGCTATTCGATGTAATCCACCGAGCGGTCCCAACGATGCTTCCGGAGCTCTGCCATAAGGCCCGCGAGGAGCTGACGTCCGTCGCTGACCGCGATGTTCTGCTCGACATGACGGAGCTTTCGCATGCCTGGAATCACGGTCCCGACGTCAGGGCTTTGCAGGATGTGCCGCAGGGCCAGCTCCGACATCGTCATATCCCGCGGAACCACCGGCCGGAGCTTTTCGATGCGTTCGAGTGTTGGAAGAAGGTTCTCGGGGCGAAAGTAGATGTTGCGGAAGTCTCCCGTGGGCCAGCTCGACTGGGCGGTGAGTGTACCCGTGAGGCTGCCTTCATCGAAGGGTACGCGAGCGATGATCGCGATGTCTTTCTCGCGGCAGGCGGGGAAGAGCTCATCCTCAGGGTTCTGGTCCAGCACGTTGTAGACGACCTGAACCGCGTCGATCAGTCCCGTATCAAGAGCGCGAAGGACATTCGACGGCTGCCACCGGTTGATGCTGATCCCAACCGCGCGCACGAGGCCTTCCTCCTTGAGCCTGGACACGGCGCGCTGCCACCGCACATCGTCTGCCCACGTATCGCTCCAGACGTGGAACTGCTGGAGATCGATCGTCGACACGCCGATGTTCTCGAGGCTCTTCTCCGTGTACTCACGGATGTAGTCCGGCGGGTAGACGTCGTCCAGCGTGTACTCGGGGCGCGCCGGCCACCGGCGATTCTTCGGCGGAATCTTCGTCGCCGAATACAGTCGTGTGCCTGCCTGGCGTTTCAGAAGCTGCCCCAGCAGCTGCTCGCTGTGTCCGTCGCCGTAAGCCCACGCGGTGTCGAAAAAGTTGCACCCCAGCGCAACCGCGCGATCGAGCGATGCAAGCGATTCCTCGTCCGCGCTCCCGGTCCAACCCGCCATCCCCCACATCCCATACCCGATTTCCGACACGTCCCAACCCGTTCTGCCAAAGCGTCTGTAGCGCATCGGGTGATGATACTTCGTGGGTGCCAGGGGTGCCAGGGGTGCCAGGGGTGTTAGGGGTGCCAGGGTGCCAGGGGTGCCAGGAGTGCCAGGGTGCCAGGAGTACCAGGAGTGCCAGGAGTGCCGTGGGTGCCAGGGTTGCTGCTGTGGAGGGCGCGCATCGTTTGCAACCACCGCCGCTAGTGCTATGTCCAACAAATAGCTGGACAACCTGACAGGGTCCGCGTATGCTGCATCATGCCCGCCCCACTCCCGGCGCTCAGCCTCAGTGACCATGACCGGGAACAGATCGGACGCTGGTTGAGCGCCCAAGGCAC
>JBBQEJ010000037.1:0-37100 GCA_038320555.1 Vicinamibacterales bacterium | reverse complement strand
CCTGCTGTCTCGCACCAGCGAACTGACCGTGATGAAGGCCTGCGGCATCAGTCTCTATCGCGTCGCGCTCCCGGTCGTCCTGCTCTCGCTGCTCTTCAGCGCGGGACTGTTCGCACTGGATCAGGAAATCCTTGCACGCGCAAATCGCCGGGCCAACGCGCTCGACGACCAGATCCGTGGCAGGCCGCCGAAGACCTTCAACCCGCTGAACCGCCGGTGGGTCATCGGGCGCGACGGCAGCATCTACCACTATGGATTCTTCGATGCGCGCAACAACACGCTGACCTCGTTGACCGTGTATCGTCTCGTGCCGGGCGCGTGGCGCCTGGCGTCGCAGACGTATGCGGCGGCGGCGGAATACCGCGGCACATGGACCGCGGTCAAAGGCTGGACGCAGGAGTTCGGCACCGGACCGGCGAAATGGCAGGCGTTCACCCGGCAGCCGATCCCCCTCGACGCGCCGGACTACTTCAGGACCGAGGATACGGACATGGAGTTGATGACGGTCGCGCAGCTTCGGCGAGCGGTAAAGGAACTGTCCGCCACAGGCGCGAATGTCGTGCCCCAGGAGGTCGCCCTGCACCGGAAGCTCGCCTTTCCGTTCGTCACGTTCGTGATGAGCCTGCTCGCTGTTCCCTTCGGCGTCACGACGGGCCGGAGGGGCACACTGTACGGGATTGGACTGGGCATCGCACTCGCGCTTTCCTATTGGTTCCTGATGAGCGTCTTTGTCGCGATTGGCAAAGCCGGACTTCTCCCTCCCCTGCTTGCCGCCTGGACACCCAACATCGTCGTAACGGCCTGCGCCGTGTACCTCCTCCTCAGGGCGAAGACGTAGCTTCGCTCCGCTTCCAGCTCCCGGCTTCCATCTTCCAGCTAACCCCGAATCGCGAATCACGACCCGCGAGCCGCGAGCCGCGAGCCGCGATAGGCCTAGCACACTAGTTATCTAGTGTGCTAGTTTACTAGTGTGCTAGTTGACATTGACGTCTCGGATCCGCGACCCGTTTACCGGCAAATTGCCGATGAGGTGCGTCGGTGCGTAGCGATTGGAATCTTGAAGCCGGATGAACCGCTGCCGGCCAGCCGAAAACTGGCGGACGAATTGAAGGTGAACGCCAATACCGTCCAGCACGCTTACCGGACACTGGAGCGGGAGGGGGCAGTCTACGTGAAGCGCGGGCTCGGCACCTTCATCTCCGCTCTCGCGCGGGACCACGGCCGGGGAAAACCAGGCGTCGTCGCCCGTCAGATCGCGGAGCGGATGCTCCGGGAAGGATTCCGGCACGGCGTGCTGGCGAGCGATCTGATCGCGGCATTACAGGAGATCGCGCCGGGGCGGGGCCCCAGCAGAAACTAGCCGGGAACTCAGCGCTCGAACCCGACGTTGCTGACGTGAATCGAGTTCGAGTCGGCCGGGTGGGCGTTGGTGAGATCGACCACGAACAGGAGCGCCCCAGCGGAGGTGAGATCGGGCGCGTGTCCCGACTGGCGATCTGCCGGCTGCATGTCTTCGATCGCGACGGCGACTTCGCGTGGCGTGGAATCGACGTACACGGATTTTCCCCAACGCTCTCCCCCACCCTGCGGATATCGCAGCTGGATCGAGAAACGTCCCGGACGCGCGGCGGAAGCTGTCAGGCGGATCCGAGAGAGCTGGGGCTCACGCACCTGCAGGTTCGCGACGATTGCGGCGAACTGACTGGCGCGATCGCCCGCCCTCAGCGTGTAATCGAGGCTCAGCTGGCCGCCGGAGGCGGCCAGAGTCGCGCTCGATGCCGGATCTTTCTCCACGTGCCACGCCACGTCGGCCGGCAGCGGAATGACTTCCCCGTCCGCCCGTGCCGGCACTGGAGCCGCAGGTGGCGCGAGAAAGTAGATTGGATTGGTCACGAGCCATGGCACTGGCGGGACGCCCGGCGCCCGGGGCACGCGCACCTCTACTCGGAAACCCCCGCCCGAAGGCTCGACGAGTGTCTCGACATGCGGGTCCCGGGTGCGCATGAATTCTCTACCGTCGCCCACCACGACGATCTCGGCGCCGGCGGGCATTGAGGCGTCGACGACAATCACCGAAGGGGCCGCGGGAAGTGTCGAGCCCATTTCTGACGGCTTACCTGTCCCCTGCGATCCCCGGAAATCGACGAACCCGGGAGTGGCGATCGCGTCGATGACCGTGAAGGTCCGCCCTCTCTCGATGGCATCGAGTACCTGTCGCGCGGCGACCGAGGCGTCGCTGTCGAGCGTTCTCTCGAGAACGGCCCCGGTGCTGAAGGATCGGAAGCTGGCCTCATACGACGGAATCCCACGAAGCGCGGACCGGCGCGATCCGCCTTCTTCCACGCCGCGCCCGATCCCCCCGTGTGCGTCGTGGCCGGCTATACCGATCACGGGACGCTGGTGTCCGAGGCTGTCCCATCGCTGAAGGGTTGCGACCGGTTTGTCGAGTATCGAGGCGAGGGCCGGACCTGGCCGCAACGCGTAATCGAACAGGACGCGCGCGAGCGCGGCGCTCGATTCGTTTCGCCACTCGCTGTCCGCGTTCATCCACTCCACCCCGTCGATGGGAGCCTTCCAGTCGCTCCAGGCGAGCGACGGACGCGCCGAATCCGGATGCGCCGCGATGCCGAACCCGCCGAGTCGGTGCACGTCTTCCACGACCGCGGACGGCTCTCCCCCGAGCGGATAGGGGGAGGCCTTCATGTCGAGCGCAACCAGGTGCCCCCCACTCGTGCTGACCTCGACGGCATCGATGCACAACACGCCGTGCAGAAAGACGGCAGGGTCCGGCGGACGGGTTCCGTCGCCGTGATCGGTGAGGACGACAAACGACAGACCGGCGCGCGACGCCGCGGCCGCGACGGCGTCCTTATCGCCCGACCCGTCGGAAAGGATGGAGTGAATGTGATACGCGCCCGCAACTGTGCGGCGCTGCAGATTCGGGTCGAGAGTGGCCGCGACGATCTCCGGACTCGGCGGCAGCGTCGCCAGCAGAAAAAAAATGACGGCGACCCCGAAGGCCGCCGTCACCAGTAACACCTTCCGCATTATTCAGTTTGGGTAAACAGTCGCGGCGGCCGGTCTTCCGAACCGAATCGCGCACCGCGGTCCGGTTTACCTGATGCCAGCGTCCGACTTGAGCGTCTTCGCTTTGTCGGTGCGCTCCCAGGTGAATTCCGGTTCGTTCCGGCCGAAGTGCCCGAACGCCGCCGTCTTCTTGTAAATCGGGCGCCGCAGGTCGAGGGTTTCGATGATGCCGCGCGGGGTCAACTTGAACTGCGCGCGCACGATCTCGCTGATTTTCTCGTCGTCGATCAGGCCCGTGTCGAACGTGTCGACGAGAACGGACACCGGCTCGGCCACGCCAATCGCGTACGCGAGCTGCACGATGCAGCGCTCGGCGAGTCCTGCCGCGACGACGTTCTTCGCGACGTAGCGCGCCATGTAGCAGGCTGAGCGATCGACTTTCGTGGGATCTTTGCCGGAGAACGCTCCGCCGCCGTGCGGAGCTGCGCCGCCGTAGGTGTCGACGATGATCTTGCGGCCGGTGACGCCGGCGTCGCCGTGCGGACCGCCGACGACGAAACGCCCGGTTGGATTGATCAGGATCCGCGTGTTCTTGTCCCGCATGCTCTCGGGGATCACGCGATTCACGATCTTCTCGGCGATGTCGTCGCGCAACGTCTCGTTCGTCACGTCGGCGCTGTGCTGGGTGGAGACGACGACCGTGTCCACGCGGACCGGCTTGTAGCCGTCGTATTCAACGGTAACCTGCGACTTGCCGTCCGGCCGCAGGTAGTCCATGACGCCGTTGCGCCGCGCGCATGAGAGCCCCTTCACGAGCTTGTGGGCCAGCATGATCGGCAGCGGCATCAGCTCGTCGGTCTCCGTGCACGCATACCCGAACATCAGGCCCTGGTCGCCCGCGCCGCCCGGATCCACGCCCTGGGCGATGTCAGGCGACTGTTCGTGGATCGACGAAAGCACCGCGCAGGTTTCGGAGTCGAACCCGAATTTCGCGCGCGTATATCCGACGTCCTTGATGGTCTCGCGGACGATTTTCGGGAAATCGACGTAACAGTTCGTGGTGATTTCGCCGGCGATAATCGCGAGGCCCGTGGTCACCAGTGTTTCACAGGCCACGCGGCCCACGGGATCCTGCGCGAGGATGGCGTCGAGAATCGAGTCAGAGATCTGGTCGGCGATCTTGTCGGGATGCCCCTCGGTCACCGATTCGGACGTGAACAAATGTCGGCCTTTACGGCTCATGCGTGTCGAGCTCCTTCATGCTGCGGCGCACCGGCAAGCCGGCGACCGATGGCGCACGTATTCGTGGGACTTGCTCGGATTTTCCGAGGAAGCAGGCGTACCGCCTGTTGAGGCGGACGTTCTCAAGTCCTGCAAATATAGCAGCTTGAGAGGATCCGGGCAAGATGAAGTAGAACGCCTGGACTTACCCCACTGGCGTCGATTCCGGCTCGGGCACGGTTTTCTCCACCTCGATGCTGCAGTCGGCGATGAGCGCGCTCAGTGCGCCTATGGCCGCCGCTACCGGGGCGATGACCGCGCCGATTACTCCTGCCGTGAGCGGAAACTCGGCGATCGTCTTGCCATGCTGTTTGACGACAACACGGCGAATATTGCCTTCGTCCACGAGTTTGCGCAATTGTGCGAGGACCGTGTCCGTCGTGCCTTCCAGCTTCTGCCAGAACGTGCGTTCCATGGGTTCCTCCGGTTTTGTAGGTGAGTCGGGATCACCATATATAGACGGGGCTGCGGGCGTCGGGTTCCTGTCTTTCCGCCTAAAGGCGGCCTGTCCTTCCGCCTGAAGGCGGAAGGACGCAACGAGCTTCATTTCCTCGGATGAAACTTGTCATACACCACGCGCAGGCGGGCCTCGAGCACGTGGGTGTAGATCTGGGTAGTCGAGAGGTCGGCATGGCCGAGCATCAGCTGGATCATGCGAAGGTCTGCGCCGCGCTCCAGAAGGTGCGTCGCGAATGAGTGCCGCAGCGCGTGCGGGCTCAAGTCGCGCGAGATGCCCGCCTTGATCCCGTATTCCTTCAGCACCTTCCAGAAGCCCACGCGCGACAGCGGCCCGCCATCCCGCGCGTTGACGAACAGCCACGGCGATTTCTTCTTCCGCAGCATCCCATGCCGGCCGTCACGAATGTACCGGCGCACCCAGTCGGCCGCCTCGTGCCCGAGGGGCACCATCCGCTGCTTGTCTCCTTTGCCGATGCACGTCAGGTATCCCTCGTCCAGGTTGAGATCGCCGGCGCGGAGCGCCACGAGCTCCGACACGCGAAGTCCAGTCGCGTACAGCACTTCAATCAGCGCCTTGTCGCGCAACCCGCGGGCGGTACTGGTGTCGGGCTGCGCGAGCAGACGATCCACCTCGTCGAGCGAGAGAAACTTCGGCAATGCGGCCCAGGCTCGCGGCGGACGCAGATCATCGGCGGGGCTGCCGTCATGTTTCTGCTCGACCGCCACAAACCGGTAAAAGCCGCGAACGCAGGCGACCGCGCGGGCCACAGAACGCGGCGCAAGCCCGGACGACATCATCTGCCGGACGAATGCTTCCAGATCCCGCCGCTCCAGAGTTTCCACCTGGACTCCTCGTTTTTCCGCAAACGCTCCCAGCAGATTCAGGTCGCGCGCGTAACTCTCGACGGTATTCGGCGACAGCCGCCGGACATCTCGCAGGTAGGTGATATAGGCGTCGATCACCGAGCGCCCCGGCGCGAGGGCACCTCGGCAATGCGCGCGAACGGTTTGGGGATCGTCCGCTCCGTCACGTGCAGATTGGGCTCAGCCATTCACGGGAGTGTACCATGCGCGATTTTGCGGTTCGCGACTCGCTGCTCGAGGCTGGCGGCTGGTGGCTGGTGGCTGGCGATGCAGGATTCGACGATTCGTGATTGACGATTAGGGATTAGTTAGGGATTAGGGATTAGGGATTGAGCGTTTGACACTCCGGGTAGCGAGGAGTAGCGTAAAGGGTTGCACGGACGCGCAAGTGGCGCGTGTAATCACGCTGGACGGACCTACTTCATGCCGACCCAATCGAAGTGGCAATTTCTCCCGACCGAAGCCATCAATCCCATCAGTCTCGCCGTCGACAAGGCTGCCGTTCCCGAAATCATCGACATGATCATCAACGAGGACCGCAAGGTGGTCGCAGCGGTCCAGAAGGAAAGGCAACGCATCGCGCACGGCGTCGAGATCATCACGCAGTCGCTCCGCAAAGGAGGGCGCGTCATCTTCGTGGGCGCCGGCACGAGCGGGCGGCTCGGCGTGGTCGAGGCCTCCGAAATGCCGCCGACCTTCGGCACCAGCCCGACGCTCGTCCAGGCCATCATGGCCGGCGGACAGGAGGCGGTCTTCCGCGCCAAGGAGGGCGTCGAAGACAACTATGAAGAAGGGGCACGCAGCATCGGCCGGCTCCGCCTCGGCAAGAAAGACGTTGTCATCGGCGTGTCCGCCAGCGGGATGACGCCATTCGTGCGCGGCGCACTCACACGCGCGCGCAAGTCGGGGGCCAAAATCATCTTCGTCACCTGCTGGCCGGGCTCCGAGCTCCAGAATTTCGTCGACCTTCAGATCGCCCCGGCGGTCGGACCGGAAATCATCGCGGGCTCCACCCGGCTCAAGGCCGGCACGGCCACAAAGCTCGTGCTGAATATGCTCACGACGATCGCGATGATTAAGCTGGGCAAGACGTACGGCAACCTGATGGTGGACGTTCAGACCGGATCCGAAAAGCTGAAAGACCGCGCGCGGCGGATTCTCGGCCTCGTGACAGGAATCGACTACGATGCGGCGGACGCCCTGCTGAAACGCGCGAAGTGGAACGTGAAGGCGGCC
The DNA here is from genome assembly GCA_038320555.1 of Vicinamibacterales bacterium. Lineage (GTDB taxonomy): Bacteria > Acidobacteriota > Vicinamibacteria > Vicinamibacterales > 2-12-FULL-66-21 > JALZOC01. Next base: position 30,233 of record JBBQEJ010000037.1, on the reverse strand, counting down.
ATTATCATGCAGCGCGCGGACCTCACGCTGCCGCAGGCGCTCCGCCGGCTGAAGAAGGCGCACGACTCAGTGCGCGAGGCGATCGGCGAAGACGCGGACGCGCGCCTCACCGATCTTCTGGGAGCTTCTCCGCCGCCGCCGCGTCCAGCATGATGTCCACGTCGTCGTGAAGCTGCAGGAACGACGCAGGTAACTCTGTCGTCAGCGGGCCGTTGACAACCCGCTCCACGCACGCCGCTTTCGATCGCCCCGTGGCGAGTAGGACAATTGCCCGCGAGTGAAGAATCGTCGCCATCCCCATCGATAGCGCTTCGGGCGGCACACGCGCGGGATCTCCCCCGAACAGCGACGCATTGCTGCGGCGCGTCTCGGGCTTGAGTGTCACGCGGTGGGTGCGCGACTGGAGCGTCGGCGCCGGCTCGTTGAACCCGATGTGACCGTTCGCGCCGATTCCCAGTACCTGCAAATCAATCCCGCCGGCCTCCGCAATGTGACGTTCGTAGCGCGCACACTCCGCGTCGGGATCGCTGGTACCGCCGTCCAGGAAGTGGCGATTCTCCGGTTTGACGTTCAGCCGGCTGAACAGGTGATGCTCCATGAAACTTCGGTAGCTCCCCGGATGAGACGATGGTATTCCGAGGAACTCGTCGAGGTTGAACGTCCTGACGTGCGAGAAGTCGACCCCTCGCGCGTGCAGGGCGGCGATTTCGCGATAGAGCGTCAGAGGCGTCCGTCCGGTCGGCAGCCCGAGTACGGGACGGGGGCTGGCCGTCACGAAGTCAGCAATGCGCCTCCCGAGTGCCCTGGCGACCGCGTGATCGTTCGGGAAAACAGCGACGCGCGGACTCCGCCGGAGCCGAATGGAGGTCCCTGGAATATCGCCAGGCATCAGGTCAGCTTATGTAGGCGGGGATCACTGCTCCGCCACGCGCCGCCTGCAGCGCGATCGCGACGGCGCCCGTGGCAGGTTCCCGATCGAGCAGCCGGACCCTGCTCCGGGGCGCCGAGAGCGGGAGACGACGTTCGAGCTCCTGTTCCAGCCAGGGAACGGCGCGGAAAATCCCGCCGGCGAGAATGAAGACGAACGACTCGCCAATGAGATCCAGGCGGCGCGCCACTGACAGCGCCGATGCCTCGAGCTCGTCGGCCGCCCCCCGCAGGATGCCGATCGCGACCTGATCGCCTTGTGAGAACGCCGCCTGCACGCACTGCGCAAGAGCGCCAATCGCAGCGGGCTTCAGGTTCGTGTTGTACACCTCGTGAATCAATCCCTGTGCTTGCGGCACGCCGAAATGCTTCAGCAGCATTGCCGACAACAGCGTCGCGGGCCCGCGCCTGTCCGCCTCCCGCAGCACGGCCCGCAGCGCGGCCCGGCCAATCCAGTACCCGCTCCCCTCGTCACCGAGCACGTATCCCCATCCGCCCGACCGCGTGGCCTGGCCTTTGCCGTCGCGGCCGTATGAGATCGATCCCGTACCGGAGATGACCACGACACCGGCCTGCCCGGGAGCGCCGGCTTCGAGCGCGACCAGCGCGTCATTGACCACGACCACCCGCGCCTTGTAGCCGATGCGCCGCATGATGCCGTCGACGACGGCGGAATCGTCCGGGCGATCAACCCCCGCAATGCCGAGGCAGATGGCGGCAGGGACGATGGCGCGATTGCCGATCGCCTCTTCCATGACCTCGTGAAGGACCTTCTCCACCTCCAGTTCACCAACGGCCTGGAGATTCGCGCCACCCCGGCGCGATTCGGCGATGACATGTCCCTGATCGTCGGCGAGCAGGCACACCGTCTTCGTCCCACCCGCATCGATTCCGAGCACATGAAACATGAATGGACGGCCGGACTCTCCGAGCGTCGTTGGCATTCGCTGCGCAACGACTCTCAGAGACGTACACTAGACTTCGGCGGCGATCAAAGTCAAACGAACTGCGCCGTTTCGCGTTGACATCGCGCGCTGCAGGCTGTTACATTCGAGCACTTTATGAGTTTCGTCGGACGGGAACCTCGCGCGCGTGCTGCAGCCGCGCTCGCGATCGCAATCGGCATCCTCGCCTCGGCAAGATCCCCACACGCTTCCGCCTTCGCGTCCCGTCACGATGTCGACGCTTCGGCGGACAAGTCCGCGTTCGACTCGACATCGTTACAGGATGCGAAGGGGGACTTGTCCACCGTAGCGTCGCTAGACGCGAAGGTGGAAACGCGCGCACTCTGGGTCCTCCGCACCTCGCTGACGACACCAGACCACATTGCGGCGCTCGTGCGATCCGCGCGCGACAACGGCTTCAACACGCTGCTCGTGCAGGTGCGCGGACGTGGCGATGCGTACTACCTGGGCGGCGTCGAGCCGCGTCCGGCGGAGCTCCTGCGGCAACCCGACACATTCGATCCGCTGGCATCGGTTCTTGAAGCGGGACATGCCGCAGGCCTGCGGGTGCATGCGTGGGTCAACGTCAACCTGATCTCGAGCGCAACCGATCTGCCGGCCGCGCGTGAGCACGTCGTCTACCGCCATGCCGCGTGGCTGATGGTGCCTCGCGACATCGCCCAGGAGCTGGCCACGATCGAGCCCGAGAGTCCGGCCTACGTCGGAAAACTCGCGCGGTGGACGCGTGCGCAGCCGAACGGAATCGAAGGACTCTACACGTCGCCGATCGTCACCGAGGCGGCGGACTACACCGACTCGATCGTCCGCGATCTCGCGCACCGCTATGCGGTCGACGGCATCCATCTCGATTACGCGCGCTATCCGAGCGATCGATTCGACTACAGCCGGCCCGCGATCGGCGCATTCCGCTCAGCGGTCCGTGGAAGCCTTCCGGCGGCCACGCGACGCACGCTCGATGCGGAAGAAGCGGTCGATCTCTTTGCCTACCCCGATGCGCTCCCCGTCGAGTGGCGCAGCTTCCGCATCGCCAGGATGACGGCGCTCGTGACCCGCCTGCACGCGACGGTCAAGCGCGAGCGCCCGGAGGCGCTTGTGACCGCCGCGGTTGCCCCCGACATGCGCGACGCCGTTCAGCACCGGTTGCAGGATTGGGGCGCTTGGCTCGACGCCGGCCTCATCGACGCGATCTGCCCCATGGCGTACACGACCGAACCGGCGAAGTTCGCCGAACAGATCGCGGCCGTCCGCGAGGCGGCCGGCACTCGGGCTGTCTGGGCAGGCATCGGCGCCTACCGTCTCCCGGCACGGGAGACTATCGACAACATTCAGACCGCGCGTCGTCTTGGCGCCGATGGGGTGATCCTGTTTTCGTACGACAGCCTGGTGAACCCGCGGCAGACGTCTCCGGACTACCTGTCGGTCGTCGGACGTGCGGCCTTCACCACGACGCCGCCGGCCCCTGCCGGGTCGCGTTGAAGGCTGTCGGTCAGCGAGAAAGATGGTTCTCACCTGGCTCGACTACGTCGTCATCGCCGGCTACCTCCTGGCGATCACGGCGTTCGGATCGTGGTTCGCGCGATTTCAGAAGACCACCCGCGACTACTTCCTGACAGGCCGCTCGGTGCCGTGGTGGGCGATCTGTTTCACCATCGTCGCGACCGAAACGAGCACGCTCAGCTTCATCGGGGTCCCGGCTGGTGCGTACGCCGGGAACATGACGTTCCTCCAGCTCGCCCTCGGGTACATCGCGGGACGATTTCTCGTGAGCGTGCTTTTCATTCCCGCGTATTTCCGAGGCGAGCTGTTCACGTCGTACGAGCTGCTTCAACGACGGTTCGGACCGTCGGTGAAGAACGCGGCCGCGATTATCTTCGTCGTGACGCGCACGCTCGCCGACGGCATCCGCCTGTTTGCGACCGCCCTGGTCATCTCGGTCGTCACGCAGGTGCCGGTACCCTGGACGATCGTCCTGCTCGGAGCCGCGATGATCGTCTACACCGTGCGCGGGGGCGTCGCCGCGGTCATCTGGACGGACGTCGTACAGATGTTTGTCTACGTCGCCGGCGCCCTCGTGGTTTTTGTCGCGCTGCTCTGGCGCATCCCTGGCGGATGGGCAACCGTCGCCGCTGCCGGCGAAGCCGCTGGCAAGTTTCAGGTGTTTGATTTCAGCCTGGATCCGACGAAGGTGTACACCTTCTGGGCCGGGCTCTTCGGCGGCATTGCGCTCACACTGGCCACGCACGGCACCGACCAGTTCCTCGTCCAGCGGCTGCTCTCCGCCCGTTCGTCCCGTGACGCCGCGAAGGGACTGATGCTGAGCGGCTTCATCGTTTTTGCGCAGTTCCTGCTGTTCCTGTTCATCGGTGTGATGCTCTACACCTACTATCAGCAGACGCCGTTACCCCGTCCGCTGGCGCGAACCGACGAGATCCTTCCGCTGTTTGTGGTCACGGGGATTCCGCCAGGAATTTCCGGCTTCATCGTTGCGGCGATCGTGGCCGCCGCACTCTCCCCGTCTATCAATGCGCTGGCCGCGACCACGATTAACGACTTCTATGTGAAATATGTGCGCCCCGATGCCGACCAGGCACTCCTGATGCGGTTGTCGAGGCACGCGACCATCGGGTGGGGCATCGCCCAGATCGGCGTCGCGCTGGCCGCGCAGTGGATCGACCGGTCGGTGCTCGATGCCGGGCTGCTCGTGCTCTCGTTTGCCGCCGGCCCCGTGCTGGGCGCGTTCCTCACCGGCGTACTCACACGCCGTGTGGGATCCGCCGCCATGCTGGGCGGCATGGTCGCAGGCACCGTGGTCGTGACCGCCGTATGGTGGACCGGCGCCTGCGCATGGACGTGGTACGCGCTCGTCGGCGCCGCGACTACGGGCGGGTTCGCACTTGCGCTGTCGCTCGTGCTGCCGCGGCGTGCTGATGCCTGAGGCTTTCGCTCGCGCCGCCGAAATTCTCCTGCAGGGCGTCCTCGATCGCGCGTTCCCCGCAGCCTCCGTCGAAGTCGGACGCATGGGAGGCGCCCTGTGGCGGCGAACGTTCGGATCGCTCACATACGAGCCGGGCGCTCCGGAGACGACCGACGACACGGTCTTCGATCTTGCGTCGCTCACCAAGGTCATCGGCACGGCCACGCTGGTGATGCGTGCCGTCGACAGTGGCGTGCTGACGCTCGACGACCCCGTGCGCGCGTGGCTGACGGAATGGAGAGGCAGCGATCGCGAGCAGGTCACAATCCGTGACCTGCTCGCTCATGCCTCGGGCCTTCCTGCTTACCTGCCCTTCTTTCGGGATCACGCGGGGCGCGTCGAATTCGAGCCGGCCATCTGCCACACACCCCTCGAGTACTCGCCGCGAACACAGGCCGTCTACAGCGACCTGGGATTCATCCTGCTCGGCTTCGTCCTCGACTATGCCGCGGCCGGCGAATCGCGAACCCCCGGCCGTGTCGATCCGTCGGCGACCCTGGCGTCGCAGTTCCGCAGGCTCGCGTCGTTCATCACGCCGGAGCCGCTCACTTTCAATCCCCCGAGGCTCTGGCGCGACCGCACCGCGCCGACCGAGCTCGATCAGTGGCGCGGTCGGTTGTTGATCGGCGAGGTGCACGACGAAAACGCGTGGGCGCTTGGAGGCGCCGCCGGACACGCGGGACTCTTCGGCACAGCATCCGCCGTCGGGGCCTTTGCCCGCGCGTCCCTGCGCACGATCGCCGGCGAGCCGCTGCTCGCCCAGCCGGCGACGTTCCGCGAATTCGTTTGCCGCTCCGCTGTTCCCGGCAGCTCGCGGGCGCTCGGCTGGGACACGATGCTTCCGACCTCGTCCTGCGGCACGCGCATGTCGGCAAGCGCGATCGGCCACACGGGGTTTACCGGGACGTCGTTGTGGATCGATTGGGAGCGGGATCTCTACGTCGTGCTGCTGACCAACCGTGTGCACCCCACACGGGTGAATAATCGCCTCAAGGCGATCAGGCCGGCGCTTCACGACGCCGTCATAGAGGAAATCGCGCGCACGTAAGACAAGGCAGCCCTAACGGGCTGCGCTAAACATCGACATGTCGCGTGGAGCGCCGCCCTTCACGGCTGCCGGGATGAAGAGGCTGCCGAGAGAAAGAGAGACCTCACGTCCCTCCTTCTCTCAGCATGTTCTCGCGCGTCAGGGTTTCACGACGATAGCCGTTTGACCGTCGCCGCTTGGACCCGTGGCCTGCACGACCCGAACGGTGATGATCTTCGTCCCGGTGTTCAGGTAGCTGGCGGTCGCACGGTTGCCAGTAGTCTCCGCGGTGGCCGGCACGGCGCCGTTGCCGAAGTTCCACTCGTAGCGCAGCACGGTTGACGTCGCGCCCGAGACGGTCGCGGTGAAGATGACGGTTTCACCCACGCTCGGGTTCGTGTTCGAGGCGGTGATGATGACCGCGGGCGGTTGTCCAGGCAGAATGGTCACAGCTGTGGACACCGTTTCGCTGAAGCCGCTGGCTTCATTCGCGGTGGCACTCACGGTGAACGTGCCCGCATCGTTGTATGTGTGCTGGATGGTCTGGGTGCCGCTGATAGCCCCAAGAGAACGCCGCTCGCCGTCGCCGAAATCGATGGTTACGTCGCGAATGTTCGCGGTCGCGCCGACGCCCACGGTGAACGTGGCCGGCACCCCGGCCGACACGGGGGTCGTCGGAGCCGCGAGGGTTATGCCGGTCCTCGGGTTGAGTGAAACGGTGACGTCCGCGGTTTTGCCGATGACATTCGCCGTGACCTTCGCCTGGCGCGACGTATTCAACGTCGTCTGCGCATTGCCGTTGGAGTCGGTCGTGACCGAAGTGCTCGACAGCGAGCCGGCATCAGTCGAGAACGTGACGGGAATGCCGGCGAGGCCGGTTCCGGAGATGTCTTCGACGCGAGCCGTGACCGTTGACGTCCCGCCCCCGGGACCGAGTGTCTGCGGGCTCGCGCTGATGAGCACCCGCTCCACACCGGCGCTGCCGACCTTCAGGTTTTCCAGCTTGCCCGAGGCGCCGCCCGAAAACGCCGTGATCGTCGCGGTGCCGCTCTGACCACCCGCAATAAACTTCACGCGCACCTGGCCGTTGTTCGTCCGCGCCTCGCTTGGCTCGATCCGGCCGATCGTCGTCGTGAAAGAGACGAGGGTGCCGTTTTGTACCGGCGTTCCGGCCCCGGCCGTCGTCGTAGTTGTAGTGGCAGTTCCGGGGGTACCGGTCGTTCCGTTCCCGGCCTGTGTGACGCCGTTCTCAATCACGTTTGCCACGATCTCGATCTCGCTGTTGAGGGGAACGGTGTTCGCGGTCGCAAACAGGCTGATGACGGAACCAGTCGGTGCAACCAGCGGAACCTTATCGCACGCAAGCGCGAACGAAAGGATCGTGATGGCTCCCAACGCGGCAGCGAGGCTCGCCAGAGGTTTCATATGTGCTACCATGAATGACGGTAAGGACAATACTCTCATGTGTTTAGAGGGTGGTCAAGGCAACCAGCGCGGATACGCGATGGCGGCACTGTTGGTCGGCATCGCGGTCATGATGCTCCTCATGACCGTGGCGATGCCCGTCTGGCGAACCCAGGCCCAGCGCGAAAAAGAAGCGGAACTGGTGTTTCGGGGCGAGCAGATCGCGCGCGGGATCAACCTCTACACGCGCAAGATGGGGGGCGGGAATCTCCCCCCCAACATCGACGTGCTGGTGCAGGGCCGGTTCCTTCGGAAGAAGTACAAGGATCCGATGACGGAAAGCGGCGAATGGGATCTGATCCTGGCGGGCGGCGGCGTGCCTGGCCAGGGCGGCGCGCCGCAACAACAGCAGCCTGGCCGCGGCGGGCCATCCACCGGCTTGAGCGCGCCTGCTTCCCGAACGCCTCAGACTCCGGCCGGAATGGCCTCGACTCGACCGCAGTCGCCGTTCTCCGGTCAACCCCAGTCGCCCTTCTCCGGCGGGCAGGCCGGCTCCGGCGGGCAGCCCGGCGGCGGACTCATGGGTGTTCGCAGCAAGAGCAAGGAATCCTCGTTTCGGCTCTACAAAGGATCCGGAACGCACTACAACGAGTGGCAGTTCCTGTTCAGCAACGTCAGCAACCGCCCCGGCGTGCCGGGTGGCCAGGGCGCACCCGGATTCCCCGGACGCCCGGGTGGTCCTGGTCAGCGGGGCGTCGTGCCCGGCATCGGGCCGGGAACTGGACCGGGCCCGACAGGCGGACGCGGACCTCGCGGATCCGGCCCGGGCGTGTTCCCGCCGGGCATGGGGGGGAGGCGAGGCGGCGGAGGCTGACACGCTCACTGTCATTTGAGACGGCGGTCCTGACCGCGCGGACGAGTAGAATTCGTCCAGATGCCGGCTGATTCCGACACGACCCATCCCCCCCTCACCCCACCCGACGATCGCGGCCTCGTTCGAGGCATCGGTCTCTGGCACGCAACGGCGCTGAACATGATCGACATGATCGGCGTCGGGCCCTTCGTGACGATCCCGTTGATGGTGGCCACGATGCACGGCCCGCAGGCGATGCTGGGCTGGGTCCTGGGCGCCCTGCTCGTCGTCTGCGACGGCCTCGTGTGGGCAGAACTGGGCGCCGCGCTGCCGCAGGCAGGCGGGCCCGTCCACTATCTCCGCGCGATGTACGGCCCGCGGGTCGGCGGCTGGCTGGCGTTCCTGTTCGTATTCCAGCTCACGTTCAGCGCCCCGCTGTCGATGGCCTCGGGCTGCATCGGGTTCGCGCAGTACGCGGAGTATCTGTGGCCGTCGCTTCACCGCACGATCACCTCGCAGCGCATTCCGCTTCCGATCCCTGGCATCGGCACCACGTTCATCGACTTCACGATTACCAACGGCACGTTCCTCGCGATGGCGACCGTGGCGACCGCCGTGATCCTGCTCTACCGCCGCATAACGATTATCGGCAAGCTCGGAGCGTTTCTGTGGATCGGCGTCATCGGCACCACGCTGTCGATCATCTTCACGGGACTGACGCACTTCGATCCGTCGCAGGCCTTCGCGTTTCCTCCCGGCGCCTGGCAGCCGACGCACGCGTTCTTCACAGGGCTCGGCGCGGCGCTCCTGATCGCGGTGTACGACTACTGGGGCTATTACAACGTCTGCTATCTCGGCGGCGAGATTCGCGATCCCGGGCGCGTGATTCCCCGGGCGATTCTCCTCTCGATCGCAGGGGTCGCGGTCCTGTATCTGACGATGAACGTGTCGATCCTTGGCGCGATGCCGTGGCAGGAGGTGGAACGGTCGCGGTTCATCGCCTCCGACTTCATGGCGCGGATCTGGGGACCGCAGACCGGCGCCGTCGTCACCGTGATGATGCTGTGGACCGCGTTCGCCTCGGTCTTCTCGCTGCTGCTGGGGTACTCGCGCGTCCCGTACGCTGCCGCGCTCGAAGGCGATTACTTCCAGGTATTCGCACGGGTGCATCCCAGGCACCATTTTCCGCACGTCTCCCTCCTCTGGCTCGGCGGGTCCGCCGCGGTCTTCTGTCTGTTCAAGCTCGCCGACGTCGTCACCGCGCTGGTCGTGATCCGGATCTCGGTCCAGTTCCTGGCACAAACACTCGGCGTGATGGTGCTCCGGCGCCGTCAGCCCGATCTGCCGCGGCCATTCAGGATGTGGCTGTATCCCATCCCCGCAGTGGTCGCGTTCCTCGGCTTCGTCTACGTCATCGTGATGCGCCCGAAATCGCTCGAATCCATCAGGCTTGCGGTGCTCGTCGTGATCGTCGGCACTCTGCTCTTCTGGGTGCGGCGGCAATTCGCAGCTCGCGGATCGCGGCTCGCGGCTCGCGGCTAGCGGCTCGCGAATCAGTTCGCGATTGCCGATTCCTCAAAAATCTGAGTACGCGCGTCCGTCGAGCGCGGTTCCTGGCGCACCGCTCTTGACGTCGTAGATGCCCGGCTCCGTCGACGGATTACTGGGATCGGGCTCGGCCGGGACGGACTGCCACGTATCGGTGGACTTTGTCATCGGATCCTCAGGAATCTTGCGCATGTATCCGTCGCTGACGAGCACGTCGAGCGACGCCGGGTATTTGTTTTTATCGGCGTAGTACTGGTCGATCGCGTCGCGCATACGGAACAGATCCGTGTGCAGGACCGCTTCTTTCGTGCTGTTGACCGAGTTTTTATACTGCACGACACCCATCGTCGCGAGGATCGAGATGAGCGCTATCACGATGAGCAGCTCGATGAGCGTGAAGCCGTTCGGGCGCCGCAATCTGAGATTCACCATGCCCTACCAGTCGCGGTACTTGGTCCCGTCCAGGGCCTTGCCCTCGGACTTGCTGTAGACGTCGTAGACGTTGCCGCCGCCCCACGACGTCGAATCGGGCTTGTCGCCGTAGGCCCGCATTCCCCAATCCGATGTGGCTGTGATCGGATCGATCGGGACCCGTCGAAGAAACTTCAGCTTGCGGCCGGTGGCATCGTTCGCGACCGAGACACCTTCGACCAGCGTGTCGAGATCCGGGGGGTAGCCTTCGCTGCCCACCTTCACGTCCACTGATCCAATCAGTCCGTTGTCCACCGCGTCCTTGTACTTGTCGATGGCGGTCCGGATCTCCCGCAACGTGCGGTGCAGTTCCATCTCGCGCTGACGCTGCACGGTGACTCTTGCCAGCGGCATCACCGCCGAGGCAAGGATCAGCAGGATCGTCGAGACGACGAGGAGCTCGATGAACGTGAAGCCGTTGGGGACTTGCGGAGAGGACGGAGGAAACGGTTTCACTCGAAGAAGCGAAGAACAGGAGACGAACGAAGAATTCTTCGTTTTTGTCTCCCGTTCTTCGTTCATCCGAGTGAATACCGTGGCCTTCGTCATCTCATCTCCGTCAACTCACCGCACCGTCACCGTGACGGGGTTGAACTGGAGGTTAATCGCGGCGCCCTCCGGCGTGCTCGCGACCCCGCTGACCTGGATGACCGATCCGCCTTGACCGATCGCGTCGAACACAAGCGCCGCCAGAAGGCCCGCGCCCGAAGCGCCCGCCTGATCTCCCGTGCGCGTGATCGCGATGTCGACCCGCCCTGCTGCGGCATCGATCCGCGGGGTGAACGTCGTGGGTATCGTGCCCTGCCGCATGAACGTGCCGTCCTGGACGTTGCGCACACGCAGCACGTTCGGGTTGAACGTGATGGTCAGCGTCATCATCGACACGCGCGACGCGTTGTTAATCGACACCGGCACCGTATAAGGCCCACCCGCCACGCGGAACTCGTTGCCGGGCGGCGTCACAATCACCTGCGCCGTGGTGGCGCTCGGTGGAGTCGGAGCACCCGGTGCCGCCGACGGCGGCGCATTCGGATCCCTCGCCGGTGCGGGGGGCACCACGCCGGGAGGCGTGACGGCTCCTGCCGGCGGCGTGACCCCCGGCGTCGGAAGTATCGGCGTCGGCGGGCCGGTAGACGGCGATGGGACGTTGGACGGCGTCCCTGCAGGCGGCGTCAGGAATCCCGGTACGGGCGACGTGGCGGCCGATGGCACCGGGGCGCCCGGCGGTGTTGTGGCGGCCGGCGGCCCGCCGGGCGCGGCAGCCGGAGGATTCTCCACCGGTTGCGGCGCAATGAGCGGCGGGGGGCCGCCGAGCCCGATGTTCTGCTGCGTGCCGATGAAAATCGATGACAGATCGTCCACCGTCAGCTCGTGCGTGCGCACGATGTGCGGCGTCAGCAGCATCACGATGTCGGATTGATTGACTTCATCCTGCGTCTGGCCGAAGAGCGATCGGAGGACTGGCGCGCGCATGATGCCGGGAAATCCCGTCAGGATCTTGCGTTGCTCGTCCCGCAACAACCCCGCGAGGAGCGTGGACTCACCTTCGCGCAGACGAAGCTTCGTGCTGACCTTCCGCGAACTGAACGACGGCACGTCCTGTCCGGCCACGCTGATGCTCGGCCCGAGGGCGCTGCTTTCGACCATGAAGCCGTCCAGGACGATCTCCCCTTCGTACGTCACGCGCGGCGTCATCTCGAGGTTGACGCCGACATCTTTGTAGTTGAACGACGACTGGGGCACGCTCGCGATGCCGCCCGGCACCTGCGCGCCAAACACTGTCGATAACACCGGGATCTGGTCGCCGAGGGCCATCGTCAGCTTGGTGCCTTCGGCGCCCCGCAGCTGCGGCTTCGCAATCACCTTTGTGTGTGAATCGCTCTCGAGGAACTTCACGACCGCCGTCGGCACGGACAGATAGAAGTCTGCCGTGCTGATCCCCTGCGAAATCGTGTTGAGGTTGAACGGCGGCGGATTCGCCGGGGTCGTGGGCCCGGACGTATTCGGCGGGGCGAATTCCGGCGAGAACGTGAGGCCGAGGGAATAGTTGCTCAGATTCAAGCCGAGCTCTTTCGTTCGCTTCCGGTTGACCTCGAGGATCTGCACGTCGATCACCACTTCCGCGCGCGGCTTGTCGTTCGCACGGATGATCCGTTCGATGACGTCGATGACCGGCGCCGTCGCGCGGACGGTGATCGTGTTGGCCGTCTTGTTCGGCAACAGCGTCGGCGGCACGGGCATCGTCGGAATCCGCATGATCGTGTTGATGACCTGCGCGAGCTCCGAGACGTCCGCGTGCGAAATGTAGAACACCCGCACGACGAGGTCGTCGTACTGCGCATGCTTCTGCGCGTTGTCAGGAATGATGATGATGGTCTTCGGATTGAGGACCTTGTAGAAGAGTTGATTCGCGGCAGTGATCTGCTGGAGCGCCTGCTCGAGCGTCACGTCTTCGAGACGCACGGTGTACGCCTTGTCCTGGTACGTCTGATCGTAGGTGACGTTGATGCCGGTCGCGGTTCCGATGAAATTCAGGATGTCGCGGACGCTGGCGTTCGGACCGAAGCTGACGACCGGCAGGGGCGCGGTCGGATTCAGCAGCGGCGTGCTCGCGCGGCGCGCTTCGTCGCGCATGCTGGCGATCGGCGGCTTCGGGCGCGTCACCTCGATGCGATCGCGAATGGTTTTTTCGAGCTCAATCGCCCGCGCCGCCGCGAGACGGTTCGACGCATCGAGCTCCAGTGCGCGTTTGTATTCGAGCAGCGCCGCATCGAGCTGGTCTTTCGTCTCGAGCTCGTGGGCGCGGGTGAGGTGCTCACGCGATGCACTCTGCGTGGCCCGCTCGAGGGCAATCTTGTATTCGGCCCGCCCTGGCTTCTCCTGGACAGCCCTCGAGTACTGCTGCACGGCGGTGTCCCAGTCGCCCGCGCGGGCCGCCTCGTCTCCTTTGCGGAAGGCGCGGCCCGCGGCGCACCCCGAGACGACCAGCGTGAGAACGATTCCAGCAACAAGCCTGTGCTTCAACACCGGCACTCCATGTCAACGCCCGTTTCGATCGGGCTCACTTACCCACGCATTCCTGTCCGGACATGCGAATCGTCGTCCGGCCGCGGCCGTCGACGTACTCCATCACCACAGACTCTACGCCAATGCGAACGAGACGATACTGCCCGGCCACGACTTCCCCCTCGCGTCCGCGCATCGTCATACGGCAGTCGCTGAGCGCGGCAACCTTGCCCTGCCCGGGGACTTCCATGAACCCGATGTACTTCAGCGGGATCGGCGGAGGCGGAGGCGGCCCGGTGTCGACAGGCGGAGCCGGCGGCGCGACCGCCGTGCCACGCGACGGCGGAGGCGGGGGCGGGGGCGGCGCCGGCTTCACGTAGAACCGGAATGGGTTGCGATCGCCCGCCTCCGTGCCAACCTGGGGTTGTTTCAACTTCTCGAGGCGCACCGCGAGATCCGCCGGATCAACAGACTCGACGCCTTTCCTCTGCTGCGTCCGGGGATTAGACGGCGCCGCCGCAGGTGCAGCCGACTTTCCTGGCACCAGCCAGAAGACCAGGGCGAGGCCAACGACCGCCGCGAACGCCACCATCAGCCATGGCCGGGGGCGAGCGGCGGGAACTCCGGAGCCTTCAGTTTCCATTGGCTCCGGCCCGGTAATAGGTTGCGATTTCCATCTCCACGTTGAGCGCCCGGTTCTCGACCTCGCTTTGCCTCAGGTCCACGTTCTCGAGCACCAGAAACTCCGGCGCCGTCTCGAGCTCGTGAATGAAACGGCGGATGTTCCGGTATTCCCCGGACAGAGACGCCTTGTACATGAACTTCACGAGATTGCTGTCGCTTTGCGGTTTGGGAAGAGAGGTCACCCGTTCGACACGCAGATTGCACTTCTGGGCAAGCTGCTCGATCCGCAGGAACGTGATGCGGCGTGCGCCGCTCACGTCGGGGGGCAGAACCTCGCTGTAAAACGTCCGAAGCTCCTGGTCGGCCTGCCCCTTCCCGGCCACGGTTGCCCGCGCGGCGGCAAAATCGCGGCGGGCAGCGTTGAGCGCCGCCGCGGCCGATTCCGCTTCCTGTTCGTCGCCGGCCACTTTCTTCGAGAGCGGATACACGACGATGGCGTAGAGGGCCACGTTCACGAGCAAGGCGACGGCGACCGGCACGATCAACCGGCGCTTTTCGGCGAAGACGCGGCGGACGGTACTCATTGACGTCCTCCGCGCTGTGGCTTCACTGCGGGCGGCGCGGATGCCGGCGGCGCTCCCGTACCACGCGCTGCGCCGGGCGTCCGAGCTGCCGGAGCCTTTCGTTCGCTTGCCGGCCCGGTATCGGCGTGATCCGGGCGGACATAATCGCTCTCGATCAGGGCGCGGAACAATCCCTCATCCGTGCGATCCTCCGAGGCAAGCACCACGTGTGAGAACGAGCCCGTGGCCTCGAGCTTGTCCATGAACTCCTCGAGATCCGGTGCTTGGCGCGCGAGCACCGACATCGCGACGTGGGTGACGCCCTTCTTGAAGGACGGCCGCACGGACGTCAGCATCACGTCGGGCGGAAGCGTGGATTCAATCTGGTTGAAGAACTCCGTCCAGGAAAACGTCCGCTGATCGATGAGGACGTTGGCTTCCTGTGCGGCAGCGACGACGAGCGCGAGCTCGTCCTTGTTGATGGTCTTGCGGATGCGCGCCGCTTCGGCGGTCAGCCGCTGCGCCTCCGCGCGGTCGGCATCGGCGCGCGAGGACAGCTCCGTATGGTGCCTCGACAGCGCCACGACGCGGGTCACGTTGAGCGCGGTGATCGCGAGCACAATCGCGGCGGCTATGCCAATGACGAGGTGAGCTGCGCGTTCGTTGTAGAACGGGCGCGTTGCGAGGTTCGTCCGGAGCATTACGCGACCTGCTCCCGCAGGATCACACCGATCGCCGGTGCGAGGCTATCGAGCAGTTCGGGCGCCGCGGCAATGCGATCGCGCAGCGCCACGGCGCCGCGGAAGTCAAGCGCCTGGACTTTCGTCCCGATGCGCGCTTCGAGATCCCGGCGCATTCGTTCCGCTGGTTCAGCGCCGCGCGACGACGCCCCGGCCAGCACGACGCGCGAAAACCCTCCCCCGCCCAGCCGATCCTCATGGTACATCGCCGTCTGGTGGACGAGATCCGCAAGGTCCTCGTCGCGCTCCGACGGCCGCGTGCGGAAGAAGATCACGTCGCCGCCGCGAACGACGGCGAGCGTGCTGTAGTCGGCCGCGAGGTGCACGAGCAGCCAGTCGGCCGATTGTGACGCGCGCCCCTCGGCGCCGAGCACCGCATTGATCAGGTTCACGGTCGCGAGGTCCACGATCCCCGGATGGGCGCCGGCGGCCTCGCACGCCCGCTCGTAGCCCTCGATGATGTCGCGCCGGGCGACGGTCACCACGTACTCGCGCCCGCCGCCGGGCAGCGCCGTTCCAGGCACCCACGCCACCTGGGCGTCCTCGATCTTGAACGGCGCCGACTTGCGGACCTGCCATCGAATCAGCTGGTCGAGGTCCTGCATCTTCTCGGGAATCTTCTCGAATCGCAGCAGCGACAGCTTCCCCACGCTGTCGGGCAGCACGAGCGCGATCCGCTTCGGCCGCGCCGGAAGCTTCTCGAGCGCGCTCCCAATCGCGGAGGCCAGCGCTCCCGGGTCATGAATGTTCGGCGCATTCAGCGCCGGCTCGACCGCGCCGGGAGGCAGCGCCTCGCCCCCGTACCCCGAGAGCACGCGCGTGCCCCCGTGCTGCGCGATGACGGCGACAGTCACACGCCGCGCGCTGATTTCCACAGCGGCGGACGGCGGCGGGTTGCCAAGCCAGCGCGGCAGGGTGAGGCTCATTCGACGAATGTGACCTTGTTGATCTCGCGCAACGTCGTGATGCCCTTGAGCACCTGCGCGACCGCCGATTCGCGGAGGAAGCGCATCCCTTCGTCACGCGCAGCTTTCTTGATTTCCGACGTCGGACGACGGCTGAGGATCAGCTCGCGGATGCTGTCGCTCAGATCGAGCAGCTCGCAGATCGCGGTGCGGCCGCGATAGCCGGTCCCGCCGCATTCCATGCAGCCCGTGCCTTCGAAGAAGAGCCCGCTGTTTTCGAGCTTGGGATCGAGCGCCGATTCCTCGAGCATCGCGCGCGTAATCGCCGCGGGACGCTTGCAGTGCACGCAGATGTTGCGGACCAGCCGCTGCGCCAGGACGCAGTTGAGCGCCGACACGAACTGGTAGGCCTCGACGCCCATGTTGAGGAACCGTCCCAGCACGTCGAGCACGTTGTTCGCGTGGACCGTCGTGAACACCAGGTGCCCCGTCAGCGCGGAGTTGATGGCAATCTGGGCCGTCTCGGCGTCCCGGATTTCCCCGACCATGATCTTGTCAGGGTCGTGCCGCAGAATCGACCGCAGCCCGCGCGCGAACGTCAGTCCTTTTTTCTCGTTGATGGGAATCTGCGTGATGCCGCGCAGCTGGTACTCGACGGGATCCTCGATCGTGATGATCTTGTCCTCGATCGACTTGATCTCCGACAACGCCGCGTAGAGCGTCGTCGTCTTGCCGCTGCCGGTCGGGCCCGTGACGAGCACCATCCCGTACGGCTCCGCGATGTACTTGCGGAACCGCCGCAGCTCGTCCTCAGGGAAGCCGAGGATGTCGAGACGGAGCTCGTGAAACTGTTCGCTGATCGATTCTTTGTCGAGGATACGGATGACGGCGTCCTCGCCGTGCACGCTCGGCATGATCGAGACGCGGAAGTCGATGGTCTTGCCCGGCATGCGCAGCTTGAACCGGCCGTCCTGCGGCACGCGCTTCTCCGCAATGTCGAGCTCCGCCATGACCTTTACGCGCGAGATGATCGTGCTGTGAAAACGCTTGTCGATCGGACGCATCGCCGGCTGGAGGACGCCGTCGATCCGGTACTTCACGTGCACCGCGTCGTCCTGCGTCTCGATGTGGATGTCGCTCGCGCGCCGCTGAATCGCGCTGTAAATGGTCGTGTCGACCAGACGGATCACCGGACTGGCGTCGGCGGTCAGCTTCTCGACCGTAAGCGCCTCGTCGCCCCCTTCGTCTTCCCTCAGGATCTGAAGCTGGAAGCTCTCGGTCGCATCCTCCAGCACGCGCTGCGAGCTTTCGCTCTTCTTGAGGATTGACTGGATGGCCGACGGGGCGCCGACAGTGACCTTGATCGGGGTCGCGAGCAGCACGCCAAGCTCGTCGATCATCGGCAGATCGGTCGGATCCGACACGACGATCACCAGCGCCGGCCCCTCGCGGCGGTACGGCACGAAGCCGTAGCGGAGCATCAGCTCCGCGGGAATGGCGCGGAACAGCTCGTGATCGATGCTGAACTTCGACAGATCCACGAACTCGAGCCGATACCGCTCCGCCAGCCGTTTCGCGTGCGCGGCCTCGGCGGCGTGTTCGGCATCATTCGGTTCCGTTGCGACCACGTAGAGCTCGGCTTCGGTGGGCGTCACGGGTGGTGAATGGGTGTCCAATGTCAGTTTCCAGTTCCCAGTTCCGAGTTGCCAGTTGCTATTTGCCAGCCTCAGTTGTCAGTTCCCGAGCGCCTCGCATCTGGAAACTGGTAACTGGAAACTGGCAACCGTTACGTAATCATCGACGACAAGTTGAAGAGCGGCATGTACAGCGACAGCAGCAGCGCCGCGATAATGATGCCCATGATGACGAGCAGTGTCGGCTCCACGATGGTAATGAACCGCGTGAGGCTCGTCTCGATCTCTTCGTCGTAGAACTCCGACAGGCTGTTGAGCATTTCCTGAAGGGCGCCGGTCGATTCCCCGACTTCGACCATCTTGATCGCCACGTCGGGGAATGCGCCGCTCTGCATCATCGCCGACGCCAGCGCGCGGCCTTCACGGACCTGTTGCGCCGCCGTCGTGAGCTCCTGCGCCATGTACTGATTGCCGATCGAGCGCGCCGACACGTCGATCGCGTTCACCAGCGGAATGCCGCCACCGAGCAGTGTGGCCAGCGTGCGCGCCGCCTGCGACGTCGCAAACATCTGCGCGATCGGGCCGAGCATCGGAATACTCAAGGTCCACTTGTCAAAGCTCCGTCGATTGCCGGGTTGCTTGAGCCACGCGACAAACGCCACCACCGCCGCGACACCCCCGAGCAGCATCACGAGAAAGTACGTCCCGGCAAAGTTCGAGATCGACACGATGATCCGTGTGGACAGCGGCAGATCGCGTCCGAACTGGTTGTAAAACGCGCCGAACTCCGGGACAACCCGCAGCATGATGATGGCGACCACCACACAGGAGAGCACGAGGAGGATGGCGGGATACACGAGCGCCGAGATCGTCTTTCGTTTTACCCCGGAGATCACTTTGACGTAGGTGACGTAGCGCCGTATGACCCCTTCGAGGCTCCCGCTCTTTTCTCCCGCGAGCAGCGACGCCGTATAAACGCCGGGGAACAGCGTCCCATGCGATTCAAACGCCTCAGAGAGCGAGCTGCCCGCCCTCACCCGGTCGTACACATCGTCCAGCACCGTTTTGAGGAGCGGGTTATCGACCCGCTGCCGGAGGATGTCGAGAGACTGCACGAGCGGCATCCCGGCCTTGAGCAGGGTTGCCAGCCCCTGGTTGAAGACCAGAAACTCCCGCGTCGAAATGCGGCTGCGCCTCGGAAACTTGAAAGAACCGAGCGCGGCACGCCCCGCGCGCTGGATCGCCAGCACGCAAAGGCCTTTTTCCTCGAATTCACGCCTCAGCCGCGCTTCGCTCTCCGCGACGTAGACGCCTTCGACGATTTCACCGCCGGGGGTGCCGAGCCTGCAGCGGAACTCCATGTATTAATGAAACGGGATGCTGTGTCGGCGCAAGATCTTGTCTTTGTGGACATTATCGGCCGAGCCACACTCGCGGATTATATAACAGCCCGACGAGCCGGACGCGGTAAGTCCTTGAACTTAGACAGCAGAAGCAGCCCGGCGGCTGGAGAATCTGTCGAAAGAAAGCGTGGCTACTTCAAGCCCGCGAGGGCGAGGATGCGGGAGACGTAGCTGCGGGTCTCGCGGTACGGAGGGATACCGTTGAACTTTTCCACAGCTCCCGGGCCGGCGTTATAAGCCGCCAGGGCCAGGCCCACGTCGTCGCCGAAGCGATCGATCAGCGTTTTCAGGTGCTTGATCCCCGCTTCGATGTTCGCCTTGGGCTCGAACGGGTGCCGGACGTTGTATTCCCGGGCCGTGGACGGCATCAACTGCATGAGCCCCATCGCGCCCCGGGGCGAACGAGCTCTGGGACGGTAGCCGGACTCCACCTGGATCAGCGCCCGCACCAGCATCGGATCGACCCCATGCGCCTCCGCCGCCGCCGCGATGATTTCAGCGTAGGGGGTGCCGTCCAGCACGGGACGATCCTGCTGGATCAAGCCGCCCGCGGGTGTTTCCTGGATCTGCTCAACCTTCTCAACCTTTTCAACTGGGAGTTCGACGTATGGGACTTCGTCCGCCTCGATCTTGTCGACGACGGTCTTGTCGCAGGTCACCTCGCCGCCCCCCCGCAGGGTCAGGGTGATGCGTTCGCCATCGACCCTGTGGCTTTTCACCGACAGCGTGCGACCTGACTTCAAAAAGACGATCTCGGCCGACGCCGGCACGGCCGTTGCCAGTAAGGCAAGGGTCGCCACAGCAGTAAAAACCCGAAACGTTGAATTCATGGAAGGCGTCTAGCTTACCATCCCTGTTCCTATATGTCCAGAATCACTACAGTTGGGCTTGCCCTGAGCGCCCCAAATCTGCCCCTGAGTGTACTGTCGGCAGACGCGTGCCCGGCCGTTACCTGGGCTGGAGCCCCAGCGGAGTGCACTTTGAGGTAACGGAGGGTTCTACCACAGAGTTAGCGGAGTAAGCGGAGAAAAAATGGGGTTTTCACCGCTGTCTCCGTTCCTCTATGGTGAAACACTCCGTTTCCTCGTACTTCTCAGTTCTCTCACTTCGGTTCGACAAACGCGTGAAAGACGCGAATCCCCAGCTCCCGGGTATCTCCGCTACCCGCGGAAAACGTTCTGTCCACGTCGAGCGTCAGCTCCGTCATGTCACCGGTCCCAAACTGAGCCGCCGTGATCGGGAACATCAAGAGCTTTCGCTCGCGGCTGTTGGCCGCAAAGGTCGCAATCGTCTGGTCTCCGATCCGGAGGGCTACCTGTTGCGGCGGGTTGAAGAGATCGGTCCGCGCGTCGTACTCCAGGTAGAAGGTGCCATCCTTCTTCGGATTCTTGAATGAGATCGTCGCCGTCTTCTTCGTCCATTGCCACTCGGAGGCGGCGTTATCCGTCGCTACCTCCGCGGGGTGCCAGCCGTCCTTGTAAATAAGAAAGATGTTCTCGGACTGCGGCTGAAGCTGGAACTTCGTAACCAAGTACTCCTTCCGGGAAACCTCGTGAGCGTTCAGCGTGAGCCGATTCCCCGTCGGCCGGTCGTATAGGCCCAGCCGGACGGATGCTTCGCCGATGTAGGGATAGTTCGGCACGAAGACCGTCCGCGTGTATTCGATCGTCTGCCCCGGTTTCCACGTCGACGTGGCCGGCGAGGGAAGATGATCCTCGGTCCACAACTGCTCGCCGGTCGGATCCAGGACGTGCACGAAAACCCAGTAGTCCTTGCCGATCCTGGCGTCTGGCGCGACGACGAACTTGTAGGTGAGCCTCACGGGACTGCCGATCGGCACCTTGTCGTGATTGAGGGTCAGCGACGGGGTCGCGACCGGCGATTGTTTCTCCGACTTTCGACCGCATGAGATGGAGAGTGCGAGGACGGCGACACCCGCCGTGCAGGCGAGCACTGAAACGCGTCTGGCCATTGGAACTTATTCGTCAGATCAGAAAGAAAAGGTTTCGAGGCGGTCCGGCGAAGCCCGGACTCTACCGGCACGCTGCCAATCCAGAAATCCGGACCCTGCGGAAACGCGTGCAAACCCGGAATCCACAGAGAGCGAATGCTAGCGCAGTTGTCCGAGCTACTGCAATATGCTACGTTCACGTCGTTCACCGAGGAGAGAGATGCTCGAAGCGTTAGGAATGGTGGAAACCAAGGGCCTCATCGGCGCGATCGAAGCGGCCGATGCGATGGTCAAGGCCGCCAACGTCGTGCTCATCGGGAAGGAATACATCGGGGCCGGGTACGTCACGGTGATGGTGCGCGGCGACGTCGGCGCGGTGAAAGCCGCGACGGATGCCGGGGCCGCTGCCGCGCGGCGCGTCGGGGAGCTCGTGTCAGTCCACGTGATCCCGAGGCCGCACACTGAAGTTGAAAAAATCCTTCCGAAGATGAAAGACGCGAAAGCGTCCTAATCCCCCCGTCGGTCACGCATGGCTCAGCCCACGGCCCAGACCGATCGCGATCTCACCTCGATCGGCGAAGCCCGCTCGCTCGTCCGTCGGGCGAAAGAGGCGGCGCCGGTGCTCGCGGAGCTCACGCAGGAACAGATCGACGCCATTGTCGACGCGATGGCGGCCGCCGTCACGCCGCAGGCTGAAGCGCTCGCGCGCCTGGCCTGCGAAGAAACGGGCTACGGTGTGGTCGCCGACAAGATCCAGAAGAACCTGTTCTCCTCGGAGAAGATCTACAAGTTCATCCGGCCGATGAAGACGGTGGGGATCGTCGGCCGCCTCGACGATCGGAAGGTCATCGAGATCGCCGAGCCCTTCGGTGTGGTCGCGGCGATCGTGCCGTCCACCAACCCCACCTCGACAGCCATCTACAAGATCCTGATCGCGATCAAAGCCCGTTGCCCGATCGTGATCAGCCCGCATCCGGCGGCGGTCCGCTGCATCACGCGGGTGGCCGAGATCATGAACGAGGCGGCGCGCCGGGCGGGTGTGCCGGACGGCGCGATCAACTGCATGACCACCGTCACGCTCGAAGGCACACAGGAGCTGATGAAGGCGCGCGAAACGGCGGTCATCCTCGCGACCGGGGGAATGGGACTCGTGCGGGCGGCTTACAGCGCCGGAAAGCCCGCGTACGGCGTCGGGCCGGGCAACGCGCCGGCCTACATCGAATCGAGCGCCGACGTCGTCAAAGCGGTCCGCGACATCGTGACCGGCAAAACGTTCGACAATGGTCTCCTCTGCTCGTCTGAAAACTCCGTCGTCTGCGATGCAGCGCTCGTGCAGGAGGTCAAGCGTCAGTTCGTCGCCAACGGCGCCCACTTTCTCTCACCCGCCGAAATCGACGCGGTGGGCCGCGTGCTCGTCACGCCTCAGCGGCTGCCAAATCCGAAGCTCGTCGGCCGGCCCGCCACATATATCGCACAGCAGGCCGGCATCACGGTCCCGCCGGGGACGCGCGTGCTCATCGCGGAACTGGAGGGTGTTGGCCGCGACTACCCGCTCTCGATCGAAAAGCTCTGCCCGGTCCTCTCCTTCTACGTCGTCAACGACTGGCGGGAAGGATGCGAGCGTTGCAAGCAGATTCTGCGCTACGGCGGAATGGGACACACGATGTCGATTCATTCGCGGAATGACGACATCATCCTGCAATTTGGCCTCAAGAAACCCGCGTTCCGGATCGTTGTGAACACACCCACCACGCTCGGGTCGATCGGTTTGACGACCGGACTCGACCCCTCGATGACGCTCGGATGCGGGGGCTACGGCGGCAACATCACATCGGATAACATCTCTCCGCGTCATCTTTTGAATATCAAGCGTCTCGCCTACGAAACGAACCCCGCGCCAGCGCGGCGCGACGTCGAGGCGCCTTCGACCTCCGCGTTGCCGAAAGCGCCAGCTCCGCAGCGAGTAGCAGGTGGAATCCCGGCGGAACCGCTCGCACGGCGAATCGATCAATTCCTCGCGTCGCGGGGTTACACCCCGCCGGGGATTTCCGTCCCGTCGGTCCCGGCTCCACCGGATGCGCCAAAGGCAGAGGCTCCGCCCAACCCGACAGCTCAGCCATCAGGGCCGGCCGCAACCCCAAGCCTGGAAAAACCTGCCGAGTTCGTCTGCGAGGATGACGTCCGGCAGGCGGTCAGGCAGGGGCGCAGGATTGTGATCGGCGAACGAACCATCGTGACGCCGGCGGCGCGTGACCTCGGCGAACAGCATCGGATCTTCGTCCAGGCGAGCTGGCCGCGCTGAAAGCTCGGGTGGCGCTTATTGTTGAGCATGTTGGGGTTAAGGTTGACCTTACCCGCCCGACAGTGGTAAGCTTTCTGCCCCAGCAATTCAGAGGGTTCCTACTCCGCCAAATCGTTGTGGCGGACGCCGCGGCGCTTGTTATATCGTCCGGTGTTTGCGGACCAACAGCGAAACGGTCAGCAGCACGGGTTGGCCGTTGACGGAAAACGGGAGCCCCCTTCCGCATTTTGCGGCACGCCAGTTTGGCGGGCCAGCTTGCTTGTCGTCGCAACTTGCGACAACGTAGCCCGGATGGGGAGCGACCTCAACGGGGTATCCGGCGTGAAGAATGGCTCATGCATGCTGCCGGATGTCCTCGCGGGAGCGCCCAAGATGACGACACGTGCCTGGCTTCCGGTGGCAGCCGCCGGAATTCTCCTGACCGCCGCGGCGTGCGGCTCGAACCCCAAGCCGCAGGTTCAGCCGGCGCCGGTTCCAGCCCAGCGAACGCCTGCGCCAGTCGACGCGCCCCCTCCTCCCGATCCGATCGCCACGCTCATCGCAACATCGCAGAAGCATTTCGAAGCCGGTGAGCGCGAGCTGAAAGTCGGCCACCTCGAAGGCGCGCGCACGGAGTTCGATCGGGCCGTGGACGTGATGCTGGAATCCCCGTACGGCGCCCGAACCGACACACGCATGCGCGAGCATTTCGATCGGCTAGTCGATCGCATTAATGCCTACGAAGTCAGTGCCCTCGGCCAGGGGGACGGGTTTGCCGAAAAGAAGTACGAGCCGGCCTCGATTGACGAGCTGTTGAAGATCGCGACCTTTCCACGGCCAGACGCGAACGCGGCCACGACCGAAACGGTCAAGCAGGATTTGGCATCCACGCAACACGACATTCCAATCCCGCAGAATTCCCGCGTGCTCTCGTATGTCGAGCTCTTCCAGGGACGGTTACGGGACTTCATCCAGGACGGCCTCACACTCGGCACGAAGTACCTGCCGATGATCCAGGAGGTGTTCCGCGCCGAAGGGCTGCCCCTCGATCTCGCGTACATCCCCATCATCGAGAGCGGCTTCAAGCCCAACGCGCTGTCGAAGGCTCACGCCAAGGGCCCCTGGCAGTTCATGAAGGCCACGGCACTCGAGAACGGACTGCACCACGACTGGTACATCGACGAGCGGTCCGATCCCGAGAAGGCTACGATTGCGGCGGCGAAGTATTTGAAAACGCTCCACAAGCTGTTCAACGGGGATTGGAACCTCGTGCTGGCGGCGTATAACGGCGGCCTCGGCCGTGTGCAACGGGCGGTCAAGAAATCCGGCAAGGATGACTTCTGGGAACTCTCCGAGTCCTCGAAGTACCTGCCAAAGGAAACGCGGGAATACGTTCCCCTGATCCTCGCGGCGATCATCGTCGCGAAAAATCCCGCGCAGTACGGGTTCGACATCGTCGCGCACGACCCGATTTCCTACGACAAGGTCAACGTCCCGCGGGCGATCGACCTCCGCCGCGTCGCTGAGTGGACCGGGACATCGATCGACGAGATCCAAGCGCTCAACCCCGAGCTTCGACGCTGGACGACGCCCGTGAAGTACCCGACGTTCGAGTTGAAGGTGCCGACCGGAACGGGCGAGCAGTTCCAGGCGCGGCTTGCCGATGCTGGTCCGGGAGATATGACCGCGCTGAAGTGGTACACGGTCCGAGGCGGAGAGTCGCTTTCGACCATCGCGCGCAAACTCCAGGTCAGCCGGGCG
Organism: Vicinamibacterales bacterium; assembly: GCA_038320555.1. Taxonomy (GTDB): domain Bacteria; phylum Acidobacteriota; class Vicinamibacteria; order Vicinamibacterales; family 2-12-FULL-66-21; genus JALZOC01. Next base: position 5,196 of record JBBQEJ010000037.1, on the reverse strand, counting down.
GACCTTGCGGAGGCCAACAGCCTGTCGGTGAAGTCGCGGGTCCGCAGCGGCCAGACGCTGATCATTCCGCGTGCGCCGGCGACACTTCTCGCCTCCCGCACCGAACGCGCGGCGCCAGCCGAGGTCGCATCGCGCTCGCTGAGCGGGACCGCTACCGTCACCGCGGCGCCTGCCCGCAGCCAGAGTCCCATCGTCTACCGCGTCAAGCGCGGCGACACCTTGTCGTCCATCGCACAGCTGTTCGACACGACGGTCGCCCGGATCAAGACCATGAACAAGCTGCGCGGCAACGCCATCACCGTCGGGTCGAGGCTGAAGATCGTCCGGTAGCCCCCATCCACCGGTTCGCCGGCCGGGCGCCTCGTCGTGACTGAGCTCTCCCCTTCTCTCTTGCGTCGCACAAACTGCGATCTTTTCCCGACACCTTTGGTATTCCTTCGATAATTGCGCTGTCGCCCGGCTTGCACGCGCTCTCGGCATGCTCGCGTGCGTGAGGACGGCGGCGGTCTATGGAATCGAGGCCTGTACGGTCAACGTCGAAGTGGACGTGTCCTTCGGCCTTCCCGGCTTCGCGATGGTGGGTCTCCCGGACGCCTCCGTGCGCGAGAGCCGCGACCGTGTCCGAAGTGCAATCCGCAACTCCGGCTTCGAATTTCCTGAACACCGCGTCACGGTGAACCTCGCTCCCGCCGATATCCGCAAGGCCGGATCCTCGTTCGATCTGCCGATTGCGCTGGGGGTCCTCGCGGCGAGCGGCGTCGTCACGCGCCGGGACGTGGACGATGTGCTGCTCCTTGGTGAGCTGTCGCTCGACGGCGGCATTCATTCCGCGCGCGGTATCCTGCCGATCGCTGCCGCGGCTCGGCGCGAACGATTCAGCGGGCTGCTGCTTCCACATCCCAACCGCGCCGAAGCGTCCGTCGTGGAGGGACTTCAGTTGTATGCGGTCCGTTCGTTGGCCGAGGCCGTGACGGCGCTCAACGATCCGGTCGCGTTCCGCGCGGCACCTGATGCGGCCGGCGCGGGCCATGTTGCGGCGCGGCCGGCACGCCGGGAAGGCGACCTCGCCGACGTGCACGGTCAGGCGCTGGCCCGCCGGGCGCTCGAGATCGCGGCGGCGGGCGGCCACAACACGCTGATGATCGGTCCGCCCGGATCCGGAAAGACGATGATGGCGCGGCGCGTCGGCGGGATTCTGCCTCCGCTCGTATTCGACGAGGCGCTCGAGGTCACCTCGATTCACTCTGTCGCGGGCCTTCTCGGCGTCGGTCACGGCCTCATCTCAGAGCGGCCGTTCCGGGCGCCGCATCACACGATTTCCGATGTGGCGCTGGTCGGCGGCGGCCAGAACCCGCGGCCTGGCGAGATCAGCCTCGCTCATCACGGCGTCCTGTTTCTCGACGAAATGGCGGAATTCAACCGGAGCGTTCTCGAAGTGCTCCGTCAGCCACTCGAGGAAGGATGCGTGCGGATCGCGCGGGCGTTGCGAACGGTATCGTTTCCTGCGCGGTTCATGCTGATTGGCGCGATGAATCCCTGTCCGTGCGGGTACTACGGAGACGAGTCGCGCCCGTGCCGTTGCCCGCCGATGCAGATCGCGCGGTACGGGTCGCGGATCTCAGGACCGCTTCGGGATCGGATGGATTTGACGGTGTCGGTCGCCGCGCTGACGGCGCGCGAGTTGAGTGGCTCGTCCGGCGGAGAAACTTCGGCGGTGGTGCGCGGCCGGGTTGTCGAGGCGCGCGGACGGCAGATGTCGCGCGACGGCGTGCTCAACGCGCGGCTGCAGGGACGTGAGCTCCGCGCGCGCACGCACCTCGACCCTGATGCGCGCCGCATGTTCGACCTGGCGCTCACGCGACTCGCCCTTACGGCCCGAGGCCACGACCGCGTTCTGCGCGTCGCACGCACGATTGCCGATCTGGATGGATCCGAGAGCGTGTGTGCGGACCACGTCGGCGAGGCGCTTCAATTCAGAGGCGAGTGAGCGCGTGCCAAGGACGAAAACGCACACGGCAGCGGCTTCGATTCCGCAAGCAAAAGACTGACCAGATCAGCGGTTTCAGGTCACCTAATGGTCGAGCTAAAGCCGCATAACATAAGCGCTTCCATCGGTACTGGCCGTATGGTAGAGTTCCCTCACCCTTGGTTTGGAGGCTCTTGATTTCGAAGCGTTACTCCTTCGTCGTTGCCGATCGTACGACTGGTGTCGTTCGACGCTTCACCATTTCCCTGTTGCCGACGCTCGCGGCAATCGCTGGTGTCTTCGCATTGCCGGTGCTCGTCGGCCTCGGCCTGAGATGGACAGCGCGGAACGCAGTCATGGAGCTCGAGCGATCGAACATCGCGCTTCAGATCGAAAACGCCAGCTATCGAGAAGCGACGGGCCAGCTCGCGGGGCAGATTTCCTCGCTGCAATCAGCCGTGGACTCACTGGGCATTCAGGCCGCCGTCGATCCGAACGCCGGCCGCGCGATGGAGAAGCTGCCCGAGCTCGTGAAATCGCGGGCGATGGGCGGGGCCTTCGGAACGGCGTCCGGTCCGGTGCTTGGCGCCATGTTCGCCCCTGACCTGACGTTCGGCGCCCTGAGCGATTTGCTGAACGTCATGGCGAGCCGGCTCGACATCATGCGTACCGGCGTCCAGCGCCGTCAGGCGCTCGCGGCCGCCACGCCGTCCATCTGGCCGGTCGCCGGCTGGTTGTCATCGCCGTACGGCAACCGGCGGGACCCGTTCACCGGAGGGGCGGATTTTCACCCGGGCCTTGACATCTCGGCCGACTATGGCCAGGCGGTGCGCGCCACCGCCGATGGCACCGTTGCCCTTGCCTGCGCAAGCGGGGATTACGGAAATCTGGTGGAGATTGACCACGGCTTCGGCATCGTCACGCGGTATGGCCATCTCTCGCGCTTCCAGACAACCGCCGGGCAGCAGGTCCATCGCGGCGAGGTCATCGGATACGTCGGATCGACGGGGCGCTCGACGGCCGCCCATCTGCACTACGAGATCCTGTTGAACGGAAAACTGACCAACCCTCTCAAGCTGCTCGCCGAGCAGTAAATCTCCGACCGCCTGACCCTCAGCCTGTCGTTGTGGCTTCCGCCTTTCGGCGGAAGGACCAGCAGTTGTTGTACAATTACCGGATACCTTGATTTGATCCTTCCTGATGATTGTTGACACTCTTCTGGCGAAAGTCATCGGCACGCAGAACGAGCGTGACCTGAAGCGACTGCGTCCATTCGTCGCCGCCATCAACGCCAAGGAACCGGAGATCGAAAAGCTCTCCGACGAACAGCTTCGCGGAAAGACGGTGGAGTTCCGCCAGCGCCTGGCGAACGGCGAAACGCCGGACGATCTCCTGGCCGAAGCCTTCGGCGTGGTGCGCGAGGCGGGCCGCCGCATTCTGAAAATGCGGCACTTCGATGTCCAGCTCATCGGCGGCATCGTGCTGCACCGCGGGAAGATCGCGGAAATGAAAACCGGCGAAGGCAAGACGCTTGTGGCGACGCTTCCCGCGTACCTCAACGCCCTCCAGGGCAAGGGCGTCCACGTCGTCACCGTGAACGACTACCTTGCGCGGCGCGACTCGGAATGGATGGGCCGCCTCTACCGGTTCCTCGGCATGTCGGTCGGGGTCATTCAGCACGACCTGAACGACCAGGAACGCCAGGTGGCATACGCGGCCGACATCACCTACGGCACGAACAACGAGTTCGGCTTCGACTACCTCCGCGACAACATGAAGTTCGACCTCGCGCAGTACGTGCAGCGCGGGCACAACTTCGCCATCGTGGACGAAGTCGACAGCATCCTGATCGACGAGGCGCGGACGCCGCTCATCATCTCCGGCCCTGCGGAAGAGTCAACGGATCTGTATTACGAAGTCGATCGCATCATTCCCCGACTGACGCCCGGAGCGGTCACGCAGGGGAACGTCAAGGCGGAGGATCGCGAAGAGCTGGAAAAGACAGGCGACTATCTCGTCGACGAGAAGCACAAGACCGTCACGTTGACTGAAACGGGCATGGCGAAGGCCGAGAAGATGCTGGAACACCGGCTCCAGCCTGGCGGCCTCTACGATCCGGTCAACATGCCGCTGCTGCACCACATCAACCAGGGCCTTCGCGCGCATACCCTCTTCAAGCTCGACGTCGACTACATGATCAAGGACGGCGGCGTCGTGATCGTCGACGAGTTCACCGGCCGCCTCATGCCGGGCCGCCGATGGAGCGACGGGCTCCACCAGGCCGTCGAGGCGAAGGAGAAGGTGAAGATCGAGCGCGAGAACCAGACGCTCGCGACGGTCACGTTCCAGAACTACTTCCGCAAATACAAGAAGCTCGCCGGGATGACGGGCACCGCCGACACCGAAGCCGAAGAGTTCGCGAAGATCTACAAGCTCGATGTCATGGTGGCGCCTACGAACCGTCCGCTGCGCCGGATCGAGGAGCCCGACACCGTTTACCGCACCGAGCGCGAGAAGTACGAAGCGATCGTCGCCGACATCACCGAAAACCAGAAGATCGGCCGGCCGGTGCTCGTCGGCACGGTCTCAATCGAAAAGTCGGAGCGGCTCTCGAAGCTGCTGAAGCTGCGCGGAATCCGTCACGTCGTCCTCAACGCGAAGTACCACGCGCAGGAAGCCGAGATCGTCGCGCAGGCCGGCCGGAAAAACACCGTGACGATCGCCACCAACATGGCGGGCCGCGGCACCGACATCCTGCTCGGGGGCAACCCCGAGTTCATGGCGCGCCAGCAGACGCTCGCCGACGAGATCGCGGAAAAGCTGCCCAGGGGACAGGAAAAATTCGTCGACGACGAGGAGTTCGTTTACTTCTTTCACCTCGACAGCTTTTATCGCGTGTCCCGGCCTGAGTACGAGCGCATCTTCTCGGCCCTCAAGAAACAGACCGACGCGGAACACGACGAAGTGGTCGCGCTCGCCGGGCTGCACATCATCGCGACCGAGCGCCACGAGGCACGCCGCATCGACAACCAGCTCCGCGGCCGCGCCGGACGCCAGGGGGATCCGGGCTCGTCGCGCTTCTACCTCTCGCTCGAAGACGACCTGATGCGCATCTTCGGGTCGAACCGGATCTCGGGCCTGATGGAGCGGCTCGGGATGGAAGAGGGCGTGCCGATCGAGCACGGCATGGTCACCAAGGCCATCGAGCGCGCGCAGAAGCAGGTCGAAGC
>JBBQEJ010000036.1:0-37792 GCA_038320555.1 Vicinamibacterales bacterium | reverse complement strand
CCTTGTCGGCCGTCGCGCGCGATTGTTGCGGCGGCGTCTTTCCTGCGTACACCGCGATCATCCGATGGCCGGGCACGCGCCGATGGGTGAACGCCCACCCGATCGGGGTCGCGATCATGCAGGCACCGATGTTCGGCGTGGCACACGCGCTCACACGATGGACGAACCTGTCGCCGGACGGGTTCACCCTGTACTACCAGCACGCCGCCGGGCTGTCCGGGCTGTTGTGGATCCTCGCCGGCCTGGTCATCCTCCGCCGCGTGCTGCGCAGGCACTTCAACGATGCCGTCACCGCGGCGACTCTCCTGACGATCCTTCTTGGAACGAATCTCTATCACCACGCGAGCTTCGACAGCTCCTTCAGCCATCCGTACTCTTTCTTTCTGTTCGCCGCGTTCCTCGATCTCACCGAAATGTGGCACGCGCAGCCCAGGCAATCGACGTCGGTTCTGCTTGGCCTGGTGGCCGCCTTGATCGTGATCACGCGGCACACCAACGTGCTGTTCCTGTCGTTCTTTCCGCTCTACGGTGTCTGGAGTGTTGAGGCATTTCGTCTGCGCCTCGCGGTCATCAGACGTGAGGCCCGCCTGGTTGCAGTCAGCGGGATCGTGGCTGCAGTGGTCGTGACCCCGCAGCTCGCGATCTACTACCAGGCAACGGGCAGCCCGTTTATCAGTTCGTACGGGAGCCTCGGCTTCAATTTCGGGTCACCCAGGATCGCAGGCGTGCTCTTCAGCGTTCAGAAAGGGCTCTTCTTCTGGTCGCCGCTGTTGCTGCCGGCCTGCGCGGGACTCGTCGGACTGGCCCGATCGAGCCATTCGGCGCGCGCGTTCGTGCTGCCGGCGCTTCTCTTTCTCGTCGCGAACACGTATGTGATTGCCAGCTGGTGGGACTGGCAGTTCGGCGCCAGTTTCGGGCATCGCGCCTTTGTCGATGCCCTCCCGGTCTTCGCGATTGGTCTCGCGGCGTTCTTCGAGTGGGCAGGCCGGAATCCCGCGCGATGGCGCGCCGTCACCTCCGTAGTCATCATCGCGATTGCGTTCAACCTTTTTCAAATGTTGCAGTACTGGAACGGCGTGATGCCCATGAGCGATACGACGTGGAGTCAGTACCGGGACGTCTTCCTCAAGTGGCGCTGACACGCCGCCGCACGGTTCTCATCATGACCTTTCTGGCGGCAGCCTTGGTTCTGCTGGGATACCTCCGCGATCCCTCGTGGCTGCTTTCGACGACTTCGGGCATGCGCTCCTGGGAAACGGATGTGGACGGGACCAGGGTCCGCTGGATGGGTGGGCACGCGTCGCTCTTCGTTCCCGCGAGCGCGCGCGCCGTCGAGATTCCCGTGCGCACCACCTTCAACTCGGGAGATTGGCCTGTCACCGTCACCGTAGCCGTTGACGATCGCCTGACCGATCGGATCGTGTTATCAGATGACGAATGGCACTCGATGCTGGTGCAACTTCCGACCGGGGGACGCCGGAGAGTCAGACGTCTCGATATCCGCCTCGACCGCACTCGCGATGACAATCACGGTGCCGCCATCGGCGAGCTGCGGCTTCGATGATGGTTCATGCATTCGCGATCTCCTGCGGTCCTGTGAGGGTTGAGGTTTGGCCCGGCTACCGCGCGCTCGGCTCGTCGTAGAATCGACCGATGACGATCCCTGCGCGGATGACTGCCATCGAGATTACCGGTGCGGGCGGACCCGAGGTGCTGCGCGCCGTGGAACGCCCGGTTCCGCAGCCAGCCACAGGCGACGTGCTTGTGCACGTCGAAGGGGCCGGGGTAAACCGGCCCGATGTGATGCAGCGTCTCGGAGTTTATCCGCCACCTCCCGGCGCGTCGGACATCCCGGGACTCGAGATCGCCGGCACGATCGTGCGGGTCGCTTCCCACGCGGGGCGCTGGCACGTGGGCGATCGGGTCTGCGCGCTGGTCAGCGGCGGTGGGTACGCAGAGTACTGCGCTGCGCCCGCCGTGCAGTGCCTGCCGGTTCCCCGCGGAATGGACACGGTGACGGCGGCAGCCATTCCCGAAGCGTTCTTTACGGTCTGGACGAATCTTTTTCAGCGAGGAGCCCTTCGCGCCGGCGAGCGCGCACTCATTCATGGCGGGACGAGCGGCATCGGCACGACTGCGATCCAGCTCGCGCGCGCCTTCGACGCGGTCGTCTTCGCAACGGCGGGCTCCGAGGAAAAGTGCGACGCATGCCGCCGTCTTGGCGCCGCTCTCGCCATCAATTACCGCAGCCAGGATTTTGCGGAGGTCGTGCGTTCCGAAACGTCGGGGGCCGGGGTCGACGTCATTCTCGACATCATCGGCGGAGACTACTTCGCGCGGAACCTGGAGTCGCTCGCGCTCAACGGCCGCCTGGTCCAGATCGGCCTTCTCGGGGGAGCCCGGGCTTCGGTGGATCTCACCCGGGTCCTCCACCGCCGACTCACAATAACCGGATCGACGCTGCGGGCACGTACCGTCGAAGAAAAAGGGACCCTCGCCCGCGACGTCGAAGCGAACGTCTGGCCCCTCCTCGCCGCGGGACGCGTCGCGCCGATTATCGATCGCACGTTCCCACTCAGCCAGGCCGCCGAGGCCCATCGCCGGATGGAGTCGAGCAAACACATCGGCAAAATCGTTCTGACAACCCCCTAGAACCGGCAAGTGCCCGCAAGAACCCAGCCGGATCCCTGAAGAAACTCAGTTGAAGTGGCGCCGAAACGCCACGGTGTGGCGGTTGTGCGAGCGTGGCTATGCTCTACTGGCTCCGAGCATAAGCGCTAAACGCCTATGTTGCAGAGACTTGCATTCTTGATATTGAGACATGCCCCCGGCAATGCCATTGCAATAAGGCCCTCGACAACAACCGCACTTTTCCGCTTTTCCCAGGAGGCATCGTGAAGAAAACCGTTCTCGCACTTGCCGTTGCCGTGGCAATCGCTGCCACTGCCAGCGCGCAGACCGCCCCGAAGGCCGCCGCAACGAAGGCACCCGCACCGAAGGCAGCCAACCAGGCGAAGGCGGCTCCGGCCCCAATGGCGCCGGCTGCCAAGGCCAAGGCCACGAAGGCCGAGGTTGTCTCAACCGACCCGGCAGCCAAGACCATCACGGTCAAGGATTCGTCCGGCTCGAACATGACGCTGACAGCCACCGGCACCGCCGTTGCGGCGCTGGCGAAGGTCAAGGCCGGCGACTGGGTGACGGTGACGCACACCGACACCAACGCCACCAAGATCGTCAAGGTGAAGGCGGCCGGGTCGAAGAAAGCCAAGAAGTAGCTTCGGCTTCACCGGACACAAACAGCGAGCGCACGCGGCGGGATTTTCGGAGGTAGCTCATCCAACCCGCTGCGTGCGCGATCGCCACGATTGCCAGCGGAAGACGATCGCCAGGCATCGTGTCGGACGGGAGATGCGTCCAATAGAGCGACTGCACGCTTGCCAGCGCGCAAGCCACCAGAGCCACCTCCGCAAACCCAGGCGCCTTCGGGTTCCCAACCCACAATCCCCAACCGGCCGCAACCGCGAACGCGGTGACGGCAGCGTGCGCTGAGAGTTCCGCCACACCCGCCGGCCCTCGCATTCCCAAACTCCCCAGCGTTGCGCTGACCTCCGACGCCAGTGTCATCGGTCGCCAGACACCCAGGTAGGCGCACAACAGCAGAAGCCATCCGCCCGGCCTCATTTCGCGTCGTCCTCCGAGCCGTCCGGATCAGTCTGTGTCTTTCCCTGTTTTTCCGTGGCTCGGGCGCGGACACGCTCCTCGCCAAATCGCACGAGCCGCTTGAGCGCCTGGACCCGCTCAGACCGATCGATGCCAGCCTTCGTCACGGCGGCGCGCAGAACCTCGACGGTCTTGTCGTAGGTCTCGGTATCGACAGGATACGGAAAGCCGTCCTTTCCACCGTGAGCGAACGAAAACCGCGCGGGGTCGCGTGTGCTGGCCGGCGTCCCGTAGATGATTTCCGACACGAGTGCGAGCGCTCGAAGCGTCCGCCCTCCGACTCCTTCCATGCCGAGCAGTGTTTCGAAATTCTCGGGCGCGCGCTCGTAGGTCTTCAGGAGAATCTTCTGGAGGTAGGCTGGATTCACATCCCACATCAGCACCGCGTGCCGCCTCGGCATCGTCAACGCAGGAACATCCTTCAGCGCGGAGAGCACGACCGACGGCTGCTGACGGGAAAGCTCCGCGGACGCGGTGCGGGCGCATTCGCTCTCTTTCGCGACGAGATTCAGCGTCTGTGAAGCGGCTTCCGCACAGATGGCCGCGTGCGGCTCGTTGACATAACTTTGGACCGACGTTGACAGCCAGTGATACCGCCGCGCCATGCCGTTCTCGTCGTTCATGCCCTGCTGGACGACGCACCAGCCGCCGGACGGCGTGAAAAAGAAGGCGTGGTGATAGAGCTGATATCCGTCCTGCACCGCGGCACTGTCGACCTTTGCGGACATGCGGCTCGCGTACACCAGCGGGCGCGGATCCACGGACAGCCGGTCGCAGGCGAGCGCGATCTCCGAGGGAGTCTTCCGCGAAGCGGCTCCCTTCCCGCCGCCTGCATAGAAGCCGAGATCCGGCTCGAGACCGTGTATGCCCGCCTTCAGCGCGCCCGTCACCGTGGTCGTGACGCCGCTCGAATGCCAGTCGAATCCGAGCACGCACCCGAACGCCTGGAACCAGAACGGGTCCGAAAGCCGCCGCAGCATTTCGTCGGAGCCAAATTCGGAAACGATGTGAATGCTGATTTCCCGGGCGAGCTTGACCATCCGCGAGAACAGCCAGACTGGCGCTTTCCCACCGTGAAGCGGTAACTGAGCTGTGCCTGTTCGCGCGCGTAAGGTCACTGTGTGTACTCTAAGCCCTGAGCCCTGAGCCTTCAAACGTCGAGCTCCTCGGCTTCCTCTGCTCGGTCCATGATGAACCGGAATCTCGCCGACGGATCTTTCCCCATCAACTCGTTGATCACGCGGTCAGTAATGATGTGGTCGAGGATCTCGACGCGCAGCAGGCGTCGCGTGCGGGGGTTCATGGTGGTTTCCCAGAGCACCCTGGGCATCATTTCTCCGAGCCCCTTGAACCGCGTGATCTCTGGGTTCGCGCGGCCGTTGCCGTGCAGCTTCAGTAGTCGATCCCGATGCGCGTCATCGAGCGCCCAGAACGTTTCCTTGCCGACGTCGATGCGATAGAGCGGCGGCTGCGCCAGGAATACGCGGCCCGACGCGATGAGCCCGGGCATATGCCGATAGATGAACGTGAGCAGGAGCGTCGCAATGTGGTGTCCATCCGAGTCCGCATCCGACAGGATGATGACGCGTCCGTAGCGGAGCTTCGCAAGCTCGAAGGTCTTTCCGAGTCCACACCCGAGCGCCGTCACGAGATCCGACAGTTCCTTGTTCTCGAGCACCTTGGCGAGCGACACGCTTTCGGTATTGAGCACTTTTCCGCGCAGCGGCAGGATCGCCTGACGTGTGCGGTCGCGTCCCTGCTTCGCCGATCCGCCGGCTGAGTCTCCCTCGACGATGAAGATCTCGCTGTCGTCGCGGCCTGGTGACGTGCAGTCGCTGAGCTTGCCAGGGAGGGTCAGGCGGCCGGAGGTGGCGCTCTTTCGCGCGACTTCCTGCTGGGCCGCGCGGCTGGCCTCGCGCGCCCGCGCGGCAAGGATTACGCGCGCGACAATGGACTCCGCGATCGTGATGTTCGTGTTCAGCCAGTGCTCGAGGGCCGGGCGGACCTGCGAATCCACAGCCGACAGCAGTTCCGGATTATTGAGGCGGTCCTTCGTTTGTCCCTGGAACTGCGGCTCTGCCACAAACACGCTCAACACCGCGACGAGCCCCTCGCGAATGTCTTCCGCCGTCAGCGTCACGCCCTTTGGCGACAGATTGTGCGTTTCGATGAAATTGCGCACCGCCTTGCCGAGCCCGGCGCGAAACCCGTTCTCGTGCGTGCCGCCCGACCCGGTCGGGATCCCGTTGACATAGCTGCGCACGTGCTCGTCGGTCGACTGCGTCCACTGAAGCGCGAGGTCGAGCCGGAGGCTGTTGTCGTCGCTGTCTTTGGCCAGCGTAAAGGGCACGTCGTGCACCGGCGTGGCCGATCGCTCGCGCAGGATCGTCTTCAGATAATCGACAAGCCCCTCGGTGTGCTGGAAGACTTGCTTCTCGTTTTTCGGCTTGTCTTCGAAAACGATCTTCACGCCCTTGTGCAGATAGCTCGACACTTCGAGCCGCTGCTTGATGACGTCGGCGTCGAATTCGACTTTGGGAAAGATCGTCGTGTCGGGCCGGAAGAAGACCGTCGTCCCGCTGCCGCGCGCCGCACCGTTCTTTTTCAGCGAGCCCACCGGGTGCCCCTGCTTGAACCGCAGCTCCCACTCGGCTCCATCGCGCCGAACCGTGGCCACGAGCTCCTTCGACAGCGCGTTGACGACGCTGGCGCCGACGCCGTGAAGTCCGCCCGCCGTCTTGTAATTGCCGGCCTCGAACTTGCCTCCCGCGTGAAGCGTCGTGAAGATCACTTCGACAGCGCTCTTTTTCGTTTTCGGATGCTTGTCGACCGGAATCCCCCGCCCGTCGTCGGTAATCGTGATCGACGCGCCGTCCTCGTGCAGCGTCACGGTAATGTTCGAGGCGTATCCATTCATCGCCTCGTCGATCGAGTTGTCGAGAATTTCCCAGACCAGATGATGCAGTCCGCTCGAACCCACCCCGCCGATGTACATGCCGGGCCGCTTTCGAACCGGCTCTAATCCTTCGAGGACTGTGATGTCTTTTGCGGTATATGTGGGCATTCCGGGTCAGGTTCTACTAGGTTCTACTGAGTTCTGGGTTTCTACGAAGTTCGGCAAGGTTCTGCCGGGTTCCGCGAGGTTCCACGCGGCATGCTACGATCCTCACGTGGAACCGCGCCGAGGAACATATCGGAAGGCTTCAAGCGCTACGATCCGCCGGAATTCGCACAGTATATGAAGACTGCGACGGCTTCGCTCACAGAAACCCAAAATCATTTACTGCATGGCCGCGACGAGAATTACTTTTCGGATGAGCAATTCACACAAGCGTGGCGTGTGAGCTGCCGCGCGCTCAAAGCAGGGAATCGCCTGCACGCGTATCTTCGCAACTGTCCTCGAAAAAACCGCGAAAGCCGCGCGGAACCGCCGAGAACCCTGCAGAACCTTGGCTAGCACTAGAACCCTGCAGAACCTCGTAGAACCCTTCCTCAGTCGAGCAACATGGCGCCGGGATCCTCGGCCAGTTGCTTGATCCTGACGAGAAACTGAACGGCCTCGGAGCCGTCGACGATCCGGTGATCGTAGGTGAGCGCCACGTACATCATCGGGCGCACGACGACTTCTCCATTGACGGCAACCGGGCGCGGCTGGATTGCGTGGAGACCGAGGATGCCGACCTGCGGAGGGTTCAGGATAGGCGTGCTGAGGAGCGAGCCGAACACCCCGCCGTTCGTGATCGTAAAGGTTCCGCCTTTGAGATCCGCGAGCGATAACGAACCGTCCTCCGCGCGCCTGGCGAAATCGCGGATCTGCTGCTCGATCTGCGCGAACGACAGGCGATCGGCGTCGCGCAGGACCGGCACGACGAGCCCTTCGCTCGCGCCCACCGCGACGCCGATGTCGTAATAGTGCTTCAGCACCATCTCATCCCCCTGGATTTCCGCGTTGATGCGCGGAAACGCCCGAAGGGCGCCGACCGAGGCCTTGACGAAGAACGAGGCGATGCCGAGACCGATGCCATGGCGATCCTTGAACGCCTGCTTGTGCCGCTCGCGCAGGGTCATCACCGCCGACATGTCGACCTCGTTGAACGTCGTGAGCATCGCCGCGGTGCTCTGCGCCTCGACGAGGCGCCTGGCGATCGTCGCGCGGCGCTTCGACATGCGCACGCGTTCTTCCGTGCGATCCCCGGGAGACGGAGGGCGCACTTCAGCAACCGGCGGAGTGGCTCGGGCCTTTGCGGGTTCCGCCGCAGCGACGGCGTTGCCGCTGCCAGCCGCAGCCTGCTCGACGTCCCGGCGCATCACGCGTCCCGCGTCGCCGCTGCCCCGGACGCGGCTCAGATCAACCTCATGCTCCTGAGCGGCTTTCCGCGCCGCGGGTGTGGACCGAGTCTTTTCGCCACCGGTGGCTTTCGCGTCACCGGGCGCCGTCCTGGCCTGCGCCGGTGGCTGAGGGGAAGGCGGCGGGGACGCCGACGGGGCCGCCGGGGCGCGCTCGGTCGCGCCCGCCGGCGCGTCTTCGATCACGCCGAGCACCTCACCAACTTTTACGTCCTCGCCGTCCTTCCGATCGATGCGCTTCAGCACGCCTCCCTGTGGCGCGGCGACCTCGAGGTCAATCTTGTCGGTCTCGAGCTCGACGAGCGGGTCGCCCACCGACACGGACTCCCCTTCCTTGCGCAGCCACTTCGCCACGCGCGCGTCGACGATCGATTCCCCGACTTCAGGTACGACGATGTTCGAGGACATTGAATTCCCTGTACCCTTGAGCCATATTCAGACTCGATCAGAGTGCCCATTTTGCCATGAGCGAACGATGTTCACTGTCACGCCGCATCCCGCCAAGATCAAACAGGAGAAAGGGAAAAAGAGAGTTTAGTCTTCAAAAAGAATGACTCCCTTCCTCCCGTCCTTGTTTGATCTTAAGGGGTCGAATGCAGCGTGATAGTGAATGCCGCCGCCCTGACCCCTGAGCCCTTTTCAGATCGTCAACTGCGCTTTCCTGGCGCGATCGCTGTCGGCGCGCGGGCCGCCGGAATCATCGAACGCCTGGTCCACGAGGGCCTTCTGATTGAGCGCGTGACGGGCCGCGGACCCCTCCGCAGGGCTGGCGCTTCGCGGCCGCGCCACCCGTCGAACCGTCCGTCCGCTCGAGACTTCCTGAAGATGCGGCCGGATGAAATCCCACGCCCCCATGTTCTCCGGCTCCTCCTGGACCCACACGATCTCGCCCGCGTTGGGGTAGGTGTCGAACAGGGCGCGAAGGCCGCGCATCGGCACGGGATACAACTGCTCGACGCGGCAGATGGCAATGTCGGTGCGTGCGGCGCGATGTTCGCTCCCGATCAAATCGACATAGATCTTGCCCGAGCACACGAGCACACGGCGTATCTCCGATGCGCGCCCCGCCGCATCCTCATCGGGCAAGACCATCCTGAAGCGGCCTTCGGCAAGCTCGCGCGGGGTCGACGCCACCGCGCTGTGGCGCAGCAAGCTCTTCGGCGTGAGCACGACGAGCGGAAGCGGATCGACCTGCAGCAGCGCCGCCTGGCGACGGAGGAGATGGAAGTACTGCGCCGCCGTCGTGCAATTGGCGATGCGCATGTTGATGTCGGCGGCCAGTTGCAGGAACCGTTCGGGGCGCGCACTGGCGTGATCGGGGCCCTGGCCTTCGTGGCCGTGGGGCAGGAGAAACACCAGCGAAGGCCGTAGTCCCCACTTGCCGCGCGCCGACACGATGAACTCGTCGATCATCGTCTGGGCGCCGTCGATGAAGTCGCCGTATTGCGCCTCCCACATCACAAGGCGGGAGGGTTCCTGGATGTTGTAACCGTACTCGAATCCGACGAGCGCGTTTTCGGTCAGCGGACTGTTGTGGATCTCGAATGCCGCGCGGGCCTGCGGCAGGGATTGAAGCGGCACATGCACCTGCCCCGTGTTCGCGTCGTGCAGCACCGCGTGGCGATGGCTGAACGTGCCGCGTTCCACGTCCTCGCCTGTCAGCCGGATGCTGATCCCGCCTGCGAGAATCGAGGCAAGCGCCAGGTCTTCGGCCGCGGACCAGTCGACCGTCCGCTCGTCGGGATTGTCGAGCATGTGGATACGTTTCTCGCGCACCCGCTCGAGCTTGCGATGGATGACGAAGTCGGACGGCAGGCGCAGCAGCGCCTCGTTCATTTCGCGAAGTTGATCGATCGGCACGGCGGTTTCGGCTTTCGCCGCCGCGCCGGGCGGTGGAGCCTCCGGCTGAGGCTCGATAAAATCCCGTTCCGGACTGAGCCCGTCCATCACGGTCTGAATCTCGTCAGAGTACTTGCGCACCAGATTGTCGCCGCCACCGGCCTGGATTTCGCCGCGCGCCCCGAGAGTACGGGCCCAGATTTCGCGAACGGTCGGGTGCGTGGTGATCTTCTGGTACATCAGCGGCTGCGTGAACGCCGGCTCGTCTCCTTCATTGTGGCCGTACCGGCGGTAGCCGATCAGATCGATCAGGAAATCGCGCTGAAAACGTTCGCGGTACGCGAATGCGAGTCGCGCGGCTTCGACGCACGCCTCGGGATCGTCTGCGTTGACATGGACGATCGGAATCTTGAATCCGCGCGCGAGCCCGCTCGCATACGACGTGCTGTATTCGTCTTCGGGCCCGGTCGTGAAACCGAGCTGGTTGTTTACGATGATGTGGATGGTGCCGCCCGTGTGGTACCCGGGCAGCCGGCCCAGGTTCAGCGTTTCGGCGACGACGCCCTGGCCGGGGAACGCTGCGTCGCCGTGGATCAGGATCGGCAGGCTGCGGGTCGGATCGAACGTCGGGGCACCTGCCGAATCGACGATCGTGCCAGCCGCCCGCGCCATTCCCTCGACAACCGGGTCGATGGCCTCCAGATGGCTCGGGTTGGGTGGCATCGAGACGACCATATCCATTGCGCGGCCGCCCTTGAGCGCGCGGTGCGCGCCGGCGTGATACTTGACGTCGCCGGTCCACGCCATGTCCTCGCGGAACACGCGCGAGGAAAGCGGCTCTTTGAATTCCGCGAGGATTTGCGCGTAAGGCTTGTTCAGCACGTGCGCCATGACGTTCAGGCGCCCCCGGTGGGCCATGCCGATGAGGATGTTCCGGATCCCGGACTCCGCGGCCTCGCCGATGACCTCGTCCAGGATCGGCACCAGCATGTCGAGTCCTTCGATCGAAAAACGGGTCTTGCCGGGAAACGCCCGGTGCAGAAAGCGCTCGAAGACCTCGACCTGCGTCAGCCGCTCGAGCAGCGCCACCGGGCTGATGGGATCAGCAGGGGCGCGAAAGCGCCCGCCCTCCGCGGCCTGCCGGAGCCAGCGCCGTTCGTCAGGGACGAACACGTGGTTGTAGTCGTAGCCGGTCGTCGAGCAGTAGATCTGCCGGAAGGCCTCGATCACATCGAACATCGTCGAAGCGGTCTCGCACACCGGCGACGACACGAGCGTCGGCGGCAGGTTCCGCAGATCTTCGTAGGTGACGTTGTGTGTCTCGGGAAGCAGCGACGGATCGCCGGGAGGGAGCCTCAACCCGAGCGGATCGAGTTTCGCCGCAAGATGCCCGTATCGCCGGATCGACTGCGCCAATCGTGCTGCGCCGACGATCTCCTCGTATGCCATGCCGCCTTCGATGGCGGCGGACTCGGCCGGAGGGGTCCACTGATCAAAGATCGCCCGCGTGTCGGGATCGACCGACGCCGGATCCCGGCGGTATTTTTCATAGAGCTCGAGCACGTACCCGCGGTTGAGCCCGGTGAAGTCCTGCCACGCTGCCATAACCTGTTAATCCTACCCTATGGGGCTAGCGGCTAGCGGTTGGCGGCTAGCGACTAGCGGGGTCGGCGGCTCGCACATCCGCGTGTTGACTACAGCCGATACGTGCCAGTCGCCAGGCGCTAGCCGCCAGCCGTCAGTCCAAAGCAGTACAGGGTATTCAGCGTGCGGATGTAGATGCGCTGATCGACAAGCGCCGGGGTGGCGTAGATGCTGTCCTGCAGGTCATTGACGGCAATCGCGTCCAGACCGCCGCCGGGGGGCAACACGATGACCTTGCCGCTTTCACTCGAAATGAACACTTTGCCGTCGCCCGCCACGGGCGATGCATAGTAGCGGTCGCTCGGCACTTTCAGGCGTCCCTGCTGAATCAACGCGCCGGTCTCCGGATTGAGCGTGGTCACCAGCCCGCCGGCATCATTCACCATGTACAGCGCGTGGTCAAAAAGAAGCGGCGAGGGCAACTGCGGGATGCCGCGCTGATAGCGCCAGCGCACCGCGCTTGAGGTCATGTCGCCCTCCCCTCCAAGCTTGATGGCAAGCATGCCGTTCTCCGATTCCATCGCGGCCTTGTAGTAGTCCCACTCCTCCCGATCGATGAAGGTGTCGCCGTTCAGATCGAAGAACGGCACCGAATCGCGCGCATGTTTCGTCGGCAACTCATCGGGGGTCAGCTTGCCGTTCTTGTCCGCATCTCTCTCGCTGAACACGTCAGCGGTCGATGCGACCGCAATCTTCGCGCCCGGTTGATTTTCCGGGGATCCAAAGCCGTTGATGTAGAGCGTGTCGCCGCTGATGACCGGCGTGGATTTCAACTCGAACGACAAGCCGCCTACCCACCAGAGCCGCTTGCCGTCTCGCGGATCGTACGCCGACAGGAGAAACGATCCGGGAACCACGATCTGCGCGCGGCCGCCGGGCGTCGTGTAGATCACCGGTGTGGAATGACCGCTGCGCGCTTCGACGCGCGGCGTCCGCCATCGTTCGCGGCCGGTTTTCTTGTCGAACGCCGCGATGAAGGATTTGGTGCTTTGATCACAGTTGAGCACTACGACATCGTCGACCACTATTGGCGATGCGCCCATACCGTAGATGTTGTTGAACGGACCGAGCGGCCGGCGCCAGAGCTCCTTGCCGTTTACGTCGTAGGCAAGCAGGCCGTAATCGGGGAAGAAGAAATAGGCGCGTTCGCCGTCGGTCGCCGCGGACGGTGATGCGGGGTGGTTGCGCTGATCGAGCTTCTCTCGTCGATCGCGTGGGGCCTGCCGCTCCCAGAGCACTTTGCCGGTCCTGCGATCCAGCGCGAAGCTGAGAAGCTGACCCGCGCGGAATCCCGTCAGGTAGATCCGATCTCCAAAGACAATCGGCGAGGAATACCCCTGTGGCAGATCCGTCTTCCAGATCACGTTCCGCGTGGGGCCGAACTCCGCCGGGAGCGCGCCGGTTTCAGCAACGCCGGAACCGTTGGGCCCACGGAACCGCGGCCATTCGCCGCGAGGGCCTGCCGCGAGCTCCGCCAGCGCAAGAATGATCGTTAGAAGGCGTCCCATTCCCTGTTCATCCGAGGCAATGTCGTTCAGCGGAAGGCTACCACCAATTTCGGCTCGAGGCGGATACCTGATCCCGTCTTGTGTTCGGCCAAACGGCCGGCATCACCGGCCGCCCGCTACAGTGAACCGGCGTACCGCGCTGTTCCGTCTGGGACGGCCCATCGCTCGTCGCGGTTATTGTCAGCTCAATCCCCGTCCCGGCTGGAGCGCCCGCCGGCACGCGAAGAACGACCCTGACGGTCTGCTCGGCGCGCGGCTCGAGCTCGACAGAGTCCGGTTCCACGCGCGCAACGAAGTGTTTCGCGTCCACGGCGACTATCCGATAACGGCCCCGGGGACCCTCATTGCGGACGACAAACCTGACGGCCGTCTCCTCACCCGGCGGCAACATCTCCGGGTCGCCCGCGGGCAGGAGCTCGACGTTCTCAGCATGAAACAGGCCGGAGTGCATGCGCTGGTAGGGGACGCCCGACCGATCGACGCCAACGATGGAGACGCGGAACGGCTCCGGCGGCAGATCGAGTGGCCCGTCGAACTCCTCGTCGTCCACGCGGGTCAGGTGCACGTCGCGAATGGGCCGCTGGCGGAGGCCGCCATCACGAGGGCCGACTTTCCGATCTCGGCAGGGCTCATGAAGAACGGTTGCCCGCCGCTTTCATTGGTGATGCGGAGGTATGCGGGATCGGCAGGCCCACACGCTCCGGGTCCGAAACTGCGTGACTGGTTCGACTGCGGCGCGCGCGGCATCAGGAACGATCGTGTGGACGCGGCCACGATCCCCGTGGCCACGGCAACAGTGAACACGCCGCGCATCGTGCTGCTGTGCATCGCGTCAGTCTGTGATCATGTCGGGGACCGCCGCGGCTACTCCGACAGTGGCTGCGGCGCTTCAGGCAACGGCCATACGATCTTCGTGAATTGCCCCCGTTGCAGGAGCTCCCGTCCCTTGCCGCCCCTGCCCGTCACTTCGTATTTGGTCGTGCTGATAGTCTGCTCGGCGCCGCGAGTCGTCTCTACTGTCATCAAATCCCTGTCGCCGGTCGACGCAATGAATCCCAGGACTCGATCCGCGTCGGATGCGATTTTGATCAGGATGACTCCGCGGCCTGGTCCCGAGAGAAAGTTGACTTCTTCCACCTTCGTCAGAATGGCGCGCGCTTCGCGAGTGGCGGCGATCAGGATTTCGTCACCGGTGATCCTTGCCACCCCGACAAACTCCGCGCCGGCCGCGGCTTTGGCATAGCGCCTGCCGCTGCGCGTGCTCGGCTCGACGAAGGGCTCGAGGCCGAACCGCATGCTGTACCCGTCGCTCGTCACCGCGACCCCATGCACCGGCGGCACGGCCCCTTCCTTGCGCGGCGTGATGTTCCCGGCCACGCGAGGATCGAGGCTGAGCGCATCCAGGATCCGTTCGCCGTCCTTCAACTTGAAAAACCGCTGGATGGGTTCGCCGTAGCCGGTCGAGGCGGGGATGTCCGTGATGCGGGATGTATATGCGACGCCGAAGTTGCTGAAGAACACGACGGAGGATCGCGTGCTGCCCTGCAGCACCGCCATGACGGTATCCCCTTCGCGGACACGGGTGGACCCGACGTCCTTCACCTCCTTCTGCCGCTTCACCCACCCGTCGCGCGACACCAGCACGACGTTGTCTTCCTCGACAATGAAGTCCTCGGCGCTGTACTCCGCCTCTCCTTCATCGCTCGAAATCGCGGTGCGCCGAGCGTCGCCGTATTTCTTCTGGATCTCCTCGATCTCGACGCGCACGATCTCCCACCGGCTCTGCTCGTCCTTCAGTAGCGTGTTGATCTGGCGGATGCGCCGGCGCTTCTCTTCCAGCTCCCTGCGGATGATCAGGATCTCCAGGCGCGCCAGTCTGTAGATCTTCAGCTCGAGGATGGCGTCGGTCTGGTCCGCGTCGAGCGCGAACCGCCTGATGATCTGCTGTGCGGCGTCCGCCTTTCCCTCCGACTTCCGCACGATCTTTAGAATCTCGTCGAGCGCATCGAAGACCTTCTCGAACCCTTCAAGAATGTGAACGCGCTTCCTCAGGGCGTCGAGCTCGTGTTCCAGGCGCTTGGTGACGACGTCGAGCCTGAAGTGCAGGAAATGCCACAGGATCGCGTGGAGATCGAGCCGCTCCGGACGTCCGACCTCCGGGTTCTCTGTCGGAATCAGGCAGGTCAGGTTGACGATGAAGCTGGTCTGCAGCGGTGTGTGCTTGAACAGGTACGCCATCACCATCTTCTCGTCGGCGTCCTTCTTCAGCTCCAACGCGATGCGGACGTCCTCGGTCGAGAGGTCTTTCACGTCTACCAGCGGCGGGAGGTTCCGGCTGGCCGCGATTTCCCCGATACGTTCCACCAGCGTGGACTTGTTCACCGTGTAGGGAACACTCGTCACGTAAATCGTCTTTCCGGCGCGGCTCACCGGTCCCTCTTCCCATGTCGCGCGCAGGCGGATCGCGCCCGAGCCGGTCTTGTAGATCTGCTTGAGCTCCTCGGCGGAGTTGAGCATCTCCGCTCCGGTCGGAAAGTCGGGCCCTTTGATGTGCCGGCACAGCTGCACGCTGCTCAAATCGGGATTGGCGAGCAGCTTGATGAGCGCGGTGCAGACTTCGGTGAGGTTGTGCGGCGGGATGTTGGTCGCCATCCCGACGGCGATACCTGTTGCGCCGTTGACCAGCAGGTTGGGAATGCGCGCCGGCAGGACCACCGGCTCGGTTCGCGTGCCGTCGTAGTTCGGCCTGAACGGTACCGTCGTCTGGCCGATCTCGGCGAGCATCTCATCGCTCAAGCGGGCCAGGCGGCATTCGGTGTACCGCATGGCCGCCGCAGGGTCGCCATCGAGCGAACCGAAATTGCCGGAGCCATCGACGAGCGGATATCGGAGCGAGAAGGGCTGCGCCATGCGGACGAGCGTCTCGTAGAGCGCCGAGTCGCCGTGGGGATGGTAGTTGCCCATCACGTCGCCAACCACCTTCGCGCACTTGCGGTGCTTGACGTCGGCCGTGAGGTTCTGCTGCCACATCGTGTAAAGGATGCGGCGCTGAACCGGTTTCAGTCCGTCGCGGACGTCCGGAAGTGCGCGCGAGGTGATGACCGAGAGGGCGTAATTGAGGTAACGGGTCTGCGCCGCCTCATGGAGCGCGACCGCCTCCGGCTCGCCGCCACCTGGCGGACGCCCCGCCACGTCGATGACGCCGGCGTCGCCGTTCGCAGCGTCGAACAACGAACCACTATTCTTCTTTCCACGTTTGCCCAACTCAGATCCTCCGGGAGGGACAGGATATCAGACGCACTCGTCCGCCTGTTTGATCTTGGCCTCGATGCGGTGTGATCGAGTCTAAGTAGCGGCGCCAATCACTGTCACACTGCATTCGACCCTTAAGAGCACACAGGAGAAAATGAAAAATGGAGTTTAGTATTTAAGAGAATTGATTTCCGTTCCTCCCGTCGCTCCTGTTTTGATCTTGGCGGGATGCGGCGTGAGGCTGAACATCGTTCGAACGTGGCAAGGCGCATTTCTGATCGAGTCTGAGTAGCCGGCAGCATTTACTGTCTGCATTCGACTCCTTAAGAGCAAACAGGGGGTCGGGAGGAAGGGAGCAATTCTTGTTGAAAACTCAACTCCTTTTCTCCCTTTCTCCTGTTTGATCTTGGCGAGGTAAGGCGTGAGAGTGAACATCGTTTCGATCGAGACAAAGTGGGCATTTCTGGTCGGGTCCGGGGGTTTGGCACACCAATCGCGCAATGCACCTTGAACCCGCCAGCGGAGTCTGAAATCGTTAGCGAATGCGATACCTCCACCTCGACGTCTTCACCGACCGGCCCCTCGAGGGCAACCAGCTCGCGGTGTTTCCGGAACCGGCAGGCCTGGATACGGCGCTGATGCAGGCCATCACGCGCGAGATGAACTTCTCCGAGTGCACGTTCGTCTTCCCGCCCGAACGCGGCGGGGACATCAAAATGCGGATCTTCACACCCGGCGAAGAGCTGCCGATGGCGGGACATCCGACCATCGGCACGACGTTCGCACTGGCCGCTGAAAAAGTGATCGCGCAGGGCCGCACCGATTTCGTGTTCGAGCTCGGCGTCGGTCCCACGGCCGTGTCGCTCGAGTGGGACGGCGACGCGCTGTCGTTTGCGTGGATGACACAGCAGTTGCCGGAATTCGGCGGAGTCATCAAGGACCGGGAGACGCTGGCGGCGGCGATCGGTCTGACCGCTTCAGACCGGCCGGGCGACCTTCCGGCGGAGATCGTGTCGTGCGGGGTGCCGTTCCTGTTCATTCCCGTCACGTCGCGGCAGGCAGTCGATGCCGTCTCGATCGATCGCAAGGCGTTGGCCCGCTGCTGCCGCGAGGCTGGCATTGAGGTCCTGCCGACCTTCTTTTTCACGACCGACGGCAAACCCGAGAACGAAGCAGCCCAGACGGTGTACAGCCGGATGCTCGCCCCGGGATTCGGCATCACGGAAGATCCCGCGACCGGGGGAGCCAGCGGTCCGCTCGGGTGCTATCTGCTCCACCACCACGCCGTGACGCCAGAAGCTGCGCGAAACATCCTGAGCCTGCAGGGCGTCGCGATGTTGCGACCGAGCCGGGTCCACATCTCGATCGACAGCAGCAAAGGCGCAATCACGCGTGTGCGTGTGGGAGGACGCTCGGTCCTGGTGGGAGGGGGAGACCTCAGAATCCCTCATCCCTCATCCAATCCCTGATCCCGAATCCTTGAATCGAGAGCTCGGATTCAACGATGTCGCGATGGTGATTAGCGATTCTCAGAATTCCACCCGAGGGGGGCTCTGGACCGGCCCTACACGTCCCGCGGTTATCTCTGCCTTGAGGTAGTTCTCGGCGCGCACGGGGGCGCCGGCGAGTCGGCGCAGCAGTGCGATCTGTCCGATGTGGGTCAGCGCATCGGCGACGGGACCTTGAAACAGCTTCTCCGCAGGACATCCCAGCGGCGCATTGCTCGCGAGCCGCTGGTCGAACTTCTGCAGCCCCTCGAAAAAGCGCGCGGTCTCCTCGTTCCACGGGAGCGGCGGCGAGTCGTGCCATCGCTGCTCGCCCTCTGCGAGCGAGAGGGCCCAATCAAAGAGATCGCCGATGTGCGCGAGGATCTGGCCGGCCGTCCTCGACGTGGCAGCAGCGTGAAACTCTGAAAAACCCGCGGGCGAATCCGCGACAGCTTTGCGGCCACGATACGCAACGGTCGCGATCGTGTGTCGCAACAGCACGCGCGCCTCATCAGTTGCCACATTCCTCCAATCTTCGTCAATCGCAATCAATCGGCAGTCAGCAATTTTCTCACCACCCATGTCGTCATGGCCCGCTGGTCCTGGACGATGGTCGTCTTGATTGGATCGAGCAGCTCGCCCCCTAGGACAGCCGTAAGGTCGAGCAAGCACCGCTCGTCCACCAGATAGCGTTCACTGCCGTCGGGCAGACGATGCTGGCGGCCGCGCACACGTACTACCCGGTTCTCGATGCCGATCGAGGACGCGAGTCGCGCGAAGAGCGTGCCGCCGGGCTTGAGCACACGCCAGAGCTCGCCGACCATCGCCTGAAAGTGCTCGTCGTCTGACGCGAAGTGAAGCACGGCGCTCGCGAGCACGACGTCCGCGCAGGCATCGGGAAAGCTCATGGCCTCGATCCGCTCGACGCGGAAGTTTCCTCCAGGAAGGTGGGGCGCGAGCCGGGACGCCGTCGCCCGGACGGCCTCGACCGCTTGGTGATCTCGATCGCAGCCGGCGACGTCGTAACCCTGGCTCAACAAGTACAACAGGTTCCGGCCGCCGCCGCAGCCGGCATCGATGATCCGCATGCCGGGCGCAATACGGCCGCGCAGCAGCTGATCGAACACGTAGATGTCGATCTCGCCGAACTGTTCCAGGACATCGTTCATGCGGCGATTGCGTGGCGGACGACGGCACCGGAAACCGTGTCGGCGCCGATGGACAGGTAGAGCTCCCGATCGTGAATCGACAGGCTGAACGCCATGCGTCGCTGAAGGCGCGCGGCAACCAGGGCGATGAAGGGGCGATCGACGGCGTGGATCTCCACTGCCGCCGCCCGATGAATTTTCTCGCCCTGCAGATTGCGCAACAGTTGCGCGACGTCCTTATGGGTATAGACCGCCACTCGCGGCGAGAGCTTCGCTGCCTTGTGCAGGCGCGCAGCGTCCGGCGTGCCGATGTCGATCCAGGCTTGCAGGGCGCCGGTCAGATCACGAACCGCAATAGCGGGATCGTCCGGATCGCACAGACCGTGTGAGAATTCGATACCCTCGGTATATTCGAGCGCGTACGCCAGCACGCGCGTGACCAGATACTCCTCGGACTCCGACGGATGCCGCGCCACGCGGAGCGACAGCGACTCGTAGACCGAGCGGTCCGAATCGGACAGGTCGATGTCGAGGTTGTAGATCGTTGAGCTCAGTGCCACGTCACGCCACCGAAGAACACAGCAGAACACGGAAAAGAAAACTGGCTACTGGAAACTGGCCACTGGAAACTATCTTTGCACCCGCCCTGAGGCGTCGCCCCCCGCCAGCGCATCCACTTCGGCAACGCTGACACGGTTGAAGTCGCCGGGAATCGCCTGCTTCAAGGCGCTCGCCGCGACGGCAAACCGCAACGCCGCGTCGTTCGACCGTCCGGTGATCAGTCCATAGATCAACCCGCCCGCAAAGCTGTCGCCGCCGCCAATACGATCGACGAGCCGCACGACGTACCGCTGGCTCTGATGCAGCGTCTGGCCGTCCCACAGCACACCACTCCAGCCGTTATCGCTGGCTGACAGGCTCTCGCGCAGCGTAATGGCGATCACGGATGGGCCCAGCTCGCGCGTAACGCGCGCGGCGGCCTCCTGGTAGGCATTGACGTCGAGCGCCCCCGACGTGACATCCGCCCCTGCGACATCGATCCCCAGCACGCACTGCAGGTCTTCCTCGTTGGCGATGACGACGTCCACGTCGCGCATCAACGGCCGCATGGCCTTCTGCGCCTGCGCCTGGGTCCAGAGCTTCTTCCGATAATTCAAATCGACGCTGATGCGGGCGCCGGCACGCTTCGCGGCCGCCACGGCGGCGACTGTCGCCGCAGCCGCTTTGTCGCCGAGCGCGGGCGTGATGCCGGTGACGTGAAACCACGCCGCACCCTTCATCACCTGGTCCCAAGCGACCGCGTCGGGTGGAATCTCGCTGATCGCGGAGTTCGCGCGGTCGTACAGCACCGTCGATGCACGCTGGCTCGCCCCGGTCTCCGTGAAATAGACCCCCATGCGGCTTCCGCCACGGACGATGGCATCGGTCGCGACGCCTTCAGCCCGAAGCGCGCGCACCGCGGCGTCGCCAATGGCGTTGGACGGCAACCGCGTGACGTAGTGGCTGTCGAGACCGAACTGCGCCAGACTGACGGCGACGTTCGCTTCCCCGCCGCCGAATGTCGCGCACAGCATCGGCGACTGCAGCAAGCGTTCGAACCCCGGTGGCCCCAGCCGCAGCATCAGCTCGCCGAAGGTGATAACGCGTGCGATCACTTCCCGCCTCGCGCCGCCGCCACGTTCTCGACGATCCGCCGGGCATTCGCGGTAATGACCTCGAATCGGCCGCTCTCGATGGCCGCCCCGTCGAGCAGGGACGACCCCGCCGCCACGGCGACAGCGCCGGCGCGAATCCAGTCGCCCGCGTTGTCGGGCGACACACCGCCGGTCGGCATCAGCTTCAGTTGCGGCAGCGGCGCGCGCACGTCCTTGATGTACTGCGGACCGAGCGCAGTGGCGGGAAACACCTTCACGATGTCGGCGCCGGCTTCGTGCGCGTCGAGAATCTCGTTAGGACTGAAGCACCCCGGAGCGAAGGGCACGCCACGCTGATGGCACGCGGCGAGAACTTCACGCCGGAAGACCGGCGAGATCACGAACTGCGCGCCGGCGTCGATCACGGCGCGGGCCGTTTCGGCGTCGATGACGGTCCCCGCCCCAAGCAGGAAACCTTCGGGCAGTGTCGGAGCCAGACCTCGAATCAAATCCACGGCGCCAGGGACCGTCATCGTGATCTCGAGGGCGCGCACGCCGCCTGCGGCGATTGCATCGACGACGCCGCGCAACTTCGCGGGGTCCCGTAGGCGTATTACGGCAACCACACCGAGTTGTTCGATCCGGCGGACAGTTTCGGTGCGATTATTCACGTCGTTCCTTCGTGAATCCAGCGATGGTCGGGATCCTCGTACAGCGCCAACCGGCGTTCGGCCCCCGCCATCGCCCAGAGGTAATACAGCCGGTATCCCGGCGGCGAGGACACCGGATGATATCCGTACGGAAGCAGCACGGCATCGCCGTCGCGGACGACGTGTGCCACGCATTCACCGTCGGAGGTGTAGAGCATCTGCTGGCCGAATCCCTGAGACGGGGCGATACGAAAATAGTAGACCTCTTCGAGCACCGGCTCGCCGTCGCGGCCGTCGTGCTTGTGGGGCGGGAAGCTGCTCCAATGACCCGGAGGATTGAAAGTCTCCCCCACCATGAGCCGCTGCGCGTGCCGATCGGTGACGAAGATGTCGTGGACTTCCCGCGCGTAAACATCGCGCCCGCGCGCATTCACACGCACATCGTCCGAAGACACGACGGCCGGCGCGCCTCCCTTCTCCGCCGGGGTCGAGACCAGGATGGCTTCCAGATCTGAATGGGCGGAGACGGTGACGGCTTCGCCGGCCGGCACATAAACAGCTGACGCGCGTTCTTCGAACACGTCCTTTCGGTTGACGGAAAGTGTTTCGCCCGAAACCGACACCGATCCGCCGCCGGACTGCAGCACGAGAATGGTCTCCTCACCCGTGGCGACATACCGCTGTTCAGTCCCGCGCTTCAGCCGCAGCCGCCAGGTCGTCAGGTCCCGGGCGCCCCCCTCCCCGCGGCGCTGCAGGAGCTGCAGGCCGTCCAGACGAGGGAGTCGATACAGAGTGTCGCGCAGCATGTGGGACATGCTACCCTGCCCGCGAGTGGCGCGAAACCTTTTCGATTTGAACGGACGGGTGGCGGTCGTGGTGGGCGGGACGAGCGGCATCGGGCGCGTGCTCGCGCTCGGCCTGGCCGATGCCGGGGCCGATGTGGTCGCGACAGCCCGGCGTGCCCCGCTCGTCGAAGAAGTCGCCGCCGAGATCGAGTCAAAGGGGCGGCGGACATTGCGTGTCACGACCGATGTCCTCGACCGTCAGTCGTTGAGCCGCGCAGCCGACGCAATCCTTCGCGAGCTCGGCCGCATCGACGTCGTGTTGTACTGCGCCGGCACGACCAAGCGCGTGCCGACGCTCGACATGACCGACGACGAGTGGCAACGAATCATCGATACGAACCTCACAGGCGCGCTTCGAACCTACCAGGTTTTCGCCAGGCCGATGATCGAGCGGAAATCGGGACGCCTCATCGGCATCGGGTCGCTCTCATCCTTCGTCGGCCTGCACGAGGTCAGCGCGTATACGGCCTCGAAGGCTGGCATCGCGGGGCTGACGCGCGCCCTCGCGGTGGAGTGGGCCCCGCACGGCGTCACCGTCAACGCCATCGCGCCGGGCGTGTTCCGGACCGATCTCAACACGGCGCTCCTCGACGGGCCACGCGGTCAGGAGTTCCTGATTCGCACGCCGATGAAACGATTCGGCAGGCTTGAAGAGCTCGTGGGAGCTGCCGTCTATCTCGCCTCCGATGCATCCACGTTCGTGACCGGACAAATTCTTGCTGTCGATGGCGGGTTCCTCGCGAGCGGGGTCAATCAGTGACGGCCTCGCCTGCGCTCGTCATTACACCGCGCGACAACGTCGCGACCGCGCTTGAACCGCTCGAGGCCGGGCGTGTGCTCGACATCGCAGGAGAGCGAATTCCGATTGTGGAGGCCACCCCGCGAGGCCACAAGATTGCTCTGCGGCTGATTCGCGCGGGTGAGGCCGTGTTGAAATACGGAAGCCCTATCGGCACCGCGACGGTTGATATCCCTGTGGGCGCCCACGTCCACACCCACAACGTCGCGAGCCGGCGAGGGCGGGGCGATCTTCATGCCGAAGAGAGTCCCGAGGCGCCCCGAATCGCCGAGCCACCCGATCGATCACCGGTGACCGGACAACGCACGTCATGAACACTGGCGCCGGCGCCTTCCTTGGCTACCGCAGGCCCGATGGGCGCGTCGGCACACGCAACTATGTCCTGGTCGTGCCGACGGTCATCTGCGCGTCCCTTGTGGCCGAGCGCATCGCCAACGCGGTCGCGCCGCATGGAGCGGCGCTTCCGCATCTGGCAGGTTGCGGACAGCTCGGGCCGGACCGCCGCGTCACGCACGAGACCCTCGCAGCCTACTGCGGACACCCGAACGTCGGCGCCGTTCTCGTCGTCGCGCTCGGATGCGAGCAGGTCATCGCGCAGCATCTGACCGACGCCGCGCGCGCCGCCGGCAAGCCGGCGGCCATCCTCGCGATTCAGAGCGAAGGGGGAACCGTGCGGACGACGACGCGCGGCATCGAGATAGCCGGAACGCTCGTTGCGGCGCTCGAGGCTGAACGGCGGGTGGCCTGCGACCTCGACTCCTTGATTCTGTGCGTGAAGTGCGGCGGCTCGGACTATACCTCCGGGCTGGCTGCGAACCCGGCGCTCGGCCGCGTGGCGGATCGGCTCGTGGACGCCGGGGGCACGGCAGTCCTCGGCGAGATTGCGGAAATCATGGGGGCCGAACACCTGCTGGCCGCGCGCGCGGCCTCGCCGGAACCGGCCGCGCAACTCCTCAGGATTATCAGCCGCGTCGAAGCCGAGGCGATCGCCCTCGGCCTCGACATCCGCGGCACGCAGCCCTCGCCCGGCAACATCCGCGGCGGGTTGACGACAATCGAAGAGAAGTCGCTCGGCGCGACGCACAAGGGCGGCGAACGGACCCCGCTCACCGACGTCGTCCCGTACGCCGGCCGCATCACGAAGCGCGGGTTGACCGTCATGGACACGCCGGGACTCGACGTCGAATCCGTGACAGGCATGGTGGGCGGCGGCGCGCAGGTTGTGGTGTTCACGACGGGCCTCGGCACGCCGACGGGGAATCCCATAGCGCCGGTCATCAAGATTACGGGAAACGCGCAAACAGCCGGATCGATGGCCGATAATCTGGACGCCGACGTGAGCGGTATTCTCGACGGCCGGGAGACGCTCGATTCGGCCGCCGATCGACTGTTCGACGCAATGCTCGACGTCTGCTCTGGCAGAACCACCGCAGCCGAACGCCTGGGCCACCGCGAGTTCGCAATCCATCGCCGCAACCCGACGATCTGAGACAGGCCCCGTCCATGGCGATGACGACGACCTCGTCTCCTTCGATCCGTCCCGGCGCCGCCGAACACGTAGGAGGCTTCCGCTGGATCATCTGCGCGATGTTGTTTCTGGCGGCGACGATCAATTACGTCGACCGCCAGGTTCTCGGGTTGTTGAAACCGACGCTGCAGCAACAGTTCGGGTGGAACGAACTGGATTACGCGGACATTGTGTTCGCGTTCCAGCTGGCGTACGCCATCGGCTACGCCTTTGCCGGCCGGCTGATGGATCGGCTCGGCACGAGGCGGGGATTTGCTCTGGCACTGCTCGTCTGGAGCCTCGCCGCCATCGCCCATGCGAAAGCGCCAAATTTCGGCGGCGCCGTGGCTGCGGTTCTCGGTGCGGTCGGCCTCACGTACTCTCCCTCCGTCGCCGGCTTCATTCTGGTCCGCTTTGCGCTCGGACTCGGCGAGTCCGGAAATTTTCCCGCATCGATCAAGACCGTCGCGGAGTGGTTTCCGAAGCGGGAACGGGCACTGGCCACCGGCATCTTCAATTCCGGAACGAACATTGGCGCGGTGGTGACGCCGCTTGTCATCCCGTGGATCACCTATACCTACGGGTGGTACTGGGCCTTTATCGCCACTGGCGCCTTCGGCTTGTTGTGGCTGGCCGTCTGGTGGCCCCTCTATGGCTCGCCGGCGACGCATTCGCGCGTGGGCCCCGGGGAGCTTGCCCTCATCCGCAGCGACCCGCCGGATGCGCCCGTCCGCATTCCCTGGCTGACGTTGCTGGCTCATCGCCAGACCTGGGCGTTCGCGATCGGGAAGTTTGGAACCGATCCAATCTGGTGGCTCTACCTGTTCTGGATTCCCGATTTTCTGCATCGCCGGCACGGGATCAACCTGCAATCGATGGCGCTGCCGCTCGTGATCATCTATCTGGTTGCCGACATCGGCAGTATCGGAGGAGGATGGTTGTCGTCCACGCTGCTGAAGCGGGGCTGGACCGCCAATCGCGCGCGGAAGACGGCGATGCTGGTCTGCGCGCTCGCGGTCGTGCCGATGGCGTTTACCGCGAAGGTCGACAGCCAATGGATCGCGGTCGGTCTCCTGGCGATCGCCACGGCCGCGCACCAGGGCTGGTCGGCAAACCTGTTCACCCTGCCGTCGGACATGTTTCCGCGCCATGCCGTCGGATCCGTCGTCGGCATTGGCGGCATGGCGGGCGCCATTGGCGGCATGTTGATCGCGAAAGTCACCGGGCTTGTCTTGCAGTCGACGGGGAGCTACGTGCCGATCTTCTTCATTGCTTCGTCGGCATATCTCGTGACGCTCGGGATCGTGCATCTGCTCGTGCCGCGTCTCGAACCCGCGCAGCTGGAAGGGCACTCATGATGCTCGAATACAACGTTCACGGCTTCGGCACCGCCACGGCGGATCTCTCGGCTGCCGACATGCAGCCAATCGTCGACCGCGCGCTGGAATCGATTGCGCCGGGCACGCGCGTGCTCGCGGTGGTCTCTGACCGGACACGTGACGACAACACGCCGGAGCTGTTTCCGCTGATTTCACAGGCATTGGCGCGAGCACGCGCGGCAACGCTCGACGTGCTCGTCGCGCAGGGAACGCACGTCGCGATGAGTGACCGGGACAAGCGCGCGAAGATCGGCGCCGGACTCTCGCCGATTCCACTACTTGGAACAATTTTCGATCACCACTGGGATCGGGACTCGGAGCTCACGACGCTCGGCACGATTGGCGCGGACGTCATCGCGGAGGAAACGGGCGGCCTGTTGCGCGAGTCGGTCAGCATCCGTTTGAACAAGCGTCTCGCGCCCGGCCAGTACGACGTCGTGCTCGTGATCGGCGCGACGGTGCCCCATGAAGTTGCCGGTTTCGCGGGCGGCGCGAAATACTTCTTCCCCGGCGTCGCCGGGCCCGAGTTGACGCATCTGACGCACTGGCTCGGGGCACTGGCGACAATCGAGCGGGTGATCGGGCGTGTGGAAACGCCGACCCGCCGCCTGATAGAGGCCGCCGCTGCGTTCGTGCCAGCTCCGGTTATCGCCTTCACGACTGTCTCCACCCGTGACGAAAGCGGTCTGAAGACGCGCGCGCTCTTTGCCGGCGATCTCCGCGCGACGGTCCGGCGCGCGGCCGAGATCAGCCAGCAGGTGCACGTCCGCTACACAGGACGGCGCTATAAGCGCATCGTGGCGATCCTCGACGATCATTACGACGAGCTCTGGGTTGGAGGTAAAGCGAGCTATAAGCTGGGAAGCATCATCGAACGCGGCGGCGAGCTCATCATCTACGCGCCGCACCTCTCGGGTATTTCAGCCACGCACGGCGCGCTCATCGAGAAATACGGATACGCGCCGCTGGAACGCGTGCGGGACATGGTCGAGGGCTCCGACGAGCTGCGCGCCAACCTGTGCGTCGCGGCCCATCTCGCGCACGTCAGCTATGCCGGCGAAACGGGCGAGGACGGCGTCGTGACGCCGCGGTACCGCATCACACTCGCCGCGAATCTGTCCGAAGAGACCTGCCGCAAGGTGAACCTCGGATACCTCGACATGCGCACGTTCAAGCCGCGCGCCTTCGGTGACGACCCCGATACGCTCGTTGTCGACA
This sequence comes from Vicinamibacterales bacterium, assembly GCA_038320555.1. Classification (GTDB taxonomy): domain Bacteria; phylum Acidobacteriota; class Vicinamibacteria; order Vicinamibacterales; family 2-12-FULL-66-21; genus JALZOC01. Next base: position 10,815 of record JBBQEJ010000036.1, on the reverse strand, counting down.
ACGCAGGCCGCGATCTGTATCTTGTTGCGCCGGACAATACCTGACAGCGAGCACGAACGATCGTCACGAACAGGTCACACAAAAGATCAAACAGGAGAAGGGGAGAAAGGGAGAACTTAGGTTTTCACGTATAGATCGGGACGAACGACCCTTCTAATTCCATCGCGCAATTTGTAGACATTAAAGTTCATCAGTAGGCCGACGGGAAGACCTGTCAGCTTTAGATATGTAATGAGTTGCGTCTTATGAACGCGCGCGAGCGCTTCGACCGCCTTCAGTTCGACGATGACAGTCTCTTCTACGATGATGTCGGGACAGAACTCGGCGCCAATGTCATGGCCTCGATATGACAGTGGAATTCGACGCGTCGTGTCGATTTGAAAATCTGCCGCGGTCAATTCGATCATAAAGCAGCGCTTGTAAATTGATTCGAAGAGGCCCGGTCCGAACGTCTCGTGCACCCGAATTCCGCAGCCAATGATGCCTTCGGTGAGTTCCTCGTGTCGTGCAATGTCGTGAAACATGTGCGAACAGGTCGCAAGGAACGGGCCGTCTGGTTATTGCGACCTTTCCTAACACTTTCCACGGATGAATGCCGGGGTTGAGACTTTTCTGCTGTTGCGTCAAGCCACCGCCGAGGCAAATTTCGCGTACCAAATTGTCTCCCCTTCTCCCTTTCTCCTGTGTGATCTTTCTGCGAAGAGGGTTCGACAGTGAACACCGCCCGGATCTGCCGATACGGCTCGCCGAGGAGCACATTTCACGACGCGCCTTCCCTCCGCGGCACGAGCCGACCGCGATTCTGGGGATCCGGCCACCAATAGTCCCCTTCCGAAAAGAAATCGTGAAGACCCCGGCGCTGCGAGGCGACGATGATGCGGCGATCGTGATCGGCTCTTCCGCGAGGTACGCGCGCGCGGCGGACACGACGCGTTCACGCTCACGGTTGAGATCGATGGGAGTCCGCGCCGCCGCGAGCAACACGAAGGACAGCGCCAGCGTAAGGGCTCGAATCAAGTCGCCTCCTGACGTGCTTTGCGTGGCCTAGGCGGCGGGACCGCCGCTCGAGCGACGGATGATCAATTGCGGCGGAATGACGACCGTACGGAAACTGTCTGACGGTTCAGGCCCGATTCGATCCAGCAGCAGCCGCGCGGCCTGCTTGCCTTGCTCGTCGCGGGACCAGCCGACCGTCGTCAGCGGCACGCGCAGGAGATCGCCAAGCGCGATGTCCCCGGCGCCGACAATGGCGACGTCTTCCGGCACTCGCAATCCGGACTCCCAGATAGCCTTCATCGCCCCGATCGCTGCCGGATCGTTGGCCACAAATACCGCGTCCACGCGCGGCTTGAGCGCGAGCAGTTTTTTCATCGCGCCGTACCCGTCGGCTTCCATGAACCCGCCGCGCACGATCCATTCGGGGCGCGCACGCACGCCGTGCTCTTTCAGGGCGGCCCGGTACCCGTCCGCGCGCCGCTTCGCGTGGGTGATCGGCGGACCCAGGATGTGGGCAATCGCCTTGCGCCCCTGCCCGATGAGGTGCGTCGTGGCCAACCGTCCCGCCTTCAGGTCGTCGGTGAGGACGCGGTCGCATTTGACCGCGGGGTGATCGTCCCGGTCGATCATGACGAGGCCGATGCCGAGCGATCCGAGCCGTTTCAGGAGGTCGGTATTGCCCGACGCGTTGACGGAGGCGAGGACGATGCCGTCGACCTGCCGTTGGCGGAGCAAGTCGATCTCGGCGCGCTCCTTCGCGGCATTCTCGTTGGAGCTGCAGAGCAAGAGGCCATACCCGCGCGCGCTGGCAATCGTCTCCAGGCCGGCGACGACCTCGACAAAAAAGGAGTACATCAGATCGGGAATGACGACGCCGAGCGTGCGGGTGCGGCGAAGCGTGAGGCTTCGGGCGACAGCGTTCGGCTGGTAGCCAAGCTCGGCGACTTTGGCGAGGACCCGGGCGCGGGTGGCGTGGCCGATGTCCTCGCGATTGTTGAGGACTTTCGAGACGGTGGTGATCGACACGCCGAGCTCGGCGGCGATCCGCTTCATCGTGGTCGTGACTGCCATCCGCGCCTTTTCGCTCCGGGTAGTCGAATGGGCTTTAGCGTTAAAGTGAATTGACTGTAGCGGTAAAGAATAGTATCACAAACGCCGGAAACCCGTCCGGCGGGGGCACGTGCTTCAATTGTGATTCAGATGCCGTTCCGTTTTCAGCTTTTAATGTTCGTGACCTGCATCCCGCCCCGCGATTCGCTGATTCGGTGATTCGATGATTCGTGATTGAGTGATTCGTTATTCGTGATTCGTGATTGAAATGAGACACAACAGACTGCCCATAGCCGCGTGCGTGCTCGCGCTCCTCCCGCTGGCGCTCCGCGCGCAGGCGCCCGCGCCACGGCCACCCGATCCGGCCCGCGAGAAGCGCCTCGAATGGTTTCCGCGACGCCAAATACGGGCTCTTCATTCACTGGGGCCTGTACGCGATCCCTGCCGGCGAATGGCAGGGGAAGCGATCGCTCGGACTCGGCGAATGGATCATGAACCGCTCGAAGACTCCGGTTCGCGATTACGAGAAGCTCGCGGCCCAGTTCAATCCCGTGAAGTTCGATGCGGACGGGTGGGTGCAGCTCGCGCAGGAGCCGGCATGAAGTACATCGTCATCACGTCGAAGCATCACGACGGCTTCGCGATGTTCAAGTCAAAGGTGAGCCCCTACAACGTTGCCGACGCGACTCCGTTCAAACGTGACGTTCTCAAGGAACTCGCCGACGCCTGCGCGAAGCGCGGGATGAGGCTCGGGTTCTACTACTCGCAGTCTCAGGACTGGCACGAGAAGGACGGCGCCGGCAACACGTGGGACTTCGGGCCGGATCAGACACCTGATGGAAAGGATCTGAAGAACTACGACAGCTACCTGCGGGGCAATGCGAAGCCGCAGGTGAGAGAGCTGCTGACGGCGTACGGATCGGTTGCCCTCATCTGGTTCGACACACCGCGGATGACCCCGGAGCGCGGCCAGCGCTTCGCGGACCTGGTGCGCACGCTGCAGCCCAACACGCTCATCGACGGACGCCTGGGAACGGATGGGGACTACCGATCCACGGGTGACAACGTCATTCCTCCGGGAGCGTCCACCGACGCGTGGGAGACGCCCGCGACGATCAACGACACCTGGGGTTCCGGAAAGACGACACCAACTGGAAATCTCCGGGCCAAATCACCTTCAAGCTCGTGGACATCGTCAGCAAGGGGGGCAACTATCTGCGGGGGCAGAAGCTCTTCTATCCTCAAACTGAATGGCGCGTCACCACGAAGCCGGGAAAGCTCTTCCTCACGTTTTTCGGCGAGCCCCGAGCCCCTTTTGAATTCCCGCGATGAAGAACACAATTACGCGCGCGTACCGGCTCGCGGACCATGCGCCGATCGATTTGAAAGTGGAAAACGGGAAGACGACGTTCAACATGGAGCGCCCGATGCTCGATCCGATGGCGACGGTTGTCGTCGTCGAGTTCGAAGGCGATCGCGTGCAGAAATAGGTGGCGGGTAAGGAAGTGTCATTTGTTTTGATGTCGCGCAGCGTGACACCAAAAAGATGATGCTCCCTTCCTCCCGTTCCTCCTGTTAGATCTTTCAGGGTTTCGTTACATCTCTCCAGACGGGACCGTCCGGGTATTGATACGCGGCGCGGGACTCCGCCTTGATCTCGCTGCTGTAGCCGGGGGCGGTGGGCGCGGCGTAGCGGGCCGTGCGGATGACGCACGGATTCACGAAGTGCTCGTGCAGGTGATCGACGAACTCGGTGACGCGGTCGTCCATCCGGCCGGACACGCGCACGAAATCAAACATCGACAGGTGCTGCACGAGCTCGCACAAGCCGACACCGCCGGCGTGCGGACAGACAGGCACGCCGAACTTCGCGGCCATCAGGATGACGGCCAGGTTCTCGTTGACGCCGCCGAGCCGGCAGCTGTCGATCTGGCAGAAATCGATTGCGCCCGCCTGCAGCAGCTGCTTGAAGATGATCCGGTTCTGCGCATGCTCGCCGGTCGCGACGCCGACCGGCCGCACCGCCTTCGCAATGGCGGCGTGGCCAAGAATATCGTCGGGACTCGTCGGCTCTTCAATCCACAAGAGCTCGAAGCGCGAGAGCGCGCGCACGCGTTCGATGGCTTCGTTCACATCCCAGCGCTGATTGGCATCGATCATCAGCTTGTTCTTCGAGCCGATCTCCTGGCGCACGAGGCCCACGCGCGCCGCGTCGTCTTCGGGTGACGCGCCCACTTTCACTTTGAAATGCGTCCACCCGTCGGCAAGCGCCTCGCGGCACAACTGACGAATCTTGTCGTCTGAGTATCCAATCCACCCCGCTGACGTCGTATACGCGGGGTAACCCTCTCGAAGGAGCTGTGCTTCCCGCTCGACTTTCGTCATTTCCTGGCGCGCGAGGATGTCGACGGCTTCCTCCGGCGTCAGCGCGTCAGTGATGTAGCGGAAATCGATGCAGGCCACGACCTGCTTCGGGGTCATGTCCGCGAGCAGCTTCCATACCGGCTTCTTATCACGCTTCGCGTGCAGGTCCCACACGGCGTTGACGATCGCGGCCATCGAGATGTGGATGACGCCTTTCTCGGGCCCGAGCCATCGGAGCTGGCTGTCCGAGGAGAGCTCGCGCCAGAACGCGGCGGGCTCGGCGGTGATGTCTTCGAGCGTCCGCCCGGCCACCAGCGGGCGGAACGCGCGGATCGCCTCGACGCACACCTCGTTGCCGCGGCCGATCGTGAACGTGAAGCCGTGTCCCTCCAGATCGCCGTCGGTCTTCAGGATGACGTACGCCGCGGAGTAATCCGGATCCGGGTGCATCGCGTCAGTGCCGTCTGCGGTGCGGGAGGTGGGAAATCGAAGGTCGATGATCTCGAGATCGCGAATCTTCATCTCGCTCCTGTTCCGTGCGCGGAACGAATGCGATCGAGCGCCACGGCGGCGACGATGATGCAGCCTGTGACGATCTGCTGCACCCAGTTCGCCAGACCCTTCTGCGAGCAGCCGACCTGAATGATTGTCATGATCGCGGCGCCGATGAGGGTGCCGGCGACCGTGCCGCGCCCGCCCGACAGGCTGCCGCCCCCGATGATCACCGCGGCGATCACGTCGAGCTCGAGCCCCACCGAGACGGTGGGATCGCCGACCGACAGTTTCGAGAACTGAAGCAGGCCGGCGAACCCCACGAACGCCGCCGACAGTGCGTACACGACTATTTTCGTGCGCGTGATGGCGACGCCGCAGAGCCGCGCCATCCGTTCGTTCGATCCAATCGCGAACACGTGACGGCCCAGTCGCGTGTATCGCAGCATCGCGGCAACGAGCGCCGCCAGTGCGATGACCGCCCAGATTCCCGACGGCACCAGCGTTTCCCCGCGTGTCACGCGCAGCAGATCGTTCAGCCACGTGGCCGGCGCCTCGATGCGCCGTTCCTCGGCAAGGCCCTTCGCGGCGCCGCGAATCACGAGCATGGTGCCCAGCGTGACGATGAAGGGGACGACGCGGAGCTGCGTGATGAGGACGCCGTTGATCAGGCCGCACAGGGCGGCCGTCGCGATCGCAGCGAGCGCCGCCAGAAGGGGGCTGACGTTCATGCGGAGCAACTGGGCGATGACGACGGTCGTCAGCGCAATCATGGAGCCCACCGACAAATCGATGCCGCCCGCGACAATCACGATCGTCATCCCGACGGCCGCGATGCTGACGATTGCCATCTGCCGGGCCATCAGCTCGAGGTTGGTCGGCGCGAAAAACTGCGAGCCCACCAGCGCGCCGAAAATGAGGGCAACCAGCACGAGGCCGAACAGTGTCCCGGTGCGCTCGACCAGCGATCGGGTCGTCATGCGCCCGGCGCTCCGCCCGTCGCGGCCATCATGAGCTCGTGCTCGGAGAGCGACGCGGCCGGGATCGGCTCGCCGAGACGTCCGCGCTGCATGACGGCGATGCGGTCGCACAGGCCCAGGAGCTCGGGCAGGTAGCTGCTGACCATCAGGACCGCTCGCGGCTTGCGGCCGGGAACATCGGCGACCAGCGCGTCGATGACCCGGTAGATTTGTGCCTTGCTTCCCACGTCGATGCCGCGCGTCGGCTCGTCGAGCACGAGAATGTCGACATCGTGGTGAAGCAGCCGGCCGATCGCGATCTTCTGCTGGTTGCCGCCCGAGAGTTCGCCGGCCTTCTGCGCCGGGCCGGCGCACTTGATGTCGAGCTCGGAGATCCAGCGCGAGGCCGCCGCGCGCTGGCGGGACGGAGAAAGCAGCCCCGCGGGGCCGAACGGCGAGAGCTTGCTCATCGTGAGGTTGTCGGCGATGTCGAGCGTCGACGCGAGGCCTTCCTCCTTGCGGTCCTCGCTCAGGAGCCCCATGCCCTGCCCCCATCGCTCGTGCGGCCGCGCCGGGCCAGTGTAAACGCCCACGCGTACACGTCCGCTTCGCACCGGCTCGAGGCCGAACAGCGTCCGCAGAAGACGCGTGCGGCCGGACCCGAGGACGCCCGCGATGCCGAAGATCTCGCCACGATGGAGCGCAAACGTGGCCGATCCGGGCTCGAGCGCCGTCACCTCGAGAATGGCCTCTCCGCGCGTGCGCTGCGTTCGGGGAAACAGGTCGCCAACCGGGCGGCCGACCATGAGGGCGACGATGTCGTCGTGCGTGGCGTCGTTCGTGGTGCCCCCGCCCGCATTACGGCCGTCGCGCAGCACGATGAACCTGTCGGCGACGCTCTTCACTTCTTCGATGAAATGAGAAATGTAAACGATCGCGTGGCCCTGGGTCTTGAGATGGCGCAGCAACGCGAACAGATGTTCGACGTCCGCGCGGCCGAGGCTGCTGGTCGGTTCGTCGAGCACGAGCACGCGGCACCCGACGGCGATCGCGCGGGCGATTTCCACGAGTTGCTGCGCGGCCACCGAAAGGCTCCCGACGATCGCGTCAGGGGGAATGTCGTCGTGACCGAGCTCGGCGAGCGCGCGTGCGGCCATGGCACGCATGCGGGGCCAGTCCACCAGGCCGAATCGCATCGGCTCGGCGCCCATCATGATGTTTTCCATCACCGTCAGGTGCGGGGCGAGCGATAGTTCCTGGTAGATCATCGCGATGCCGGCGCGCCTGGCATCGTGAGGGCTCTCGGGCACGAATGGGCGGCCGTCGATCGTGATCTGTCCAGCATCCGGCCGCAGCGCCCCGGACAGGATGCTCATCAGGGTGCTCTTGCCCGCGCCGTTCTGACCGATGAGCCCGCAGATCTCACCTTCCGCCACAAAGAGATCGACGCCGTCGAGCGCGAGGGTCGCGCCGAACGCCTTGCGGATCCCGCGCATGTCGAAGCGCGGCGCCGCAAGCGGCGTCTCGGTCATTTCGAGAGATCCGGATGGAGCAATTCTTTCATCGCGGGCTGCTCCATGTTCTCGCGCGTGACGACCTGCACGCCCGTATCGATCCGCCGCTCCAGCGGCTGTCCCTTGATGTGCGCGACGAGCGTCTTGATGGCGAGGTAGCCCATCTTGACCGGATCCTGGATGACGAGGCCGTCGAGCGTCCCGTCCTGGAGCCCTTTCACGAGGTTGTCCGACGAGTCGAAGCCGACAAAGTGCAGCTTCCCCGCCCAGCCGTTGTCCTTGAGGACGCGCATCGCCGCGAAACTCGACGATTCGTTTGCGCAGAAGATGCCGTCGATGCTCAGGCTTCCATCCGGCTTCCTGTAGCTGCTGAGAATGGACTCCGTCCTTTTGTACGCTTCCTCGACGTCGGTCCCCACGTACTGATTCGCGCTGGCGACCTGCACGGTTGGATGGGCCTTCATCGCGGCCAGGAACCCTTCCTCGCGCTTGGTCGTGCTGTCGTGCCCTTCGGCATATCGCAGCAGCACGACCTTGCCTTTTCCACCCATGGCTTCAATCAGCCGCTCACCGCCCAGCTGTCCGCCCTTGACGTTGTCGGTGGCCACGAAGCTCACGTAGTTGTCCCCCTTCAGGCCGGAGTCGAAGATCACGACGGGAATCTTCCTGCTCATCGCGTCGTTCACAGGACCGACGAGCGCGGCTTCATCGAGCGGCGCGAGCGCGATGCCGGACACACCGCGGCTGATGAACCCTTCGACCTCTGAGACCTGCGAATCCCGATCGTCCTCGCGAAGCGGACCGCGCCAGATCACCTCGACGCCCAGCTCCTTCCCTGCGCGGTTTGCGCCCGCGTGAATGCTCTGCCAGAAGTTGTGTGTCGTCCCCTTCGGAATCATCGCGACCGACAGCGATGAACCTGACGAGGACGCCTGCTCGCTTCGGCCCTTGTGGCACGCACTGACTACGAGCGGCGCGCACGCGGCCGCCGCCGTGAGGACAACCGCCGTGAATACTCGCGTCATACGCTGCGCTCCGTTGAAGACACCTCAGAAAGTTTCCAGAATCGTTGCGCGGTGCCGCCGAGCACCGCGTCCCGTTCGGCCTGCGGACGCCCGGCGATGGCCGTCCGGACCACGTCGAGCACGTCGCGATACTCGCCCGCCACCGTACAGACCGGCCAGTCCGACCCAATCATTAGCCGTTCAGGGCCGAAGCTGTCCAGTGCCGCGTTGATGTAGCGGTGCAGGTCCTCGACCGTCCAGTGGCGCCAGTCGGCCTCGGTGACGAGGCCGGACAGCTTCGCGCACACGTTCGGAAGCGCTGCCAGCCTATCGAGATCCCGCCGCCAGCCGTCAAAGGCGGCGTCCCGGATATCCGGCTTGCCGAGATGATCGAGAACGAACCGCTGATCCGGCAAGGCCGCGGCAAAGTCGATGGCGGCCCGGAGTTGTCGAGCGTACACCAGGATGTCGTACGGGAGCCCGTGCCGCGCAAGCCGCGCGACCCCTCGCCGGAAGGTATCACCGAGCAGAAAGTCGTCGGGCTCCGCCTGCACGACGTGGCGGATGCCGACAAGCTTCGGATGCGTGGTGAGGGCTTCGAGGCGGGCGTCGAGATCGGCCGCCCGCAGATCGACCCATCCCACCACGCCGGCGATGAATGGATGCTGTCCGGCGAGAGCCAGAAGCCAGCGTGTCTCTTCGAGGGTCTGCCGCGTCTGGACTACGACGCAGGCATCGATCCCTGCCGCGTGCATTTCTCCCGCCGCGTCCTGCGGAAGGAAATCGCGCCGCAGCCCCGCCATGCTGTCGTCGATCCAGCTGTATTCGGAGGCGCTGTATCGCCAGAAATGCACGTGGGCATCGATCCGGACGGCGTGCGCCATGGTTACGCGAGATCGAACGGGATCGGAATCGCGCCGTGTTCGCTCGACTCGTAGCACGCTTCGACGATCGCCATCGTCTTGACGGCGTCGTCCACGGAGCTCACGAGCGCCGGATCTTCACCGGCGACCACGCGCTGAAGATTCGACATGGGCCCTTCGAAGCCTTCGATGAACCACGATCCGCGAAGCGGCACCGGGCGCCATGCCTCGTCGGAAAACATCTCCATCGTGTCGTCCGGACCGCACGGATACGACAGGTTCACGCCCCATGTCAGCCGGGCGGCTCCAAACGTGCCTTCGACGAGCAGCAGCGACTCGCGGTACCGCGGCCCCGCGCGGTGCGTGTGGTTGAGAACGAGCGAGCAGCGGATCCGCTCGCCGTAGTCGAGGATGATCGTGCTGCGCGTGTCGCGCAGCCGCGGCAGCTCCGGATGTGACACCGCGCGACAGTACACACCCTCGGGCTCTCCTGCAATCGACCGAATCGCGTCGATGTAGTGGATCGAGTGATACGGAACCTCCAGCCGCGGAGCGCCCTCGAGAAACGTCCAGTTGTGCCACGGCTGGTCGATGACGATGCGCACGTCGATGTCCACGAGGGTGCCGAGCGCACCTTGTTCGATCAGGTCGTGCAACGCAAGCATGGCCGGGCTGAAGCGCAGCTGGAGGTTCACGGCCGCGACGAGCTCCCGTTGGTGGACGACCTCGCAGATGCGCCTGGCTTCCGCGAGATCGCGCCCCATGGGCTTCTGCATGAGGACGCCGGATCCTGCGGGCAGCTGCTGCAGTATTCCGAGGATTTGATCCCCGGGGACGGCCAGGTCGTAGACGACGCCACCGAGGGCGCACGCCTCGTCCAGCGAATGAAACACGCGGTCCACGTCGAACATGGCCGCCGTCTCCTTGGCCACCGCACAGTTCACATCGTACACACCTGCGACGGGGTAGCCGAGGCGGCGATACACAGGGAGATGCGCTGTGCGGACGATGGCGCCGCTGCCGATGATGGCAATCGCACGCGGCCGTGACGGCCTCGGCCAGGCCTGGGTCAGCTCAGTCATCGCCCCGCGTTCGTCAATTCCGGCGCGCAGGTTGGGGTGTTGGCGTCGCGTCTTCGGCGAGCTCGAGGCTGAAGACCGGCTCCATTCGCGCCCACCAGTCGCCAGGAGGGGTGCCAGGCGCCGGCTCCTGCAGGGACCGCATGAGCGCCTCCCATTCGATGACCCTGGGGTGGGACGTGCTGTGTGCAGCGAAACATCGGCGAAAGTCCTGCCCATTGGTCTCGACGATCATGACCAACCGGCGTCCGAGCAGGTAGATGTCCATGTCGTGGACGCCTGCCCGCCGGAGGCTGTCGAGAACCTCGGGCCAGACGCGCCGATGGTGGTCCTTGTAGGCCTCGATCGCCGCCGCGTCGTCCTTCAGATCGACTGCGAGCACGGTGCGCGTTTTCATCCCCTGCCTTCGCGAAGCGACTATTTCACAGTTCGCCGCGCGAGTCAAAAGAACTTTCGCAAGTTTACGTTTACTTTAACGTTAAAGTGTGGTTTCT
>JBBQEJ010000035.1:0-38307 GCA_038320555.1 Vicinamibacterales bacterium | reverse complement strand
GTCTGCCCCCGGTTTGACCCCGGTCTGACCCCTCCTACAACCCGATGCGAAGATCGGCGATGAGCGGCAGGTGGTCCGAGGCCATCAGGGCCTTGCGTGAGCGGGCGAGCTCGAGACCGCGAACCTCGACGTGTCCTTCGTAATAAATGTGGTCGAGATGGAGGACCGGGAAGATGCCCGGGTACGTGCGGCGGCGTTTGAGGTGCTCGTAGATGTCGATGCTCTGGAAGAGCGCGCTGAGAGTATTGGTCGCGAGCCCGCGCATCCACTCGTTGAAGTCGCCGAGGATCACCTTCGGTCCTTCGATGCGCTTATCGTGCACGAACGCGGCCAGACGGGTGGCCTGGTAGCGCCGCTCGAGCACCGCCGTGCCCAGATGCACGTTGTAAATGTGCAGTGAGTGGCCGCCCCCCATGTCCAGATCCGCGCGCTGGCAGGCGCGTGCTTCGCAGGTGCGCCAGGACAGATCGTACTGGCTGTGATGCACGATAGGAAAGCGACTGAGGATGACGTTTCCGAAGAGGTGATTGCGGAGATGCCGCACCGACGTCATGACCCATCCCATCCCCACCGCCGCGCCGATTTCCTCCGCCTGACCCGCGCCGTTCGGGCCGGCGCCAATCACTTCCTGCAGCGCCACTACGTCCGCGTTGAGCGCGCGAATCACCTCGGCGACGCGCGACGGCATCGTCCGTCTGTCCATGCCGCGGCAGCGATGGATGTTGTAGGTCGCAATGCGGATGTCGACCTGCCGCCGGGCGCTCCGGGATTCGCTCACTGCTGCCGCTCCAGAATCCACACGAAGGGACCGACGAATTTTTCCCACGGCGCGCGCCGGCGCCAGCGCTCGAGCGTGATCTCGCGGCTGTCGTCTAAATCGCGCACGTAGTCCTCGAGCAGGCGCGCGGCGAGACCGCGGTCGCGCATGGCGACGTTCAGCTCGTCGTTGTGCTCGAACGAGCGGTTGTCGATGTTGGTCGTGCCGAGCACCGACCAGAGCTCGTCGGCAACGAGAAGCTTCATGTGCGTCATCGTGTCACGATATTCGAAGATGCGGACGCCGGCCTCGAGCAACTGGCCCCACATCCGCCGGCTGGCGAGACGCACCCATTTCTGATCGGTCTTCCGGCCCGGCACGATCACCGTGATGGCGACACCGCGGTGCGCGGATTCGAGGAGCGCCCGCCGCAGCGCCCGGTCGGGCAGAAAGTACGGGGTGCTGATGTGAATGGAATGATCGGCCGCTTCCATCAGCATCTGAAAGGTGACGCGCGAGGCCGTCGCGCGATCCGACGGAGAGCTTTTCACGACGAACGCGGTCGTGTTACCTGCTGCGGTGAGGCTGGGAAAGTAGTCGGGCCCTGTCAGGATCTCGCCGCAGCACTCGAGCCAGTTCTCGGCCGCCACACCCATCAGTGCCGCCACCACCGGCCCTTCGAGGCGTGCCATTGTGTCGCGCCATGGCTTGTGCCAGCGCAGGCGCTTGAAGGTGGGATACACCCACCAGTCGGCGATCCCCGCGCCGCCGACAAACGCCGTCGTGCCGTCGACAATCAGCAGCTCGCGGTGTGTCCGATTGTTCAGCCGCGCCAGCGAATACCATCGCAACCGCTGATACGATTCGATCCGGCATCCCGCCTTACGGAGCCGTCGCACAGGGCGGCCCCACAGGCTCAGGCTCCCGATCGCGTCGACGACGATGGTGACGGTAATCCCCTGACGGGCCTTGGCGGACAGCTCCGCCACGAATTGATCGGCAATTTTTCCAGGTTGGAAGATGTAGAGCTCCATGTTGATGGAGCGCGTCGCCTGGCTGATGGCCTGCAGCATCGCGGGATAGAACGCGACCCCGTTGGTGAAGACCGTGACGCAGTTCCCGTGGTGCAGCGCCGCCTGACATGTCGACTGGAGCGTGTACATGAAGTCAGGCGCATGGATCGACGTGCGGTGCGCGAGGTGGTAGTTGATGCCTGGCGTGAAGAGAAAAACTAGCACAACCCAGGTGAGAAAGACGCCGCCGGCGACCGACAGCCAGAACATCAGTACGCAGACGGGCGCCGCGAGATTGCCACCGGCGTGAGCGGCAGATCGATCGCGCGCGTGGCCAGGGCGTCCAGGCTGAGGGTCATGCCAAGTTTGCTCAATTGACGCAGGAGGTCGCGGCGGTAGACGTCGCGTTCATCGAGCGTCGAGGCGACGAGGCGGTATTCGCCGGGCGGGAGTCCGCGGTAACGATAACGGCCATCCGCGTCGGTGGAGGTTCGGCCGAAACGACGGCTGACGCGTGTCCAGAATTGCGGTGCGGAGGGAATGACGAGGACCATCACGGCCGGGACGCCGTGTCCTTCCGCGTCACGCACAGTCCCTGTGACTTCGCTCGCGACGTCGGTAATCGCGACGCGGAGATCGGCGAGCCGCTGGCCGCTGTCCGCCTCCAGCCCGGTGTCCGTGATGTCCTGCCCGCGATACGTCACGCTCTTGAGCACCCAGGGATCGGGCAACCCCTCCACAGTAATGATGTGAGTGCCCGGGATGACGCCCTGGACGCTGAATGAGCCATCCGAGAGCGCGTCTCCCGACGGCCGGTCGCCAAAGCTGCTCCCGTCGGCAAACGGCGCCTGGATCCGCAGGCCCGCGAACGTCGCAGGCCGGTCGACACGTACCGCGTCGGCGCTGACTCGTCCCGACACACTGGCCCCAGGCTGCAGCGTCAACCTGACGGTCACGTCGTGGTCCGCGACAACGATCCTATGGAGCGCGAAGAGCGACTTACCGTCTGCTTCGGCTCGCCCGCGAATCTGATAGGTTCCAGGCGTGACGTGACTGAAGGTAAAGGAGCCGTCCGGGAAGATCAGGACGTCTCCCGTCTCGCCGGCGGCCGATCCGTGGTCCGGATCAGGAGTCATGATTACGGCGCCATTGATCAACTTACGACGATCGGGCGTAACGAGCGTGACGGTGACGCGCGGTCCAGCGGGCTGCGGTATGGCAGCAGACTCGACGGACGTGGACGACCGAGACTGAATGGGTGGGGAGGACGTGTTGAAGGCCGCCGTGCGGGGCCCAATGACCAACGCCAGACGTTCTCCGCTGCACGCGCTCAGGATGACGGACGCGAGCGCGGCCAGCAGAGCCGGCACCCGGCGCTCGAGGCACATGGAGATATCATAATCCGGATGCTCGCGACGCCGTATCGTCGGATCGCGCTCGGCGTGCTGCTGCTGGCTTCGGCTTGCGCGCCGCGTCCCGATCCCATCAGGATTCAGGAAAACGTTGTGATCATTCAGAATCAGACGTCTCGGGACTGGCGCAATGTGATCATCACCGTCAACGATCACTTCCGCGGCGGCGCGCCGCTCCTGGCCTCCGGCGGCCAGCTCATCGCGCCGCTCAGCCAGTTCCAGACCGCCTTTGGCCAGCGCTACGATTTTTCGCGGCAGCGCGTCTTCAAAATCGAAGTCGCGGCGGCCGACTCCAGCGGAGACCCTGTGCAACTCCATTTTGATACCGGCGTGAAGAAGCGCTAAATCCTGGCTGGCGGCTGGCGGCTGGCGGCTGGCGGCTGGCGACTGGCGACTGGCAACCGGTAAACTGGAAACTGGAAACTGGAACTGGCAGCTACGAGGACCGACATGAAACTCAAATCCGAATTCGACGCGACTTGCCCCTGCTGCCAGGCCACTCTCGTGATCGACACGAACCTGCGACGCATCGTGCGGCACGAAGAACCCTCGCGAGGAGACAAGCCGGAGCTGAGCGACGCGCATCGGCTGGTGGACGAGCAGGCACAGCGCCGCGAGGATCTGTTCCAACGGTCAGTGGCGGCCGAACGGACACGCGGCGATGCACTGTCGAAGCGATTCGAGGAGGCGCTGCGGCAGGCCAAGGACGAGCCGATCACAAAGCCGACGAGAGATTTCGACCTGGACTAGCGCTCGCGAGTGAACTGAGGATTTCACCACAGCGTCAGCAGAGTGAGCAGAGCCCAATTGGGTTTACTCTGCTAGCTCTGTGGTCAAGAGACTCCGCTTACTCGGTTACCAGAAACTCCTCCGGCAGCTCTGTCCACCGCTCCATTCGTGTGTAATAAACGGGCTTGCGCCCGTGTCGCGCGCGGTACTCACGATACCGTTTCCGCAACCGGTCGATCCGCGCGTCCGATGTGTGAAGGCGCCGGTGCGTCATCTGC
The DNA here is from genome assembly GCA_038320555.1 of Vicinamibacterales bacterium. Taxonomy (GTDB): domain Bacteria; phylum Acidobacteriota; class Vicinamibacteria; order Vicinamibacterales; family 2-12-FULL-66-21; genus JALZOC01. The sequence continues at coordinate 34,118 of JBBQEJ010000035.1, read as the reverse complement.
AACAGCATCCGCTCGACCTTCCATACGTTCCCTTCCGACAGCCGCCAGTCGTAATTGCCGATGTCGCGCAGATCCGCGATTGTGTAACCGGTAATCCGTCCGCTGAAATCGACGTAGGGGTCCACGTAGCTGAGCGCCAGCGCCCGCGGAGTGGCGAAGACCGGTCTCCGGCCGTGCAGTCCCGGATCTCTCGACCGTCCGACCGATCCCCAGCGGCCGCGGTGTCGATACACGAACAGCACGTGATCGAGCTCGTCGATCGACTCGAACGACATGACGAGCGGCGGCCATCCGTGGTGCTCGAGGATCACGGCGGCAGTAAGCGCCGCTTCGAGGCAATGCGCGTTGTGATGTTGTATGACCCCTCGAAACGTGCGCTGTGTCGCGCCGGCCGGCGGCGGCTCGGTGTTGTACGGAAGCGCATTCAGGAACCGCTGCACTTCGGCGGGCGTTCGCACGCGCCGGAGGATTCGCCGTTCTTCGGGGGCGAAGGCCGACAAGGATGGAGCGACGGCACCGAGAGGGGACGTGCGGACGGCGTGGCTCAATGCGCCTGTCTCAAGGCACGCATCAGGTCTGCCGCCGTCCAGTCGCCGCCATTGAATATCGTCAGCAACGTGCCGTCCGAGGCAATCACTGCCGTGCGCAGGTTGTGTGTGATGTCGGCCGCATTCGGTCCTTCACGAATGATGGATGTGCCGAAAGCCGAGGCGAAAGCAGCGATCGCGTCGCGCTCGCCGGTCGCGAAATGCCACACACCCGGATCGGCGCCGATCTGCTGCGCGTGAGCGGCGAGCACCTGTGGCGTGTCGAATACCGGATCGAAGCTGACCGAGAGCAGCGCGATCCGATTCCGCATCCCCCGGTCGGCAAGGATCTCAGCCTGCACCTGCTTGAAGTGCTGATCCAGGCGCGGACAGAAGTCCGGCATCGGACAGCGCGTGTATGTGAACGTGACGGCCACGATCCGGCCGCGCCGGTCAGACAGCATGCCCGCCGTTCCCGCCTCGTCGGTCAGTCGCACGTCGGGAACAGGCTCCCCGGGCTCGAGCACATCAACGCGCGACGGCGGCGGTGGCTCCGTCAACTCCGCGTGACCGATGCGCTCGACTGATGACAGGTATCCGTTCGAGTCTTCGACGACCAGTGTCGCTTCCACGAGATCCCCCGCTTCCCGTCCATCGAGCAGTCGCGCATCCCTCACCTTGAACGGCATCGTCATGCCCGGCATGAAACCGCGGATGTCTCCATGTTTGATTGTCAACTCCTGGCGTCCACGGTCCACTGCGACGATCTGGCCCCGCAGCTCGTATTTGCGTGCGCGCGAGCATCCAGCCAGGCACATGGCGCAACTAACGACAAACAGCGTAAAAACTGTACGCATCCTTAAGTCACTCTAGCTCGGCGTTGGAGGGGCGTAAAGCCGGGTTGATGAGGTCCAAACGCATCCGTGGAGGCGGCATGCATCTGCTATACTCCGCCCAAACGGGAGCCCGCTCCTTGCCTGCCTACCCCGACTCTCCTCCGACGGCAGCAATCCGCGAGCGCTTTCCAACGGGTGCGGTCCAGGACGCGCGGGCCTCGCTCGTTAGACCAATCGCGCGTCATTTGTAGCGCAGCCATCCCGGCGGCCTACGGCAGGAGTAAGTGACAGCATGGGCAGGAGACTCTACGTCGGCAACCTTCCATACTCGGCGACCGAAGAGCAGCTCACCGAACTGTTCAGCCGCGCCGGCAAGGTGGACAACGTCCGCGTGATGCGCGACATGGCGACGGGTCGCGCGCGCGGGTTCGCGTTCGTCGAGATGGGGACGGACGAGGAAGCACAGAAAGCCATCACCGAATTCCATGAGCAGCAGATGGACGGCCGCGCGCTCGTCGTCAACGAAGCCCGTCCGAAGCCGGAAGGCGGGTTCGGTGGTGGTGGCGGCGGCCGTGGCGGCGGAGGATATCGCGGCGGTGGCGGTGGAGGCGGCCGGGGCGTGGACGACGGAGACTTCAGCGGCGGCCGGCGGAAAGAACCGCGCTGGTAGATTTCAGCGCTCAGGACTCAGGTCGCAGGGCTCAGATATAAACGAAAGGGTCGGCGCGGATGCGTGCCGACCTTTTTTATTCCCGCTACACTGAGCCTGAGTCCTATTCGTCGACCACCCATCCATCACGCAGGTTCACGACGCGGCTACCGTAGGACGCGTTGGCTTCCGAGTGGGTGACCTGGATGATCGTGGTGCCGCCTTCGTTCAGCTTCTTGAAGAGCTCCATGATTTCCTTGCCCTGGCTCGAGTGCAGGTTTCCGGTGGGCTCGTCCGCCAGGATGACTTTTGGGGTCGAGATCACCGCCCGCGCGACTGCCACGAGCTGCTGCTGCCCGCCTGAGAGTTGATTCGGATAGAGGTCCTTCTTCCCGACGATCGCGAATTTGTCGAGGATGTCGCACACCATGCTTTCGCGCTCCGACTTCTTGATGTCGCGGTACGAAAGTGGAATGTCGAGATTCTCGTACACCGTCAGGTGATCGAGCAGGTGATAACTCTGGAACACGAACCCGATGTACTGCTTGTGCAGCTTTGCGCGGTCTTTCGCGGCCAGCTTGTGGACCGGCTGATCGAGAAAGTAGTACTCCCCGGTCCAGGCGCTGTCGTGCATGCCGATGATGTGCAGCAGCGTCGATTTTCCGGCCCCCGATGGACCCATGATCGAGATGAATTCCCCCTCCTTCACATCCAGGTTGATGCGACGGAGCACGTACGTGCGGCTCGTACCGTGGGCGTACGACTTCTCGATGTTGCGGAACGCGATAAGGGCATTCGGGGCAAGGGCCTCGTTGGTGGCGCCGGCTGCGGGCTGCGGCGATTTCGAGAAAAACGCCATGGGCTGCTGAACCTTTCTTTCCTGAACTGGCCGGGGTAATTGACCGTTAGACGGCCCATGCCATCGAACGGTTTCTCATTATAAGGGTTTCCCTTTCCGCGACGGGGGGAGGACGACGCCAATCGCGTGCCGCTCAGGTGATAGCTCGTAACTCGCGATATCCTAGGGGATACGGGGTGAAGGGGCTTGCACGGGGGTGCTGAGATTGTCCAGTTGCGAACGGATCTGTCCCACGCGAGGGACGTCGTGGGCATCGATATTGAACCAGGATCTGGGCGCCGAAGCCGTAAGGTGGACGCTCCGATGAGGCTGGACGCGGTGTTTCGTCGTCCAAATGTTGATCTGTGATGACCCTCCTTGCCCCGGTTTTGTTGTCAACGATGATGGCCGGGGCGCCACGGCAGCAGCCGCAGGCACCTGAGGCCCGACGCCAGTCGGCCGAATCCGCTCAGAAGCCGGCTGAGGCCGTGACGACACCAGTCGAGCCCGGGCCCGACCTGCCTGTGTCCCTCGAGCGGATTCAGCGCGCACTGTCGCGTCCCCCGGCGATCCGGCTTCGTGGGGATCGCGTCGTATTTCGCGTCGAAGTGCTCGGCCGGAAGCCCACAATCGAGGACATCCTTGGGCCTGATTACCTCAAAGGGCCCGTGCCCTACGGCGGGATGACGCACCAGGAGTTTCTCAATATGGTCACGCCCAAGGATGTTCAGGGCTATGCCGCGTTCAACAACCGGGAAGGCATGACGGTGGCGGCCACCTCATTCGCGCTGCAGTGGGCCCTGCAGAAGGCGATTCACAAATTCGAAACGGCGAAACAGGACCGCGAGCGCGAAGCGGCACGCAAGGAAGTCCAGGAGGCGCTGGCAGAACTGGAAAAGGCCCGCCTCAAAGCAGGTTTGCCCCCGAAGTAATTCTCCCCGCGTCTTTTCCCTCTTCCCTTTCGCCTTCCCCTTTTCAATCGCCGCCGTTCACCGGCCCGATGCGGGCGTTCGCCGGAAAGACTCGAAGGACGACGTCCCGCCGCCCTATCCTTCCTGAGAGCCAGGAGACCGGAGAGAAACATGGACAACAACAACGAGCCACACGAGGCGCATAACGGGCGGGTGTTTGCTGGCCTGATCATCATCGCCGCGGGCGTGATGCTGCTGGCCGATCGCATCGGGATTTCAGGCGTCCACCTGTCCGGCAGGTACTGGCCCCTGCTGCTGGTGGCCTTTGGGTTCGTGCGGCTGTTCGATCCTCCCACGCGCCGCGGTGGCGCGCGGCGCTCGCGATGGACTGGCGTGTGGTTCATCTACCTGGGCTTCTGGGGCCTTGTGAGTGAATTCCATGTCCTTGGGCTCGACTACAACACGTCCTGGCCGCTGCTGATTGTCGGTGCCGGCATCGGAATAGTCTGGCGCGCATTCGAGGATTCGGGGAACCGGCAGTGTCAGCAAACTCGAGAGAGCTGATGATGGAGACCGATTCGGAGCGCGGGAGGCCGATTACGCCCCAGCTTCTGATAGGGCTGCTGGTCATCGCCGTTGGAGTGCTGTTCACGCTCGACAATCTCGACCTGGTGGACGCGCGGCACTACATCAGGTTCTGGCCTGCAGGCCTTATCGCGATTGGCGCGCTGAAACTGTGGCAGTCACGAGGCGGCGGGGGTGCGTTCGCGGCGCTGCTGCTCACGCTCGCGGGCACGTGGCTGCTGCTCGAGTCGCTTGCGATCGTCACGGTCAGCTTCGTCGATCTGTGGCCGATGCTGCTCGTGTTGTTCGGTGCGTCCCTGGTGTGGCACGGCATGCGCGGCCGGCGCGAGCGAGCGGGGATGGACGACACGGCGACCGTGAGCGCGCTGGCCGTGCTCGGCGGGATCAATCGCGGGAGCAACTCGCAGGCATTCCGGGGAGGAGACCTTACCGCCATCCTGGGTGGTTGCGAGATCGATCTGCGCCAGGCGGCGATCGATGGCGACGCGGTGATCGACGTGTTCGCAATGTGGGGAGGGATTGAAATCAAGGTTCCCGAGGAGTGGAGCGTGTCGGGCCGCGTGGTGCCGATCCTCGGCGGGTACGAGGACAAAACACGCCCATCGCGGGGCGCCACGAAGGATCGCCTGGTGGTGCGAGGCTTCGCGATCATGGGCGGCATCGAGATCAAGAACTGACGGGCAATGCATCCGATCCTGGCGCGCGGCCGCCGCCTCGCGCTGTATCTCGGCGCCTGGACCCTCCTCGGCCTTCTCCTCGCCGCACTGCTCGCCGCTCCCGGCGGGCTTGGCCCGTGGGCTTCCCTGGGCATCGCGATTCCCCTGGCGCTGGTGTATGCGTTCTTCTGCCTCTCGGCGTGGTACGTCGCGCGCAGCACGCCGCTCGGGCCAACGGGTCCCCTCCGGCTGGGGGTCACGGCGCTGACGGCGTCGGCCCTCTCGAGCGCGGCCTGGCTGATCGTTGCCCGCGGCTGGCTGCAGTTGTTTGCGCGAGGCGAGACACTGGCTCACATGGACCGCGCGTTCCCGGCCATGCGGCCGCTGATCTTCGGGTTCGCCACGCTCCTGTATCTGCTGTCGCTCGCCGTCAGCTACCTGCTTGCCACCTTCGAACTCTCGCGAGAAGCGGAACGGCGCGGGCTCGAAGGCCAGGTACTGGCGCGGGAAGCGGAGCTGCTGTCGCTTCGCGCGCAGATCGATCCACATTTTCTCTTCAACAGTTTCCACTCGATCAGCGCCTTGACGACCGCCGATCCGCCCGCGGCCCGCCGCATGTGCATGCTGCTGGCTGACTTTCTTCGCGACAGCCTGTCGCTCGGATCGGAGGATCGCATCACGGCTGCGCGCGAGGCCGCCCTGGCGGAACGGTTTCTCGACATTGAGCGGGTCCGCTTCGGCGATCGTCTGCGGATCGACGTCAGCGACGCGGGAGCCGGCGCGTGCCTCGTCCCGCCGCTGCTGCTGCAACCGATTGTGGAGAATGCCGTGACACACGGGGTGGCACACGTGCTTGCCGGGGGTACGATCCGTATCGCGCTATCCAGGAATGCGGGAACGTTGACGATGGTCGTGGAGAATCCCTGCGATCCCGAGCGTCCCCGCTCCACCGGTACCGGGCTCGGTCTCGCGAATGTGCGCGCCCGGCTCCGCGCCCTGTACGGCGATGACGCGCGGGTCGGGGCCAGAGAGGACGGCGGGGTCTGGAGGGTCGAAGTGTCCCTGCCGGCCGAGACGGCACTGGCCAGGGAGTGAATGGTCACGACGCAAAACGGAATGTGCCGCGTGCATCAGTCTCTATGGTTGAATGTGTTCAAGCCGTCGATGGCACTCAGAACGTGATGACCGATTCCTCGCTTCGGGTTGTTATTGTCGATGACGAGCCGCTCGCGCGGGCGGTGGTCCGCGAGTTCATCGCCGCGCATCCTGGCGTGGACGTCGTCGCGGAATGCGCGAATGGGTTCGAAGCCGTGAAGGCGGTATCGGAGCTGGCCCCCGACCTCGTGTTTCTCGACGTGCAGATGCCGAAGTTGAGCGGCTTTGAAGTCCTCGAGCTCATCGGGCGCAGCGTGCCCGTCATCTTCACGACGGCCTACGATCAATACGCGCTGCGGGCCTTCGAGGTGCATGCTGTCGACTACCTCCTGAAGCCATTCAGCGAGCAGCGGTTCGCCGAAGCGCTGTCGCGCGCGCGGACGCGTCTGGCGTCGCAGGAGGTGATTCCTGTCGAGGCGCTTGTCTCCGACGCCCGGCCGCGGCAGGGGCCGCTCGAACGCGTGCTCATCCGCGACGGCTCGCACGTGCACGTGCTGCTGGTCGAGAAGATCGATTACGTCGAGGCGCAGGACGACTACGTGTCGTTCAGGTCGGAAGGGAAGTCGTATCTCAAGGACCAGACGCTCGGGGCGACGGAAGGCCTGCTGGATCCAGCGCGGTTCGTGCGCATTCATCGGTCGTATCTGCTGAACATCGATCGCATCGCGCGCGTCGAGCTGTATGCGAAGGACAGCCGGATTGTCATTCTTCGCGACGGCGCGAAACTGCCCGTCAGCCGTGCCGGCTATGCGCGCCTGGCCAAGCTGCTGTAGGCTTCTTCGCGGTTCGCGGTTCGCGGGGCGTTCAGGATGAGGTTCTGCATGCGCGGTTTGTCTGACGGTCTGATCGTGGTTTCAATGTGTGCGATCGGTCTGGGCTCGCTGACGCTCGCCCAGAGCACCGCACCCGACTCGCCGGCATGGGCGTACGGCGTGCCGAACAGTCCTCCTGCAACGCCTCCGGGAACATCTGGAGCCGCGCGTCAGCCGGATACCTCGATCAAACACATCCCCGACAGCACGCAGGCGTTCACGCTTGCGCAGATTCGCGACTTCTTCAACGTCGCGGACTGGTTTCCCGGCGATCATCCGCCGATGCCGGACGTCTTTGTCCGTGGCCGTGCGCCCGACGTCCGCGGGTGCGGGATGTGCCATATGCCGAACGGCAAGGGCCGCCCTGAGAACGCGCCGATTGCCGGGCTGCCGTACGTGTATGTGGTCCAGCAGCTGGCCGATTTCAAGAACGATCTCCGGACGAGCGCCGACCCGCGCAAGACGAACACCGCGCAAATGATTCAGGCGGCCAAGGCGATGACCGACGAGGAAATCAAAGCCGCGGCGTCGTACCTCGCGGCGATGCCGTGGACGCCCTGGATCCGGGTCGTGGAGGCGGACACGGTGCCGGCGATGCGCCTCTCGGGCAGCGTCTTCCTGCCCGCGCCCGGCGGCGGCACGGAACCCATCGGGAACCGCATCATCGAAACACCCGAGGATCCGGTGCGGTTCGAGCTGCGCGATCCGCACTCCGGATTCATCGCGTACGTCCCGCGGAACAGCGTGGCGAAGGGAGCGGCGCTCGCGTCGAGCGGTGGGGACCGGACGCTGCCGTGCACGATCTGCCACGGCCCGGATCTCAACGGACTGGGGCCGGTGCCCGGGATCGCAGGGCGATCGCCCAGCTACATCGCGCGGCAGTTGTGGGACATCCGGCAGGGCAGCCGCAAGGGGACCTGGTCGCCGCTCATGCAGCAGGTCGTGGCGAAGCTGAGCCTGGACGACATGCTGAATCTGGCCGCGTACGCGGCGTCTCTGGGGCGCTAGGGTCTTTCGACTCGATGGCCGGGCTGTCCCGAGCGAGGCCGAAGGCCGAGTCGAGGGACCGGATTCGGGCGGCCTTGACAGCGGGCCGGAATGGATATTAAATGTCCGGTTAGTTAAACTAACTAACCAGTTAACTATGTCAAGGAGCGGGAGAAAGCCCCAGACGATCCGCCCGCGGCGGAGTCAGCAGGTGCGCAGCGCGACCTCGCGGCAGCGGCTGCTGACGGCTGCGGCCGCCGAGTTCGCCGCCCGCGGGTTCGCCGGCGCCAGCGTGGATCGCATCGCCCGCGCCGCGCGCGTCAACAAGGCGATGATCTACTACCACTTCCGGAGCAAGGCCGCCCTCTATCGCGAGATCCTGCGCGACATGTTCGAGGCGGTCGCCGCCGGCGTCGCCAGGGTCGCGCAGACCCCCGCGGATCCCGCCGAGAAGGTTCGCGGGTTCGTGGACGCCATCGCCGTCGAGGCCGAAGCGCGCCCGCACTTTCCCCCCATCTGGTTTCGCGAGATTGCCGAAGGCGGCGCGCACCTCGACCCCGCGACCCTTGCCAGCATGTCAGGCATCATCAAGTCGCTTGGCGGGATCGTCCGCGAGGGCATTGCCGCCGGCCGTTTCCAGCCCGTCAACCCCCTGCTCGTTCACGCGGGCATTGTCGGGCCGATCCTCTTGTACTTCGCCAGCAGCTCCCTGCGCGTCCGTCTTCAGCGGGGCGGGGTGTCGGGCGCGTCGATGGTCTCGCGCGACGAGGTCGTGGCACATGTGCAGCGCGTTGCCCTGATGGCGCTGGAAGGACGGACAGCATGAGCATCGGGCGTGATGGCCGGACCTTGATCACCGTGGCAGCCCTCGCGGTCATGACGAACGCGTGCGGAGGCCGTGGCGAGCAAGGCCAAGCGCGCGCGTCGGGATACGTCGAGGCAACCGAGGTGCGGGTGGCGCCGCAGGTCGGCGGCAGGCTGATCGCGGTCGCGGTGGCCGAGGGCGATCGCGTGGCCGTCGGCGCACTCCTGGCCCGGATCGACACCGGGGACGTGGACATTGCCCTGCGCCGGGCGGAGGCCGAGCGCGATCAGGCGGTGGCGGCGCTGAAGTTGTTGGAGGCCGGGGCCCGTTCCGAGGATATCCGCCAGGCGCAGGCGCAGGCCGAATCCGTGCACGCCGACGTGCAGGCCGCCGAATCTGAACTGCAGGCCGCGTCAGCCGACCTCCAGCGATTCGAAGCGTTGCTGCAATCGAACGCCGGCTCGCGCAAGCAGCGGGACGACGCCGTCACGCGCCGCGACGTCGCGGCCGCGCGGGCGCTTGCCGCGCGCGAGCGCGCGCGCGCCGCCGCCGCCGCGGTCGCCCGGCTGCGCGCCGGCGCCCGCCCCGAAGAAGTTGCCGGCGCGCGGGCGCGAGTCGCGGCGGCGGACGCTCAGATCGCGGCGCTCCGGAAAAACGTGGCCGACGCCGTGCTGACGTCTCCTGTCGCCGGCATCGTCACGGCGAAACTTGCCGACGCCGGCGAAATGATTGCGCCGCGCGGCCCTGTCGCGGCGATCGCCGACCTCGATCACGCGTGGGCGAATGTCTACGTCGACGAGCCGGTGGTCCCGCGGCTGCGTCTCGGTCAGCCGGTCGCGCTCGTCACCGACGCGGGTCAACGGCTTCAGGGATCGATCACGTTCATTTCTCCAAAGGCGGAGTTCACGCCGCGCAACGTGCAGACCGCGGCGGAACGTTCGAAGCTCGTGTATCGGATCAAGGTGAGCGTCGACAACCACGAGGGCATCCTCAAGCCGGGCATGCCGGTCGAGGCCGAGTTGCCTCGGTAAAACATCATGGCTCGAGCTGTCACCTTCGATCACGTGAGCAAGCGGTACGGCGAGGTGCGCGCGGTGGACGACGTGTCTTTCGCGATCGAGTCAGGCGAGATGTTCGGCCTGATTGGCCCCGATGGCGCCGGCAAGACGACCTCGATCCGGATCGCGTGCGGCCTGCTGCGGGCCGATGGAGGGCAGATCAGCGTGCTCGGACGCGATCCGGTCAGACAGCACCGGGCGGTGACGGCCGACATCGGCTACCTCTCGCAGCGGTTCTCGCTCTACGGCGATCTGTCGATCGACGAGAACATCGCCTTCTTCGCGGAAATTCACGGTGTCCGTGGGTACCAGGCCTCGCGCGATCGAGTGCTCGAGGTGACGCAACTCGCGGCGTTTCGTGCCCGCCGCGCCGACCGGCTCTCCGGGGGCATGAAGCAGAAGCTGGCGCTCGCCTGCACGCTCGTGCACGAGCCGAAAGTCTTGATCCTCGATGAGCCGACAACGGGGGTCGACCCGGTGTCGCGCCGGGAGTTCTGGAAGCTGTTATCGGAATTCCTGTCGCGTGGGCTGACGATCGTGATGTCCACGCCGTACCTGGACGAGGCGGAGCGCTGCGCCCGCGTGGCCTTGTTGCACGACGGCCGCCTGCTTGCCGTCGATCGCCCCGAGCGTCTTCAGTCAATGCTCGCGGGCCAGTTGCTCGAGGTCACGGTCAACGCCGCGCGCCCACCGATCGAGATCCTCAGCTCGCTTCCGGGCGTCGGCGATGTGCAGCCGTTCGGCGACCGGGCGCACGTGCGCGTCACGGGCGGCCCGGCGGCGGCGAGCGTCGCGACGATCCAGGCCGCGCTCGAGCGCCAGGGGATGAGCGGGGTCAGCGTTCGACCCATCGCCGCGTCGCTCGAGGACGTGTTCATCGACCTCATTGCCGGCACCAGACACGCGGACCTGATGCCGGGCTTGCCGGGAGCATCATGAAACGCACCGTGACACTCTTCCTCCTGCTTCTGTTGGCGCGCGGAGCCGCCGCGCAGGAGCCGATCGTCAGGCTCACACTCGACGATGCGATCGCGCGCGGCCTGGCAAACAGCCATCGCCTCGCCGAACTGCAGGCGCGAAAGGAAGGAGCGGAAGCCGCGGAAGCCGGGCGCGCCGCCGCCACCATGCCGTCGATTGCGCTCGCCGGCGGCTACACGCGCACCAATCACGTCGACGAGTTCGGCATTGCGCAGCCTGGCCAGCCGCCTCGTCTCATTTATCCCGACATCCCGGACAACTACCGCGCGCGGCTCGATCTGAACTGGCCGGTGTATTCGGGCGGACGCACCGACGCCCTCGAACGGGCGGCGGCCGCCGAACGTCAGGCGGCGGGGGAGGACCTGGTCGCGGCCCGTTCCGATCTCCGGCTCGAGATAGCACGCGCCTTCTGGGCGCTCGTGTCCGCGATTGAAACCGAACGGGTGCTCGCGCGCTCGCTCGACAGCATCGGCGCGCATGTGAGCGACCTGCGCAGCCGTTTCGATCAGGGGCTCATCCCGCCCAACGACGTGCTCTCCGCCGAAGCGCAGCAGTCGCGCCAGCGCGTGCTCGCGATCGAGGCGCGCAACACCCGTGCGATCTGCGAAGCGGATCTCCGGCGGCTCATTGGACTCGACACCAGCGCTCGGCTCGAGCCGGTTGCGACGCTCGACAGCGAGCCGGTCCCGCCATCGTCCGCCGACGCGCTCCTGACCGAGGCCCGCGCGCAGCGCCCGGAACGGCGGGCCTTTGCCGATCGGGCCGATGCATCACGGGCTCGCGAGGCTGCAGTCGCGGCCACGGCGCGGCCGCAGATCGGCGTCAACGCCGGGTACGACTATGCGCGACCGAACCCTCGAATCTTTCCGCGACAGGGATCGTGGCAGGACTCGTGGGATGCGTCGGTCAACGTGAGCTGGCTTCTCTGGGATGGCGGACGGCGCCGCGCGGAACAGGCCGAGGCGTCCGCGGCATCGCGCGCGGTCCTGGCGCGCGCCGCCGACTTCGACCGGCAGGTTGCCTTTGAAGTGCAACAACGCTGGCTCGACCTCGACTCCAGTCGCGCGGCAATCGTTGCGGCAACCGACGGCGTGCGCAGCGCAACGGAAGCCAACCGGGTTGTAATGGAGCGGTTTCGCGCTGGCGTCGTGACGAGCACCGACGTCGTCGACGCGGACATCGCCGTACTTCAGGCGGAGCTCGACCTCACCCGCGCGCGCGCCAACGCGAGGCTCGCCGAGGCTCGGCTCGATCGGGCGGTCGGGAAGTAAGGGAAAAGGGAGAAGGGGAAAGGGAAAAGGGAAAGACAGCGTGTCGATTGCGATCGAGGTCAGACATCTTACGCGCAGATTCGGCGCGTTCGTGGCCGTGGACGATCTGTCGTTCGAGGTCAAGAAGGGGGAGATCTTCGGATTCCTGGGAAGCAATGGGGCCGGGAAATCGACGACCATCCGGATGCTGTGTGGACTCCTGCAGCCCTCGTCTGGCACGGCCATCGTGGACGGGATTGACGTGGCGGCCGATCCGGAGGGCGTCAAGCGGCGCATCGGCTACATGTCGCAGCGGTTCTCGTTGTACGAGTTGCTCACGGTCGATCAAAACATTCGTTTCTTCGGGGGTGTGTACGGGTTGTCGCCGTCGCGGCTCGAGGGGCGGCGCGCGTTCGTGATCGAGATGGCGGGGCTGCGCGGCCGGGAGGATGCCCTAACTCGCGATCTGGCCGGCGGGTGGCGCCAGCGTCTCGCTCTGGGATGTGCGATCCTTCACGAACCGGCCATTCTGTTTCTTGACGAGCCGACGGGAGGCGTTGACCCCCTCTCCCGGCGTCAGTTCTGGCGTCTCATCGACACGCTCGCGGCGTCCGGCGTGACCATTCTCGTCACGACGCACTACCTTGACGAAGCGGAACGGTGCCACCGCGTGACGCTGATCCACGCGGGTCGTCTGGCCACGATCGGCACGACCACCGAGGTCAAACAGATATTTGCCGGCCGCCCGATCGTCGAAGTCCGCACCGCCCGCGCGACCGACGCCATGCGCGCGTTCGACGAGATGCCTGACATCGAGAAGACCAGCCTGTTTGGAACGGCCGTTCACGCCGTGCTGCGGGATGCGCGACTGACCCCCGCGGCGCTCGCGGAGCGTCTGCGCGCACGCGGCATTCCCGTCGAGGCTATCGAGCCGGTTGCGCCGTCGCTCGAAGACGTCTTCCTCGATGTCGTGGAGCGCGCCGAAGCTGCACGGAGCGTCGCGTCATGACCAAGGCGCTCGCGGTCTACCGCAAGGAGCTGCGGCAGATTTACCGCGATCAACGGACCCTGCTGATTCTGGTCTTCGTTCCCGCCTTTTTCCTGCTCCTCTACGGGTATGCCCTGAATTTCGACATCCGGCACGTGCGGCTTGCCGTCCAGGATCGGGACGCCACGCCAGAAAGCCGCTCGGTCGTGTCGGCGTTCATCAACTCGGGCTATTTCGATTTGGCTGGCGCGGTGTACGCCCCGAAGGAAGCCGAGCGCCTGCTGGATCTGAACGATGCCCGGGCGGTCCTGGTGATCCCCGAGGGATTCGGTCGTGATATCCGCACCGGGCGGGCCGCCCCGGTGCAGGTCATCATCAGCGGCGACAACGCGAACACCGCGACGACGGTGCTCGGCTACGCCGGGAGCATTCTGCGGACCGCGGGCGCGCAGTTGTCGCCGGGCGGCATCGAGCTCGTTCCGCCGCTCGCCGTCGAGCCGCGCATCTGGTACAACCCCGAGCTGCGAAGCACGCTGTTCCTGGTTCCCGGGCTGATCGCCTACATCTCGATGATTACGGCTGTTGCCTCCACGGCGCTCTCAATCGTACGAGAGAAAGAGATCGGGACGATGGAACAGATCCGGATGGCCCCCATCGACACGTTCTCCTTCATCGTCGGAAAGACCATTCCGTACTTCCTCATCGCGCTCGCCTCCGCGGCGCTCATCATCGGCGCGTCGATGTTGCTGTTCGGGCTTCCGATGAGGGGCAATTGGGGGGCGCTGCTCGTCGCGATGTCGTTGTTCCTGGTGGGCGCGCTGGCGACAGGGCTGCTGATTTCAACGGTCGCCGACACGCAGCAGCTCGCTTTCCAGATGGCCCTGCTCATCTCGTTCCTGCCGACGATCATGCTGTCGGGTTTCATTTTCCCGATTGGCAGCATGCCGCCAGCGCTGCAGCTCGTCACGCTTCTCGTGCCCGCCCGATATTTTCTCGTGGCGCTCCGGGGGATTGTCCTCAAGGGGGCGGCACTCCAGCATCTCCTCCCGCAACTCGGTGCGCTGGCTGTGTACGCGGCCGCGATGCTCGGGCTCGCTTCCGCGCGCCTGGCGAGGCAGCGAGGCTGACGTGCAGCGCCTGCGCTTTCTCGTCTGGAAGGAATTCCTGGAGCTGCGGAAGGACCCCAAGCTGTTTGGTGTCGTCATCATCGCGCCAATCCTCCAGCTCACCTTGCTCGGCTACGCGGCGACGACCGACGTGCGGGACGTGCCGGTCGTTGTGGCCGATGGCGATCGATCGTCGTCGAGCCGCGAGCTCATCGCGCGCTTCGACGGATCTCCGAATTTCACGGTTCTCGATGTGGTCTCGACGGTCAATGACGTCGAGCCTTACCTGGAGCGCGGCCGCGCGTGGCTCGCGTTGTCGATCCCATCGGGCTACGGCGTTCAGCTAGCCGGGGGAATTCCCGTCACGCTGCAGGTAATCGCCGACGGGAGCGATTCGAATTCCACGACGGTCGCGCTCGGATACGCGACGAGCCTGATCGGAGGATATGCGCAGGAGCTCGTCGAGGCACGGGCTGCGGCTGCGCCGCCGTCTGACGAGCCGGTCAGGCGCGCCGGTCGCATCGAGCCGCGGATCCGGATCTGGTTCAATCCACAGCTCGAGAGCCGGCACTTCATGATCCCCGGCGTTCTCGCCCTCGTCCTGCTGGTCGTGACGGCGAACCTCGCGTCGATGGCCATTGTGCGCGAGAAGGAGCTCGGCACGCTCGAACAACTGAACGTCACGCCGCTGAAGCGATGGGAGCTCATTGCGGGGAAGCTCTTGCCGTACGGGGCAATTGCGATGGTGGACGTGCTGCTCGTCGTCGCGGTAGCCGTTTTCTGGTTCGAGGTTCCGCTTCGTGGCAGCTTCGCGTTGCTGCTGGCTATGAGCCTGCTGTACGTGATGTGCACGCTCGCCCTCGGATTGTTCATCTCCACCATCTCCGAGACCCAGCAGCAGGCGATGATGACGGCGACCTTCTTCTTCCTCACGCCGATGATTTACCTGTCGGGATTCATTTTTCCGATCGAGAACATGCCTCAGGTGATCCAGGCAGTCACCTACCTGATTCCGCTGCGGTACTTCCTCGTGATCGTGCGGGGGATTTTCCTGAAGGGGATCGGGCTGGATCTCTTGTGGCCCCAGGCGGCGGCGCTCGCCGCCTGGGGATCGATCGTGCTTGCTCTTGCCGTCTCACGCAGCCGGAAGCGCGCCGCGTAACCACCCGTCGCGCGAAGCGAAGGGCTCTACTACTTGGGTGGCGCGATCGTCAGCGCGTTGATGACGCGGTTCACACCCTTCGTCGTTTTGGCGATCTGCTCCGCGCGGGCCTTGCCGGCCGCCGAGGCGACCGTGCCTTTCAGCGTGACCACGTGGTTGTTCGTGTCCGCATTGATGTCGCTGCCCTTGAGCGTGTCTTCGTTCACGAAATCGGCTTTGATCTTGGTCGTGATCCACGCGTCGGTGATGGCTTCGCCGGTGGTCGCGGCAACGTCCTTCGTCTTCTCGCCGACCTTGACCCCTCCGTCCTTCGTCTTTTCAGCTCCCTTGACGCCGGCGTCCTTGGTCTTCTCGGCGGCACTCTTCGACTTCTCGCCGGCCTTGTCCATGGCCTTGTCAGCCTTGGCTCCTGCCTTCTCCATGGTTTTTTCGGTCTTGCTGTCGACGTCGAGCTTGTTCTCGACCTTCGTCACACCCGCCACCTTGGCGAGCTGCCGCGCGCGTACGCTCTGTGCTTCCGAATGCACGGTACCGGTGAGCGTGACGACGCCGTTATCGACCGCTACGTCAATGTTGTCGTTTTTCAACGAATCGGCGCTCTTCAACCGCGCTTCAACCTTGGATTTGATCGTGCTGTCGTCGATCTTCGCCGCAGTACTTGTCTGTGCCCATGCGGCCGATGGTGCCATCACCAACGCGCCGAGCGCCAGAGCCGCAATCCAGCCTCGAACTCTCATACCTCTATCCCTCCTGAACAAAAATTTGCCGACGTATCGGAGAGACACAGCAACAAACGCACCAGCCAATAAGGCCATCTTTACGCGGTTTTCTGGTAATTCTCAGAAGCTCAACCATAATGCCGTGTCGTGAAAGACGTCATAGCTTCAGACATCAAGCTCGAGCGTTATTTCACGACCACGAACGTCAACCCCAGCCGGCTGGCAGCGTCGTTCAGGGTGCCGACCTCCTCCTCGATGAAACTGCGGGTCTCGCGTTCGAGTTCCGCGAGCTCCTTCTCCTGCGCCTCGAGTACTTGGGTCATGCCCGCAGTTGGCGGCCCCTGGGCCTCGACAGCCCACATCTGCAGCGGCGCAAGACGCGAATACAAACGCGTTCCTCCGCGCATGGCCAGAATGTCGTAGACCACTTCAGCGGCGGGGTTGTGCAGCTTGTTCTCGAGCGCATCGGCCTTCTTGACGACCTCGTCGGAGGCCTTCAACAGTTCTGCGACGCCGGATTCGGATTTTCGAACCTCGAGCGCCTTGGCTCGAGAGTGGAGCTGGTCCTTCACCGAACGCAGGGCGTTGACGAGCTCTGTGAGCTTCGAGACATCGTCCCGCACGCGAAGCGCGTGCGTGAGTTGGGCCTCGAGCTCTGACTGGGAGGTCGTGCCTCGCGGATCGGCAACGATGCGCAGGGGCGAGTTCTTCGTCTTTCCGTCCACCGTCAGTCGCACGGTGTACGGCCCTGGCACAGCACGCGGCCCTTCGATCGGGTCTCCCGTATCGATCTTGGCGCCCTTGATTTTCGTCGCGCCCTGCCAGGCGAGGTCCCAGACTGCCCGGTGGACGCCGGGATCGATCGAGAGGGCGGCTTTCTTCAGCTCTTCCGGATCCTCGTTGTCGTCGCTGTTGTCGGGTTCGCGCGGCACGCTGCTCAGCGTGCGCACTGTCGTTCCCTGCGAATCGAGGATGTCGATCCTGACCTCGCCTTTGGGCTTCTCTTTCAGGAAATAATAAATTGACGCACCCCGGGGCGGATTGGAAAAGCTGGCCGCGCGCACGCCGTATGCGCCCTCGCCGCGGCGCCACCGCACCGCGTCGGCGGTGGGGAAGAGATGCACATCCGAGGACGCGACGGCCGCAGTCAGCTCACGCACCGGCTGCAGGTCGTCCAGGATCCAGATCGATCGTCCATGCGTGCCGACCACGAGCTCGTCCCCTGTCACGACGAGATCGTGGACGGCCACAACCGGCAGCTCCAGCCTGAGGTCTCGCCAGGTCGCGCCAGAGTCGGTCGAGAACATCACGCCGCGCTCTGTGCCCAGATACAGCTGTCCTTGCTTTGCGGGATCCTCTCGCACCGCGTGGAGATAGACGTCTTGTGGCAGCCCGGCGTCGAGTCGCGTCCATGTACGTCCCAGGTCCGACGTCTTGTACAAGTAGGGCCGCACATTATCGAGCCGATGAGCGTCGACGACGACGTAGGCGGTTCCGACGTCAAAAGTCGAAGGTTCGATCAGACTCACGGTCCCCCATTCGGGCATCCCGGGCATGGCGGCCGTGACGTTCGTCCAGTTTTGTCCCCCGTCGAGCGTGACCTGCACCAGTCCGTCGTCGGTCCCGGCCCAGATCACGCCTTTCTGTTTCGGCGATTCTGCGATCGCGAACACCGTGCCGTACGTTTCGACGCCGGTGTTATCGCCCGTAATGGGTCCGCCGGCCCACTTCTGTTTCGATTTGTCATTGCGTGTCAGATCCGGGCTGATGACCTCCCAGCTCTGGCCGCCGTTCGTCGTACGGAAGATCACCTGGGCGCCGTGATAGATGACATTCGGGTCGTGCGGCGACAAGGCAATGGGCGCTGTCCACTGAAACCGGTACTTCATGTCTTCGCCGCCGTGTCCGGACGGGTTGTCCGGCCACGCGCTGACGTTGCGCGACTCGCCCGTGCGATCGTCGTACCGTGTGATGATGCCGAGGTATTCCCCCGCGTAGACGATGTCGGGATCGGCCGGGTTCGAGACGACGTGGCCGGCCTCACCGCCCCCGACGCCGTGCCAGTCCGACAGCGCGATGCTGGTGCCACGCAAGCTCTCGCTCGGGCCTTGCGCCGTGCCGAGATCCTGCATCGCTCCGGCAATGCGGTACGGGGTCCGGGTGTCCACCGAGACGTGGTAGAACTGGCTGATTGGGAGCGGCGGCGCGAACCATGTCTCTCCACCATTGTTGGAGATGTCGACCCCGCCGTCGTTTGCTGCAATCATGCGCTTCGGATTCTTCGGATCGATCCACACGTCGTGCAGATCGCCGTGGTGAAGACCCTTCATGTATTGCAACGTCTTGCCGCCGTCGAGGGAGCGCAGCATCGGCACCTGGGGGAACCAGACCTCCTCGCGGTTGGAGGGATTGACCGTAAGCGTCGAGTAGTACCATGCCCGCTGGCGCAACGCGTGCGACGGGTTCGCGAGTTGCCACGTCGAGCCCCCATCGTCCGATCGGAATAGACCACCTTTTTCGGCTTCAATCAACGCGTAGATGCGGCGGCCGTCTGATGGCGCGATTGCAAGGCCCACCTTTCCCCAGATGCCGTCGGGGAGCCCATCGCCGGTCAGCTGTTTCCACGTGTCGCCGCCGTCGCGGGACACATACAATCCGCTCCCCGGCCCGCCGCTGACGAGATCCCAGGGTAGCCGTCGAGCCTGCCAGAAGCCCGCGAAGACGATCGACGGATTCGACGGATCCATCTCGACGTCGGATGCGCCCGTGTTGTCGTCCTTCTTCAATACCTGGCGCCAGGTCTTTCCTCTGTCAGTCGTGCGGTACACGCCCCGTTCGGGATTGGGTCCGAAGGCATGGCCGAGCACGGCGGCAAACGCGATGTCAGGGTTTGCCGGGTGGACGATCATCTTACCGATCTGTCCTTCCTGCTTCCACACGTGGGTCCACGTCTTGCCGGCATCGTCGGACTTGTAGATGCCATTGCCGGCGGCGACGTTTCCGCGAATGTTCGCTTCGCCCGAGCCCACGTAAACGACGTTGGGGTTTGACGGCGCGATGGCGAGCGAGCCGATCGATGAAATCTGCTGATCGTCGAAGATCGGTTTCCACGTGGCGCCGCCGTCGCTTGATTTCCACACGCCGCCCGACGCGGTGGCCGCGTAGTACGTGGCGGGATCGCCCGCCACGCCTGCGGCGCGCGTCACGCGGCCGCCAGCGGCGGGTCCGATCGATCGGTACTTGAGCGCTTTGAATTCTTTCGGCGTACTGCCGGAGTTCTTCTCCGACGAGGGAGCCGAAGACGGCGCGCGGCCGGCGGCATCCTGGGCGGCCACGCCGGTGCCGAGCGCAGCCGTCAACGCGATCGCGAGCCAGGGTCTTCGAACGTCGAGCATGAGACGATGACCTCGGTGAATGATTCCGAAGAATTGGGGAAAGGCGAGCGACAGTATATCGTGTGACGTGATGCGACCGGTGAGCGGCTTCGAACGTCCGGGCCTGCAATGGCTGTTTGTCGCCCTGGCCGTCGTGCTCGTTGGCCTTGTCGCGGCGGAGGCGGTTGGACTGCGCCGCCTTCGGGGACAGGTGGAACGCCTGCGCGCGTCGGACCTGAATGCGCGCATCGAGCGCGAGCAACTGCAGGCGCGGATCGCGCGTGAACAATCCGCCCGCGAGGCGTTTTCGCTCGAAGCCGCCCGGCTGCGCGGCGGTTCGCACGCGGGTGCGAGCCAGCCGACGCTGACGCTGTCGCCGCTGACCAGACGCGGAGCGACGCCGCCCGCTCCCAGCGTTGAGAGGCCGGGCGAGAACCAGGCCATCCAGTTGCGATTGCTGCTTCCACCGGGAGCCGCGTCGGCTGCGTCGAATTACGGCGTGACGCTCCGCGCGTGGTCTGGCGGAGAAACGATCTGGTCGCGCGGCGGCCTGGCTGCGTCAACGGTCGAGGGACGGACCATGGTGACGACGTTCGTCACGGGAGACGTCTTCGTGCCGGGCGCCTACGAAGTCGCGCTCACGGGGGTGTCTCCCGACAAGAAGATCGCGGACGTCGCCGCCTACGAGATCGCGGTTCGGCAGCCCTGACCCTGCCTCCTGTTACTCCGTTCTCAACGCTGTCACCGGTTCGACGCGCGCCGCGCGCCGGGCCGGGACGTAGCTCGCAAGGATGGCGACGAGCAGCAGCAGCCCGGCGCTGGCGCCCAAGGTGAGCGGATCGCGGGGCGTCACCTCGATGAGCAGGCTGGCCATCACGCGCCCGAGCGCGAGCGCGCTGGCAACGCCAAGGGCGACACCCAGGAACGCGGTCGTGACGCCTTCGGCCAGTACGAGCCGCACCACATCGGGCCGCGCGGCGCCAAGCGCCATTCGCACGCCGATCTCGTGCGTGCGCTGCGCCACCGAGTAGGCGATCACGCCGTAGATACCAATGGAAGAGAGCAGCAGCGCCAGCGCCGCAAATGCCGAGACGATGACCATGTTGAATCGCGGCTCGGCCACGCTCTGCGCGATGACGTCGGCCATCGGCCTGATGTTCCCCGCCGTCAGCGACGGGTGGACCGAAGGCACGGCCGCGCGCAGTGTCCGCACCATCGACTCGACGCTGTCCGGCGACCGCACCATGACGTAGAGCCACATGAACGGTGTCTGCGCGAACGGAGTGTAGAGCGTCGGCTGGAGTTCCTCGTCGAGTCCTCGGTACCTGACATCCCCCACCACTCCAACGATCGTTCGCCAGTCGGAGGACTGCTCGGGATTGACGATCTTCAGGCGGTGACCGACGGCCTCCCGGTTCGGAAACAGCTGACGCGCGAGCGTGCGATTGATCACCACCACCGGAGCTCCGCCGGCCGTGTCGTGGTCGTCGATTGCGCGTCCCTGCAGCACGGGCGTGCGGAGGGCCTTGAAGTAACCTGGCGTGGCGGCGATGAAGTACGCGCCGTCCTGATCGGCCGTCAACGTTTGACCCTCGACAGCGAAGCGTGTGCCGCGCTGTGGCGTGACGGGCGGGAAACCCGTCGCGGCGCCGGCCGCGTCTACGCCGGGGAGCTGCGCCAGTCCGTCAATGAGGGCCCGTGCCACCTGCACGCGGGATGCTGTATCGGGCAGAGAGACGAATTGCACGTTGAACGAGAATAGATGGGCGGGCGCGAATCCGGCGTCGCGCCCGACAAGCGTGACGAAGCTGCGGACGAGCAAACCAGCGCCGACGAGCACCACCACGGCCATCGCGGTTTCAATGATGACGATCCCTCGACGCAGACGCCGGCCGCGGGCGTTGCCCGCGACACCGCGCCCAGCCTCCTTGAGTGACCCGGCCGGGCCGGTTGCCGCCTGCAGCGCGGGCGCGAGCCGAAGAACAGCCCCGTCAGAAGCGTTGCGCACGCCGAAAAGGCAAGCACCGCCCCGTCGACACGGATCCCGTCAGCCCGCGGCAGCCGCGCTTCGAGTACCGACGGCAGCAGATCGACGCCCCATAACGTCACGAGCAGCCCGAGCAGCCCGCCCGCCGCGGCAAGCGTCAGGCTCTCGATGAGCAGTTGGCGCACCAGGCGCCCCCGTCCCGCACCGAGCGCCGTGCGGATCGCCATCTCGCGCTCACGCACAGTCGTGCGGGCGAGCATGAGGTTCGCGACGTTCGCGCAGGCGATGAGAAGCAACAACGCAACGGTTCCCAGCAGGATCCGCAGCGCCGGCTTCGCGCCGCCGACGAGCCGCTCGTACAATGGTTGAACTTCGAAGGCGACTCCTTCATTGGTCGAGGGGAACTCACGCGCGAGGCGTGCACTCAAGGCCTGCGTCTCCGCCTGGACCTGCCGAACTGTGACACCGTTCTTCAATCGGGCGACCGCGCTGAATATTCGGAACGCCCGGTTTGTCGCCTGCTCCGGGTTCTTGATCTCGATGCTGCGCAAAGGAGCCCACAGCTGAAACTCCGCCGTCGGAAAGCGGAACCACGCGGGCGCTACCCCGATGACGGTAAACGTCGTCCCGCTCAGATCCATTGTCTTTCCGACGATTCCGGGGTCGCCGCCAAAACGTGATTGCCACAGTGCATGGCTGAGGATCACGGTGTCCTGCCGGTCGTCTTCAACGGTGAAGTTGCGCCCAAGCCGAGGCTGGACGCCAAGCAGCGGCAGAAGATCCCGGGTCACCTGGCCGGCGAGCACCTGGCGGGAATCCGCGCCGGCGCGCAGGTTGTAGAGATTGGACGCCCAGAGGGCCATTCCCTCGAGCGACTGGCTCGATGTCTGCAAGTCATGCAGGTCCGGCAGCGAGCCTCGCGTGAAGACGAGCCGGTCGGGGTCGGCGTACGGCAGCGGTCTGAGGAGCACGGCATTGACGACGCTGAAGATGGCCGTGGTGGCCCCGATGCCAAGCGCCAGTGTCAGTATCGCGACGATCGTAAAGCTCGGCGTTCGAAGAAACGTGCGGATGGCGTATGTGAAGTCGTTGGTCATGTGTTTCCTTTTCAGGAGTCAGGAGTCAGGAGTCAGGAGTCAGGAGTCAGGAGTCAGATTGTTTCTTGTCACAATTACCCTGCCTCCTGTCTCCTGTCTCCTGATTTATTCGGAACGAAGTGCGGTAATCGGATCGACTCTGAGTGCACGCCGCGAAGGGATATACGACGCCAGCATCGCGACAGCGAGCAGCAACAGCGCGACGAGGCCATACGTCAAAGGATCGGTTGTGTCGACGCCGAAGAGAAAATCCTTGAGAACCCGGGACATTGCGACCGATCCTGCAAGGCCAATCGCGATCCCGGCGACCGCGAGTATCAGTCCCTCGCGAACAACCGGCAGCATGACCTGCCGCGCCTGCGCGCCAAGCGCCATGCGGATGCCGATCTCGCGCGTCCGCTGGGCAACCGAATAGCTGATCAGTCCGTACACGCCGACGGCCGCAAGGATCACGGCCATCAGCGCGAACGCGCCCAACAGCAACGTACGAAAACGGGGCTCCGCCACCGATTCCTTCAACACGTCACCGAGCGTTTGAATCGTGTCCATCGGAAGCTCGGGGTCGGTGTTCCTGATCGTGGTCCGTGCGAGGGTAGCAATCGCCGCTGTGGACGCGGTACTTCGAATGGCGAACGCCATGAATGCCAGCGGAAACCGGTGATAGGGCAGATAGAGAAGCGGCGTCGGCGGTTCCTGCAGTCCGACGTTGCGCGAGTCGCCGACCACGGCGATGACGGTGATCCAATCATCCCCCGAATCGCCGAAACGGACGCGCTTGCCCAGAGGACTCTGGCCTCCGAAGTACTTGCGCGCGAACGTGGCGTTGACCATGGCGACCGCCGGCGCCGGGTCGCGATCCTGTTCGGTAAACGTTCGGCCTGCAATGATCGGGATGCCGAGTGTGCGGAAGTAGTTGGCCGACACCGAGGCGATCGAGGTAAACGGCCGGTCGGCCCTGGTCGAGGACGGCTGCCACTCGAGGGTGAAGGTGCCGGTGGCGTGCGCTCCCTCGATCGGGCTTGGAAAGAGGATGGCTGCCGACTCCGTCTCGGGCCGTTGCTCGATACCTTCCAGGACGTGTTGGTAGAACGCCGCCTGCCGGGCGCCATCCGGATACTTCGATTGCGGCAGCGGCAACCTGACAATTGTCACGTGGTCGACTCGGAATCCCGGATCCACGCGCTGCAGCCGTACGAAGCTGTTGGCGAGCAGTCCAGCCGAGACCAGCAGGATCAGCGTCAGCGCGATCTCGCACACGACCAGCACCGCTCGTGTCTTCGCGCGACCACGTCCGGCGGTCGAGCGGCGATCCGCATCGGCCAGGGCACGTGACGCATCGGCGCGCGAGCCCTGGAGCGCGGGAGCCAGGCCGAAGAGCAGCGCACAGGCAAGCGAGACGAGGATCGCGACGGTGCCAACCCTCACGTCCAATCCGATGTCTTCGGTCCGCGGAATTCCTTCTGGAATCACTTTCAGGAGCAGGGCGATGGCCCAGCTGCCCGCCAGCAGGCCGGCCACGGCCCCGGCGCCGCCGAGCACCACGCTTTCCGTGATCAACTGGCGCATCAGCCGCAGGCGCCCTGCGCCGAGCGCCGCCCTGATCGCGAGCTCGCGATGACGCCCCGACGCGCGAGCGAGCAGCAGGCTCGCGACGTTTGCCCACGCGATCAGCAGCACGACCCCGACGGCAGCGAGCAGCATATACAGCGCATCGCGCACGTCCCCTACGATCCGCTCGCGAAGCGGCTGGATCGCGACCCCGCGGCCGCCGTTGCTCTCAGGGAACCGCCGTGCCTGGCTTTCGGCAATCACAGCCAGATCCGCTCGCGCCTGCTCGGCGGTGACACCCGCGCGCAGCCGCCCGATGGCCATGAAGTAATGCACGCCGCGGCTCTCCAGGAGATCGCCGGAGATTTCGAGCGGGGGAAGCGGCACGTCCGTCGCCGACAGCACCCAGGCCTTCGCCCCAGCCGGGTACCCGAACGATGCCGGCATGACCCCGACAATCGTGTGTGGGACACCGTTGATGCGGACGCGCTGGCTCACGATCCGCGGATCTGCCGAGAATTGTTCCGTCCAGGCTGCATGACTCAAGACCACGAGCGATTCGTGCGCGTTTCCGTCGATCGAACGCGAGAACGTGCGTCCGAGCGCTGCCGGCATCCCGAACACGTCGAAGTAATCCGTCGTGACGAGCGCACCGCTGATCCGCACCGGCTCGGCCCGCGGCGGGAGGATCGTCAGGGCATCCTCGCGGTACGCGGCAAGCATCAGCAACGTGTGGTTATCGCGCTGAAATTCGAGAAAGTCCGCGGGACCGTGCGCGCCCTTCGGCTCTCCGGCGCTCGTGCTCCATACCTGGACGATCTCGGGCGTGTGAGGATACGGCAGCGGCCGCAGAAGGACGCCGTTGACGACGCTGAAAATGGCGGTGTTCGTCCCGATCCCGAGCGCCAGGGTCAGAATCGCGACGACGGTGAATCCCGGCGTCCTGAAGAATGCGCGGGCGGCGTATCGTAAGTCGTTGATCATAGGTCTTCGCTGGTCAGGAGACAGGAGTCAGGAGACAGGACACAGGGTGATCGTGACATGCATCAATCTGACTCCTGCCGCCTGACTGCTGCCTCCTGTTCTCATTTCGACCGTAGCGCTGTAATCGGATCGACGCCCAACGCTCGGCGCGCAGGGATCACGCACGCCGAGAGAGCGATCGCGGCGAGAAGCGCCGTAGTCGAGGCAAACACGATCGGGTCCGTGGGTGTGATGCCGTAGAGCAGGTCGGACAGCACAGAGGAACCGAGCCAGGCGCCCGCCATCCCCAGCCCGATGCCAGTTCCGGTCAAGCGAAGCGCGTAGCCGGCGACGAGGCGGACGATGTCCGCTCCGGTGGCGCCGAGCGCGAGCCGGATACCGAACTCCTGCACCCGCTGCGCGACGGCGTAGCTCATCACGCCATAAATGCCCCCGGCGGCGAGCGCGACGGCAAGCAGCGCGAATGTGCCCAGCAGCCCGAGCTCCAGCTTCTGGTTGAAGAGCGACGTCTGCACGATGTCGTCCAGCGGGCGCATCGAGTCGACGGGCAGGTCCGGATCCAGACGGCGTATCGTCTCGCGGACGGCGTTTGTAATCGCGGCCGGTCCGCCGGCGCTGCGGACGACGAGCTCCATCCCGCTGCCGGGTATCTGGGCGTGCGGGTAGTAGACGACCTGGCGCGACGCCCTGGCCAGCGTTCCGTGCCGCACGTCCGCCACGACGCCCACGATGGTGATCCACGGCGCTTGCGAGGCGTAGCGTGCGAGCTTCAGCCGCTTGCCAATGGGACTCGTGCCCGGCCAGTAATGCTCTGCGAGCGAGCGGCTGACGATCACGACGCCGGGCGCGCGCTCGTTGTCGGCGTCGGTGAATGCACGGCCCTCCAGGAGATGAATGCCCATCGCGGAGAAGTAGGCCGGCGTGATGGCGCGCCGGTCGGCGCTCTCACGCTGGTTCGGTGGAGGGGCAGGAAATCCCTCGAGCGTGATTGAACCGGACGAGTTGTTGCCGGAAAGCGGCAAGGCGTTGACTGCCGCGGCGGCAGTCACACCCGGAACGTTCGCAAGGTCCGAAACGGCGCGCGCGAAAAACGCGCGTTGCTGATCCGTGGTCGCGTACTTCCACTCGGGCAGGTAGGCGGGAGACGAGACGACGTTCGAGGGATCGAATCCGGCATCCACATGCCGGAGATTGCGGAACGTGGCGAGCAGAAGGCCAGCGCCGACGAGCAGGATCAGCGCCAGCGCGATTTCAGCGGCGGCAAACACCGCAAGAGCGCGCTTGCGGCCCGCGGCGCTCCCGCCGCGGCCTTCCTGCTTGAGCGCCGAGCCGACGTTGAACCGGGCCGCCTGCCAGGCGGGTGCAAGGCCGAACAGCAGACCGCACACAGCCGAGACCCCCAGCGCAAAAGCCAGCGCGCGCACGTCCACGCCGATTTCGAGCGCGCGCGGAATCGAATCCGCCGCCGTCCTCGCCAACAGGTCGGTCAGCCACAAGGCGAGCACGACACCAAGGACTCCGCCGATCGCTGAAAGCAGGAGGCTCTCGGTGACGAGCTGGCGCATGACCCGCTGACGGGTCGCTCCGAGCGCCGATCGCACCGCGATCTCCTTCTGCCGTGATGCCGCCCGGGCCAGGAGCAGGTTGGCGATGTTCGCGCACGCATGAGGAGCACGAGGCCGACGGCGCCGAACAAGATCAGGATCGACGCTCGCGCGTCTCCGACCAGTTCGTCACGCAGGGGAACGAGCGTCGCGCCTGTCGCGTGTTGCGGAGTGCCTTGCGTCGCGAGAATCACGCGCGTGAGATCGGCGGCCGCCTGCTGCGGCGTAACGCCCGGCGCCAGCCGGGCAAACAGATCGAACGAGTGCGAGGAGAACTGCGCGGCTTCGGCTGCCCCAAGCGTCATGGGCACAACCGCGTCGAGCCGTCCACCGTAAAACGAGAAGCCTTTGGGCAGAACACCAATGATGGTGGCGGGCCGTCCTTCGACCACAATACCGCGCCCGATCGCATCCGCGGCGCCGTTCAGCCGGCGCTGCCAGACATCGTACGCGATGAGGATGACGTCCCCCCGGCCGGGCTGCTCCGCCTCGCGCGTGAACGTGCGTCCCGCGGCGGGGGTCACGCCGAAGAGCGGAAAGAACTCCGCGGGCACGCGCAACGCCGGGACCCGCTCGGGCGTGTCACCGAGCCGTACAGACAAGCCCGGCGTGTCGACGATAGCGGCGTATTCGAAGTGGGGATTGTTCCGTCCCCATTGCAGGTATTCCCCTTCCGAGACGACAGTCCGCTCGAAGCCTGCCTGCGCCCGCGTCTCGCGAACGATGAACAGACGGCCGGCGTCCGGAAATGGCAACGGACGAAGGAGCACCGAATTGACCGCGCTGAACATCGCCGTCGTCGCGCCGATGCCGAGCGCAAGCGCTGTCAACGCGGCGACCGTGAATCCCGGGCTCTTCATCAGCATGCGGGCGGCGTAGCGAAGGTCTTGCATCATCATTCGGTTCTCAACGCGACAACGGGATCGAGCCGAGCGGCCCGCCGCGCAGGAAGAAACGCGGCAACCATCGCGACGGCAAGGAGCAGGGCACAGGTGCCCGCGAAGGTGGCGAGATCCGCGATCTGCACGCCGAAGATGAGCGCGCCGAGCACACTGGCCAGCGGAAGAGCAAGCACGGCGCCGCCGCGACACCCGTCAACGCCAGGCGCAAAGCGTCGCCTGCGACGAGGCGCGTGAGCTCTGCCGGTGTCGCGCCGAGCGCCAGGCGCACGCCGATTTCACGGGTGCGCCGGGTGACCGCGTACGCCATGACGCCGTAGAGTCCCAGCGACGCGAGGAGCAGCGCAAGCAAGCCGAAGCCTGCGAACAGTGCGCTGATACCCCGCTGCTTGTCGGCCCGATCGCGCATCACCGTTTCGAACGGACGCACGTCGAACACAGGGAGCGCCGGGTCGAGCGCTCGGATCTGCGCCTGGAGGAGAGGAGTTGCGAGCGCGGAAGGGCCGGCGGTGCGCACGATGACGGTCTCGCGATCGAGCTGCGCGTGTTGCGCGAGCGACAGATAGAGGAACGGCCGTGGATCCTCGGTCGCGTCATCGTACTTGGCATCGCGCGCGACGCCGATCACCTGCACGGCGTATCCCTCGTCGAACCGCACCATCCATCCGAGCGCATCCGACTCCGGCCAGAGCTGGCGGGCCAGCGTTTCATTGACGACCGCGGCGCCGGGGCCGCCGCGCCGGTCCTCGTCCCCGATGGCGCGTCCACGAACGAGAGGGATCTCAAGAGTGCTGAAATAGCGCGGTCCGATACTGCTCAGGTACGCGCGTCCCTGGACTGCGTCTCCCCCATCACGCGTCGAGGTCACAACCGTGCTGAACATCGTGCCGCTGAGCGGCGGCAAGTCGGCAATTGTCGCGGAACGTATGGCCGGTGAGGCGTCGATCCGGGCCAGCAACGCCCGGCGAAACAGGTCTCGGCGTTCGACCGGATAATTCTGGAGCGTCAAATCATAAGAGGCAGTCACTACCTGCCGCGGGTTGAAGCCGAGATCGATCGCGCCCGCCTTCTGCAACGCCCGGAGGCTCAAGCCCGCGGCGAGCAGCAGCACGAGCGACAGCGACAGCTGCGCGACCACGAACATTCCTTGCAGACGCGAGCGTCCGCCGCCCGCCGACGCCGTTTCTCGCAGCCGCGGTTGCAGCGCGGACCGTGTGGCGGTCAGCGCCGGCGCCAGTCCGAATGCACAGACGCTCGCGCCCGCGAGGATCGCCGTGAAGAGGAGCACACGCACGTCGGTGGACGAGTGCAGTCCGCGGAAATCCAGCTCGGGAAGCTGCGCCACGAGGAGGTCCGATGCCCAGAAGGAGAGCAGCAGTCCCCCGGCGGCGCCCGCGCCCGCCAGCACGAAGCTCTCCGTCAGCAACTGCCGGACCAGCCGCCAGCGCGACGCGCCGACCGCGGCGCGAATGCTGATCTCCAGCGATCGCCTCGCCCCGCGCGCCAGCAGGAGGTTCGCGACGTTCGCGCACGCGATGAGGAGCACGAGTCCCGTCACGATCATCAGCAGCGCCGCAATCGGCAGAAGCTCACTCCGTTGGGAAGGCCGGACACCCGTGGCGGCGCTCGACACCAGAGCCGTACGTTTTTTGTTGGTGTCGGGATATGCCTGCTCGAGGGTTGCGGCAATTCCGGTGAGCGCCGCTTGCGCCTGCTGGATGGTGGCCCCACTGCGCAGCCGGCCCATGACGCTTAGCCATAATGTTCCGCGTTCCTCAATCCAGCCCGCTTGTGCCGTGTTGATGACCGGAAGGACCGCAATCGGAACCCAGATATCTGCCGCCTGTCCAAGTTCCGGACCGATAAAGCCGTCCGGCGCCACCCCGACGACCGTCAGCTGTTGGCCGTTAATCACGATCGGACGTTCCACGATGTTGGCCGCGCCAAAACGCTCGCGCCACACGCGATAACTGACCACAGCCGCCGGCACCGCGCCGGGCCGATCGTCGGAAGGTTGCAGCAGCCGCCCCGCGAATGGAACCGCGCCGAGCGTTGCGAAATACGATCCGCTTACGAGGTGGCCGGGAATCCGCTTCGGCTCGCCGCCGCTGCCAAGACTGAACGACGCCGGACCGAATGCGAGCAGATTTGAAAAGGGCTCCGTGGATCGGTTTCGATAATCGGTGTATTCAAGGTAGGACATCCCGCCCGGCCGGCCACGGTCCAGCCAGACGCCGGAAACCCATGCGAGCTCCGAGGGAGCGGCGATGCCGGGCAACGATCTGAAGAGCGCGCCATTCGCGAGCGTGAAGATCGTGCTGTTGACGCCGATGCCCAGCGCGAGCGTCGCGATCGCGCCAAGCGCGAACAGCGGATTCCGTGAGAGCGATCGCAGGGCATACCTGAAGTCGTTGATCATGGTCCCTCGTAACAGGAGTCAGGATCAGGAGGCAGAAGTCAGGAGGCAGGAGACAGGTAGATGCTTGTCACAGTCACGATCGCCCCTGTGTTCTGCCTCCTGTCTCCTGTCTGTGTCGTGCGTCCTGTCTCCTGTCTTCGTAACAGGATCACCCTGTGTCCTGTCTCCTGTCTCCCTGTTTCACTCCGCGCGAAGCGCCGTGAGTGGATCCACGCGCGTGGCGCGCTGCGCGGGAATCCAGCAGGCGATGAGCCCTACCGCCGTCAACAGGACGATGACGATGCCGAAGGTCAATGGATCCAGCGGCGCGACACCAAACAGCAGCGTTCCGATGAACCGCGTCAAGGCCACTGCTCCCACGATGCCGGCACAAATCCCTGCGACGATCGGCCGCATGCCCTGCCCGACCACGAGCTCGAGAATTTCACGGCGTTGCGCGCCCAGTGCGATTCGCACACCGATTTCGCGCGTGCGCTGTGCCGCCACATAACTCACCACCCCGAAGATGCCAACGACCGCCAACGCGAGCGCGACGGCCCCGAAGACCCCCGTGATCACGGCATACAACCGTGGACGGCCGATCGACGCCGTCAGCACGTCCTCCATCGTCTTGACGCTCACGGGAAGCGCAGGGTCGGCCGCGCGAATCTGTTCACGCACGGCCGCTGCGAGCACGCTCGGGGGGCCTGATGTTCTGACCACGAGCGACACGGAGTTCCACGGTTCCTGATCGTGCAACAGGTATATGTGAGGAAAGGACGGAAGGTTCAGGCCGTTGTGCTTGATGTCGCCGACGACCCCAACGATCGTAACGTCGGGGCTGAACAGCACGCGCATGCGTTTGCCAATCGGATCTTCTCCGGCAAAGAACTGGCGGGCGGCTGTCTCGCTCACAATCGCGACGGGAGCAGGCTGTGGTTTGTCAAAACCGTCGGGGTACGGCTGTTGCGGAAACCATCGGATCACGGGGATTGATTGCCTCGCGTCGCCGTCGTTGAAGAGGCGGCCGCGCCGCAGGGGGATCCGCAGCGTGAGGAAGTAGTGGGACGTTGCGACGCGGAACGGCGCGTACAGCTCCTGGCCCGGCGCCGGCGCGGGCCGTCCCTGAATGTGGAACGGCATCCAGTTGTCCGCGCCACCGAGCGGCAGATGCGAGACGGCACCGGCAGCCTCGACACCCGCGAGACCTTCAATGCCGCCAATGAGCCGATCGAAGAATGCGCGGCGCTGATGCGCCTCCGGGTATCGCGAGCCCGGAAGGTCGACGGGCACCACGAGTACGCCGGCGGCGTTGAAGCCGGGATTCACCGCCACGAGGCGTACGAAGCTGTTGATCAGCAATCCCGCGCCTACGAGCAGGATCAGCGTCAATGCGACTTCCGATCCGACCAGCATCGTCCGAAGCCGCCGCCGTCCGCGGTCGTCCGACATCCGGCTGCCTTCTCGGAGCCAGCCAGGATGCACCCGCGAAGAGCGCACCGCCGGGACGACGCCGGCTGCCAGTCCAGTGCCGAGCGAGATCGCCGCGGCGACGCCGAGACCGAACCAGTTGAGTCCTGCCGTTTCGAGCAGAGGAATCCGTACCGACGCAATCTTCGGAACCAGATCCATGATCCATGCGGACATCAGAAGACCGGCAGCGCCGCCGAGTGCCGCGAGAACGAGGCTTTCGACGACGAGCTGGCGAAATATGCGTGCGCGGCCGGCCCCGAGCGCCGTCCGGATGGCGATTTCCTTTTGCCGGTTCGCGCCGCGCGCGAGCAGCAGGTTGGCGACGTTCGCGCATCCGATGAGAAGTACGAATCCCACTGCGGCAAGCATCAGCAATGATGCGGGGCGAAACTCCCCGACGAGATCCTCGCGGAGTGGGATGACGATTGCCGAATGTCCCGTGTTTTCGTTAGGCATCCGGCGCGCGAGCCGCTCGGCAATCTCGTTCATTTCCGACGTCGCCCGATCGATCGTGACGCCTGGTCGAAGCCGCGCGATCACATTGAGATTGTGCCGGCCGACAGCGCGGATCTGTTCCGGGACATCCATCGGCAGCAGGACGTCCGGCGTCAGCGATGCGGGCAACGGCCCGAGGACGCCGACTACTGAAAAGGTCTGGTCGTCGAGCGTGATATTCCGTCCGACAATGCTCGGGTCGCCGCCGAACCGACGCTGCCAGAATCGATCGCTCAGGATTGCGACAAGGTTGCGCCCCGCGGCATCTTCGCCGTTCGCAAACCCGCGCCCGAGGGCAGGCTGCAGGCGCAGCAGGGGCAGATAGTTGGAGGACACCCGGAGCGCATCAATCGCTTCGGGCTCGCCCGTCCCGGTGAGGTTCAGTCGCTCACCGCGAAAGAGCGCCACCTGCTCGAAAACCCGGTTCTCTTCTTTCCACGCGGCGTACTCATGACCTGATATTGGAATGTTCGCGTTACGGCTCCCGCCGCGCCTTTCCGAAAGCGTCACGAGGCGCTCGGCGTCGGGGAAGGGCAGTGGGCTCGAGAAGACGGCACGGGCCAGGCTGATGACGGCGGTGTTGGCGCCAATGCCGAGGGCGAGGGTCAGGACAGCGATCGTCGTGAACCCCGGCGACCGTAGCAGTCCACGCGCCGCGTGCCGAAGATCGTGGAGCATGCGCCCCACATAGCGAACTCCCTGCCATATGCGTGCGACGGCCGTAATTGGTTGACGTGGCTGGCATTATGGCTCCGCCGCGGCCGTCCCTGGTCCGTCCCGGTGTTCACATTCGGGAAGGCCCAATCCCACGATCGGCCGTGTTGTAGACTCTCGACTGGCCTGTCGTCCATGACCCACCCCGCGCCTGACTCCACCGTGTGCCACAACTGCGGCGCGGACCTTCACGGCGCCTACTGCGCGCAGTGTGGACAGCAGGTGCTTGCGCTGAATCCCCGCCTTCGCGATTTTCTGCACGACCTGACGCACGAAGTGCTACACGTGGACGGCAAGATCTTCCGCTCCATACGAAAGCTCCTGCTGTCGCCCGGGTTCCTCACGCGCGAGCAGATCGAGGGGCGCCGAGCGCGATGGGTTCCCCCGATTCGTCTCTATCTCATCTTCAGTGTGACTTATTTTGCGTTGACGTCACTTCTGCCGGCGGGTGGCCTGCATGTCGAACTCAAAAACAGCGGCACACAAGACCAGGAGACCGTGTCCGGGCTGCGGCGTCTTGGTTTCGAGAGCGAACAAGATTTGCAGGAGGCCGTGGGACATGCCCAGGCGACGTGGACGCCGCGCATCATGTTCCTGCTGGTGCCCTTCTACGCGTGGCTCGTGCACCTCGCGACGCGTCGCACGAGCGGGAATTTCCCCCAGCATCTTTACTTCGCTTTGCACGTGCATGCGGCGTGGTTTGCGGCCGGCGCGCTGGTCGCCCTGGCACGGTGGATGTCATCGCCAGTCGTCGCGAAAGGGGTCGAGGCACTCGTCCTGTTTTACGGAACCGCGTACGCTGTGATCGCCTTCCGCCGGGTGTATACCGTCACGATCGGTCAGGCACTTCTGCGTACGGGCGCTATCCTCGTCATATATTTCGTCGCGGTCCTGACGGCGGTGGCTGCGATTGTCGTGCCGGTCATTCTGGGACGACGATAGGGTCGGATCCGACCTTGTGCTTGCGGTGATCGTCCTGACACGATCCT
The DNA here is from genome assembly GCA_038320555.1 of Vicinamibacterales bacterium. Classification (GTDB taxonomy): domain Bacteria; phylum Acidobacteriota; class Vicinamibacteria; order Vicinamibacterales; family 2-12-FULL-66-21; genus JALZOC01. Next base: position 534 of record JBBQEJ010000035.1, on the reverse strand, counting down.
GCCAGCGATCGGGTCGGCCGAGGCGACAGATTCAGGAGTCAGGAGGCAGAATTCAGGGTGATCGTGATCCAGCACTCTGTGTCCTGCCTCCTGTCTTCTGAATTCTCGGATGAGATGAGCTGAGTCGTTTGAAGGAGCACACGTCATGACATGTCCTGGTTGGACCGCTCGGCACGCCGCGGTGGTGGCAGCCGTCATCGCGGCGCTGACAGTGGCTGTGGCTGGTCAGCGGCCCTCGGCAACGCCGTACTTGCCGTCGCCGGGGGAGTGGCAGAAGAAGGATCCTGCGGCGGTCGGGCTCGACAAGGCGAGGCTCGACGAGGCGATCGCGTATGCCGTCGCGCACGAGAACCAGGGCACGAAGGATCTCGCTGTGGCGATCGTGAATCAGTTCCGGAGCGAGGCCCCCTACAACACGGTCATCGGTCCGACCCAGCCGCGCGCGGCGTCTAATGGCCTCATCATCCGCCACGGCGCCGTCGCCGCCGCATGGGGAGACACCGGCCGCGCCGACATGACCTTCAGCGTCACCAA
>JBBQEJ010000034.1:0-38732 GCA_038320555.1 Vicinamibacterales bacterium | reverse complement strand
GGCCTGGATATCCTCCGTCTGCGTGGCTGTCCGTTCGTTGTCGTGGTCGGACATCCGGACTACTACCCGCGCTTCGGATTCGGGCCCGCTTCCGCGCACAGCCTCGCGAGCCAATGGGAGGGCATACCGGATGCGGCTTTCATGGCCCTCGTTCTGGACGCGCACGCCATGACGGGAGTGTCCGGCGTGGCAATGTACAGAGAAGAGTTCGACGAGGTTGCGTAGGTTGCGGGCCATGTGATTCAAATGGCACCCTGCTGCTCCCTGTGGCGATCATGACGCGTCCTCTTCCGACGTCTTTCTCGCTCACCTATGCCGGCACGTGGATTTGCTGGACGGCGGCCGGTACGATCTCTCGATCGACCGCGCAGGCGACTCCGGCGCTCGCGGCCCTTGCCGGCGCGTTGTTGCTCCTTGGCACATTGGCACCGGGTCTGATTGCTCTCGCACTGACGGAGCGAGCCGAAGGACGCGGGGCAACGCGTGCGCTGGTCCGCCGAGTGTTCCAGTGGGACGTCGGCGCCCGATGGTACCTGTTCGCTGCAGGCTACTTCCCGTCGATCAAGCTCTTGGTCGCCCTCGTGCATCGGATCGCGACCGGCCAGTGGCCGCGTGTGGGTGAGGAACCGTGGTACCTCATGATGGCCGCCATTGTGGTCTCCACGTGGGTGCATGCGGGCGAGGAAATCGGATGGCGGGGCTACGCCCTTCCTCGCCTGTCAGCACGCTTTGGCCTCGCACCCGCCAGCGTCATTCTGGGAATCATCTGGGCCCTCTGGCACCTGCCACTGTTCTTCGTTCCAGAAACCACCACGTTTGGACAATCATTTCCGGTCTACCTGCTGCAGGTGACGGCGCTGTCCGTTGCGGTCGCATGGCTGTATTGGCGCACCGAAGGGAGTCTGCTGCTCGTCATGCTGCTTCACGCCGCGGTCAATAACACCAAGGATGTCGTCCCGTCGGCGGTTCCTGGCGCGACGAACGTTTTTGCGCTGAGCCCTTCGCTCGTGGCGTGGCTCACTGTTTTGTTCCTGTGGATTCCGGCGGTGTATTTCCTCGTTTGCATGTCCAGGACTGCGGCGATCAGCAGAGGCGAGATCATCCCGTGGTAGTCTCCGCAAGACGCGAACGGCCCCGACGACGTTGATCACGTAGTTCCCCTCGGAGACCTGTGATGATCGCTCATGCGCTTCCCATTCTCGTTGCCGCCCTCGCCGCCTTCCTGATCGGCGCGCTCTGGTATTCGCCCGTCCTCTTCGCCAAAGCCTGGGTACGCGCCAACGGGTATACGCCGGAGAAATTGGCTGCCATGCAAGCCAACGCCGGACGCGCTTACGCCGGCTCCTTTGTGGCGTTCCTGGTGATGGCCTCAGTATTGGGACTCCTGCTCCGACACATTGGGGCCGATTCAATCGCGGACGGCGCGGGTTGGGGATTTCACGCGTGGCTCGGCTTCGCGCTTCCGATCGGGTTTACGGCCAACCTGTATTCGGATAAGCCCGCAGCCGCGTTTCTGATCGACGCGGGGTACCAGTTGGTGTACATGACCGTCATGGGCGCCATTCTTGGCAGCTGGCAGTGACCGGGGTCAGACCGGGGTCAGACCGGGGTCAGACCCATCGATTGCGGGGCTGCGCCATTTTTCACACGGCCGATCAGGTGATCGCCGCGTCCTCGGCGGGAAGGCTCATGGCTGCGGTTTCAGCCACGTCTGGGATTCCAGGAAGGTCCGCCTGAACAATTCTTTTGAACGCGCCATTTCCTAGGACGCGTTCGTTGGACCGAATGCGATCGCCCGTACAGTCGCGTTCTTCGTCGGACAAAACGTAGGCCACGAATTGCGCTTGGAGGATCCGCTCCTGGCCTTCTCCGAACTGTTTCAGTACAGAGGATGCAGCGAGGAACGGCGGGGATGGGCACCGCCCGACGGTCGCGGCATAACTGCTCCAGGCCCAATCCTCAGGCCGTGTCGTCAAGTTCGCTCGTACCGGGTTCAGTGCTATGTACCGACAGAGGGCCGGGAGATAGCCTTCACGTTGAACTACTTGGTCTTTGAAACGGCCCTGAAAGACATGGCCGACGCGTTCATGTCGTCTGTTCCACCATTGCGCATATATGCTGTTCAAGCGGCGTATGGCTTCGGAGAGATTCGGTTGGGTTGGGCGAACCGTCGCATGATAGTGATTCGGCATCAGGCAGTAGTTCCAGCATTCGATGCTGAATTCCTCGATGACGTCGGCTAGTAAGTAGACGAAATGTTTGTAGTCGCCATCGTCCAAGAAGATTTGCATGCGGCCGTTTCCTCGAGCCATCACGTGACGGATCAGACCAGGAGTTTGAATACGATTTGGACGCGCCATGCGCGGAGCGAATTCATGAGGCGCGCCAGATCGAATCGGGTCCGAATTTGGCGGGTGCGAAGTGTCCCGGCGGCAAAGAGTACCCAGTTTTGACAATGCCGAGGCCCCGTCGGAATCGCAGCCATCGCCGCCTCGTCGCCAAATTGCGTGACGGTGGTTTGACCCTGGTCTGACCCCCGTCTGACCCCGGAGGAGGACTTGTGCGAAACAGATGTTGCGTGTGGTTGTGGGTGTTCATCCTCGGCACGATGTGTTCCGCCGCGCAAAGAGGCTCCGAGGGGTCGTCGGCCGGGGAGCCGTTCGTGGGCACGTGGACTGGCACCTGGGACGGAGCGGGCTCGGGCGGCGGCTTCGAGCTCACGCTCGAAAAAGGGAAGGACGGCGCAGTTGGTGGAAGAGTCTCGATCACCGGCGAGCCAACGTACAAGGCGACGTTGAAAGCGCTGTCGTTCGAAGGCAAGAAGATGAGCGCGAAGTACGATTTCACACCGGATGAGGCGGCTGAGGTGCTCCTCGAAGCCTCTTTCGATGGCAACACCGCGAAGGGCACCTGGTCGCTTCGTGAAAAGGCCAACGGTAACGAGGTCGCCGCAGGTGGCTGGAGCGTGACCAGAAAGTGACGCTGCTTGTCCGCGGCTCACGATGGCTGACGCGCCTGGTTTCGCTTGTCATCGTGCTGGTGCCGTCGGCGGTGAGAACCCAGGAGCAGCCTGGTGCTCCTTCGTTGCCGATGACCCGCACTGAGCAAGAAGAGTTCCTACTAAAAGCCAGCGTTGTCGATGAGGGCGACACGTCCACCGGGAGCAAGTTCTGGCGGGTCACCCTCGATGACGGGAAGAATAGGCACGACGCCGCCATCGAGGCATCAACCTCGCCTGACGCGTCCCAGCGAAATTACAGATTCAATGTGGCCGCGTATGAACTGGACAAGGCCCTTGACCTCAACTTCGTGGCGCCGTCAGTCGAGCGCACGATCAAAGAGCAGCCTGCTGCCTTCACATGGTGGGTGGACGACGTCCTCATGAACGAGCAGAGCCGGCGAGGGCAGAAAACCGAGCCGCCCGATCCGGACCGCTGGAAGAAGCAGATGCAGACGGTGCGTGTCTTCGACGAATTCATCGCCAATGCCTACCGGAACGTCAGTCCAGCGTTCTATCTGGCTACCATGTGGGACAACCTGCTGATCACGAAGCAGTGGAGAATCTGGCTGGTGGATCACACTCGTGCCTTCGGGACCAGCAGACAACTCGAAAACCCAGAGAGCCTCGTCCAGTGCGACCGCGCGATGTTGAGCAAGTTGCGGGAGGTGACGAGAGAGGTCATGAAGCAGAAGCTGGAGAAGTATCTCGGCCCGGAGCAGCTTGACGCGCTGGAGGCGCGCCGGGAGCTCATCGTCAAACATTTCGCTGAACGGATCGCACTGAAAGGTGAAGTCGCAGTGCTGTACGACCTGCCTCCGAGATCGTAGTCCCTCTGTTCGCCCGCCCGCTCAGTCGGCAGTATTCACCGGGAGCAACACGACCGCGATCGCGGAGGCACCCACCAGAATGTTCATTGGTTGGGCGTGCACGGTGAGAAGGGCTCACGCCCGATGCCAGGTGGATTGCAGGGAGGAGGAGGCGGTGGCGGCGGCGGTGGGTACGGTGTGCGTTGCAACCGAACGTCGGGAGCCGCTGGCAGCTGCGGCGGTTCCGCCGAACTCAATGCCAGACCAGCCCATAAGCACGCCAGCACGGCGGCAGTGCCAACACTGAACGCGATTGTGCGTCGTGCCACGTGCGAACCTCTGCTCCCTTGTTCAACCCTCCAGCGCACGTCTTCGAAGACCCCCAGCGCAAGCCGTCCCATGATCTGCATCGGGAGCGCAGAACCGGCGGCTTCGTCGGCCTGGCATTCCCACAGGTCGGATTCGATCTCGGCGCGGCGCGCTTCGCGGACCGATCGGGGCATGCGCCACGTGTACACACGTGTCCACATGCGGACTACCGCGACCGAGAGGCGCAACAGCGCGCTCATGCTGGCGCCACTCTTCGGCGACGCCGCTTTGACGGCTTGGCGCTCGCGCCAACCTGACGGTTCGCGTGCGCGGACGCCATACCCTCACCGGTGAGCGCATACAACCGCCGGCCAGGCCTGTTCTCGTTGGCCGCGAGTTGCGGATCTTCCCAGTGGCTCTGGAGCAGGCCCATTTGCTCGAGCCGCGCCAGCGCACGGTATAAGGTCCCATAAGCAGTGAGGAGCCGACGGTCCGAGACGGCAGCGACATGCTTGGCGAGCTGATACCCATGGAATTCATGAACGCGAGCGTTATGAAGTTCGACTGCAGCCGCAAGGATCGATGCTTCGAGCGGGACCAGGGCGCCGGGCTTTCGCCTCATGGTCGGAATTATAACCAGATATATGCGTATTCAGTCAAGTCTTCGTGGGATAGGATGCGTTGACGAAAGTGGTGGACGCCCTTCGGGCCAAACGAGCGCGTGGAGGAGGACAGCATGTCCGCAGAAAACAAGGCGCTGATTCGCAGATGGTTCGAGGAGGTCTGGAACAAGGGCCGCGACGCGGCGGTCGACGAACTGCTTCACGCCCGCGCCACCGTGCATGGCCTTGGTCCGGATCTACAGGGCCCGGAGGCGTTCAAGGGGTTCCACCGGGCTTATCGGAATGCATTTCCGGACGTGAAGATTCAGATCGAGGACATCGTCACCGAAGGCGATACGGTCGCGACTCGCTGGGCAGGAACCGGGACTCACCAAGGTGACGGCCTGGGGTTTCCGGCGACGGGGAGACAGGTGCAGTTCAGGGGGATGACGTTTGCTCGTGTCGAGAACGGGAAGCTGGTCGAAGGCTGGAACACCTTCGACCAGCTCGGCATGCTGCAGCAGCTTGGCGTCGTCAATCTGCCCGGCTGAACCTGGAGGGTGAGCAGCTGACGTCTCCGGAGAACCGTCTTCATGCAGCTGACGCGACGGGATTTCGTGAAACGGGGCGCGATGGTGTCGGCGGCGGTTGTCGCTCGGCAGTCGCGCGATGTGCGCGCGCGCGCGTCGCAACCTTCAACACGCGTAAACTTCAAGGTCCCCGCCGATGCGTGTGACTGCCACACGCACATCTTCGGCGATCCCGCGCGTTTCCCGTTCTCACCCGGCCGGACCTACACACCCGGACCCGCGTCAGTCGGCGAACTGCGCACGCTCCATCGCGCCCTCCACATCGGCCGCGTCGTCCTCGTTCACCCCAGCGTCTATGGGACTGACAACGCCTGCACGCTCGAGGCGATTCGCCAGCTCGCGCCGAACGCGCGCGGCGTCGCGGTCATAGACGACCGCACGCCCGACGCAGCGCTCGACGAGATGGACCGGAAGGGCATTCGAGGAGTCCGGATCAATCTTGCGACCGCCGGCCAGACGGATCCCGAAGTCGGGCGGCGTCGATTCGCGTCGGCGGTCGAGCGAGTCAGCTCTCGCAAGTGGCACATCCAGATGTATACGCAGCTGTCCGTGATCGACGCGATGCAAAAGGAAATCGCCGCGTCGCCCGTGCCCGTGGTGTTCGATCACTTCGGCGGTGCGCAGGCTGCGCTCGGCCCCGGGCAACGAGGATTTGATGTGTTGCTCGATCTCGTGCGAACGGGACGCGCCTACGTCAAACTCTCCGCCCCGTATCGCAGCTCGAACGCCGCGCCGGATTACGCGGACATGGCCCCGCTCGCCCAGGCTCTGATTCGCGCGAACATACGCCGGGTCTTATGGGGAACTGACTGGCCTCACCCGGACACGTCTCAGGCCGAGGGCCGGAAGCCGACCGATATTTCACCGCTGCGGCAGATCGACGACGGACGGGTGTTCAATCAGTTCGCGCTGTGGGTGCCGGATGCGGCCGATCGAAAGACGATCCTGGCGGACAATCCAGGCTTACTCTACGGGTTCGCACCTTCCTGATGCAGCTGCTCAAACGCACTCCGGCGCCGAGTGCCCCCACGATCAACGCCCCCGCGTCAGATCCCCGGTCGGATAATGACGAGCGATTCAGCCGCATTCGCTGCCCGCTGTGTGAGTGGCGACCGGCGCCCTCGAGCCGTTGGTGCTGTGACGGCACCGCTTCGCCGGAGCCACTGTTCGTAGGGTGCGGGACCGTGTGGAACACGTTTTCCACCGGCGGGCGGTGTCCAGGGTGCAGCCACCAATGGGGCTGGACCTCGTGCCTTCGATGCCACGGCTGGTCCCTGCACGAGGATTGGTACGAGCACGAACAGAAGCCTGCCAGTCACTAGAGTGACTAGGCGAGCCTAGCTCGTCGTACTCCCTGCGTGGTTTCGCTCGACGTTGCCGTAGCTTCACCGTGCGCGGAGAAGACGATCTCACGCGGAGCACGCAGAGACGCACAGATCGCCGAGAAAAGGCTGCCTAACGGCCCCTTCCGGCAGCGCCGGCCTGCGGACCGGCGCTCGCGCGAATCGCGCGTGGCCGGAAGGGCATGCGTAGACGCTTCCTGACCGGTCTTCTCCGCGCGCTTGGCGCTCTCTGCGTGAACCCGCCGTGACAGGTCACCGGACCGTCGCCCGATCGAATTGGCTGATCTGACAGAGTCGCGCTAGTGCCTGTCTCAGCTGAATCAGTAGTGCCTTCCGCGCGGAGCTTCCCGCCTGGCGGCGTTGCTCCTCCTCAATACTCCCGGTATTCTCGGTCGTCGCGCCTTGCCATGCGAGCGCCGCGCTCCGGAATCCACTACCGATTCAGCTGAGACAGGCCATTAGCCACTCGGGCTTACTTTGCGTCTTTGAGCGCCAGTTCGATCAGGTAATCGAAGTATTGGGGGGGTAGGAGGGCCTTGCCCGACAGCTTGCGACCGTTGATGTAGAACGTCGGCGTTTGGCTGATGTCGAGCTGCGCGCCGAGGCTCGCGTCGGTCTTGACCTCCTGCAGCGCACGCGCGTACTGCGCATCGAAGTCCTGGATGCCGCCGATGTCTCTGGCCGCCTTTTTCACCGTGTCAGGTGTCAGCGACGCCTGATTCGTGAACATCCACTGCTCGAGCGTCTGTGCCGTGCCCCTGGCCCGCGCCATGATCACCGCGGCCGCGGCCTCGCACGACGCGTAGTGATTGCTCGGGGCGCTGGGATTGCACTCCGCCTCGAGCGGGTAGTGCTTGACAACATAGCGGACCTGCCCGCCGGAGAGATATTTGCCGAGCACGGTCTTGTACTCCTCATATGTCTGCCGGCAGCCCGGGCACATGTAGTCGCTGAACTTCACCACCAGCACTTTCGCGCCATCATTTGCAATTGGCAGATCCACCGTCGGCTGCACGGCCCACCACTTTTCGAGATCGACGCGCTGCTCGTCGGTCAGCGGCGGATAGGCCGGCTCCTGCGCGGACGTCACACCTTCACGCGGGAACAACCCGATCCCCGTGGCGACCCCCGCGATGAGCAGCAGCAGGATCACGAGCGCGAGCGGACTCGTCATGAGCGCGCGCAGATCACGAAGCGCACGGCGCGGCAGCGTCGTCATGGGAATCGCCGTAACCCGAGCGGAAATCATGAAGATGACGATGACAGCCACATACGTGGTCGCGCAGAACAGACACAACGTGTGTAACTGAAAGTACGAGGCCCATCCGAGGTACAGAACGGCCGCGAGACCTATCGTGGACAGCGCGAAGATGTATGCGGCGGCCGACTCCCGCGCGGCGGACGTCGCGCGCCCGCCAAGGCCGGCCAGGAGCAGCACTAGTACGAAGAACAACACGCCGGCGAGCGCGACCGGCACTCCCCAGACGCTGCCGTACGGGCTCAGGTACGCCTGCGAACAGCTGAGCGCCGGGTTGACGTCGCAGAAGCTGGTGTAGCTGGGGTCCGTCAGGACCTTGTAATGGACGTAGCTGGACATGCTGGATGCCCCGAGGCCCAGGGCGCCGAAGGCGAGCAGCAGTTTGCGGCTGACTGAAGTCATTAGTCGAAACGGTACTTGTACTGCGCGCAGTAACTGTGGTCAAGGATCCTAATATCGGTAATGATGGCGGGCGCGGTCATCGGAGGCTCAATGCCGCCCGCGAGAAACCGCAGGCAGCCCCAGGAGGCGGCGGGCTGGGAAGGCAAGGGACCCTCGGCCGTCGTACAGATCACAATATGAACGAGCGTGAACGAGTCGCGGAAGCCTCGGAAAAGATGGCAGTGGCGATTGCCCGGCGGGAGTTGGCCGCGATCCGGGAACTGCTGGCTCCAGGGTTCGTCCATCGCACACATGGGGCAGCTGGAGTCGACGCGGCGGCCTTTCTTCGGGCGGTCGAAGACATCCCGGGCGAGATCACGTTCGTGAAACTCGAGCAGATCGAAATCGACATCGCCCCGACTGGGGCGCTCGTCACGGGAATTCAACATGCACAGGTGATCGTGGACGCTCAGGTCGTCGATGACCGGCGCGGCTTCGTCGACTGGTTCGTGAAGCATGCGGGTGAGTGGCGCTTTCAAGCGGCGGTGGACCTGCCAGGGCCGGATTCAGATTGAAGCGCACTACGGGAGTCCGTCGCCTGCCGTTTAGTCTTTGCTCGTTTCTGTGAGGTGCGAATGAAGAGACTGGTCGTTCTGGGAACGTTAGTGGCCGCAGGCGCTCTTTCGATCGGGCTCGCGGCTTTTCAACAGCCGCCGGCCGATCAGACGGCCCCGAAGGTGATCGAAGTCGACAAGCTGAATGACAACCTGTTCGTCCTGAAGGGCGGCGGCGGCAACACGGCCGCGTTCATCACCGCCAACGGCGTGGTCGTGGTGGACACCAAGCTCCCGGGCTGGGGCCAGCCGCTTCTGGACAAAATCAAGACGCTCACCGACAAGCCGGTGACGACGATCATCAACACCCACACGCACGGTGATCACGTGAGCGGCAATGTGGAATTTCCGGCGACGGTCGACGTCATCACACACGAGAATACGAAGAAATACATGGACCAGGCCAATCCTGTGTACGGTCTGCAGACGGGTCCGCAGACGAACCTCTTCAAGGAGAGTGGCGGCAGAGGGCTGCCGAAGCGGACATTCAAGGACAAGATGACCCTCGGCCGCGGCGCTGACCAGATAGATCTTCATTACTTCGGCCCGGCGCACACGGGCGGCGACGCGTTCGTGATCTTCACGGCGCTCCGCGTGATGCACGTCGGCGACACGATGCCGACCCGGGCGTTGCCGATCATGGACAAAAACAACGGCGGCACCGGCGTCGGCTACGCGGAAACGATCGCGAAGGCGTCCCGCGCTACGAATGTGGACACCATCATCAACGGCCATAACGCAACAACGACCACGCCCGCGGACCTGCGCCTGTACTCGGAATTCATCGCGGACTTCGTGAAGTTCGTCCAGAACGCGAAGAAAGCGGGCAAGACCGTGGACGACGTCGTGACGGCCTGGAAGACACCGGCTAAATACACCGGCTACAGCGCGCCCGACCCGGCGAACGCGGAGCAGGTGCGCACCGCCGCGGCGAGGGTGCGCGCGGACGCGCAGGTGATCTGGGATGAGACGAAATAATCCCTAATCCCTCTAATCACTAATCGCTCAATCGCGAACCGCGAATCGCGAAAAGCGAATCGAGACGGTGGGTCCCCGGAGGAGACATGAGATCGCCTGATCGCATCATCGCGTTGATCGTAGCGGTCCTTCCGGCGGTTCTCGTTTCGGCGACGCCAGCGCAGGTCGATCCCGCTGTGGCGTGCACAGGTCTGGCCGACCAGCGGCTTCCCAATACGACGATTACCGCGGCCCAGGCCATTACCAGTGGATCGTTCACGCCTCCCGGGTCGAACAATGCGATGACCAACCTGCCCCCGTTTTGCCGGGTCGCCGGGGTGATCGAACCGACCAGTGAATCGCACATTCTGTTCGAGGTGTGGCTGCCGCTACAGAACTGGAATGGCAGATTCGCGGGCGTCGGAAACGGGGGTTGGGCAGGCACCATCTCCTTTGGCGCTCTCCAGGAACAGATTCGTCGCGGTTACGCGAGTGCCTCTACGAATACCGGCCACGAGGCAGCACCGGGCGTGAACGCTGCTCGATTCGCATTCGAGCACCCGGAACAACTAATCGACTTTGCGTATCGCGCCCATCACGAAACGACGCTGAAAGCCAAAGCGCTCGTCGGCGCATTTTACGGAAAGCCTCCAGAGCGCTCCTATTGGATCGGCTGCTCGTCAGGCGGCTACGAGGGCCTGATGGAGGCGCAGCGGTTCCCGGGAGACTACGACGCCATACTCGCCGGTGCGCCGGCGAATAACTGGACGCGTCTGATGGCTGGAGACCTCGACGGCACACTGGCGATCCTCAAGGATTCGGCGAGCAACCTTCCGCCCGCCGCGCTGGGAGCGCTCTATCGCGGGGCGCTCGCGGCGTGTGACAGCGCCGACGGCGTCACCGACGGCGTGCTGGACGATCCGCGCGGATGCACATTCGATCCGGCGCCATTGCAATGCGCGCCGAATCAAATCCCAGGCGCCTGCCTGACGCCCGCTCAGGTGCAGGCGGCCCGTCGAGTCTACAGAGGGCTCAAGGATCCGCGCACCGGCGCGCATTTGTATCCCGGTCTTGCGGTTGGAAGCGAACCGTTCTGGCCCCACCGCGATCCGTCGAGTCCGTTCCCTATTCCGATCGCCCACTATAAATGGCTCGTGTTCGCCGATCCGAACTGGGACTGGCGGACATTCGATCTCGCCGATCCGGCTGGCTACCAGGCCTTCGCCAAGGCTGAATCGAAGTTTGCTCCGATCCTCAACGCGACCGATCCAAATCTCCGGGAGTTCAGGCAGCGCGGTGGCAAGCTGATCCAATACCACGGGTGGAGCGACCAGTTGATCGCCGCGCAAAACAGCATCGACTACTACGAGAGCGTGACGTCGTTTTTTGGTCGCGACGGAGACGTCAGGAGTTTTTACCGCTTGTTCATGGCCCCTGGAATGGCCCATTGCGGCGGCGGACCCGGTCCGAACTCCTTCGATATGCAGGCCGCGCTGGAGGAGTGGGTGGAACGTGGAACCGCGCCGGAAGAGATCGTCGCCACTCATTCCACCAACGGAGTCGTCGATCGGTTGCGTCCTCTCTGTGCCTATCCAAAGCTCGCGGTGTATAAGGGCAAGGGAGACACCAACGACGCGGTGAACTTTGCCTGTCGCGATCCCAACCCGACGGGTCGCCAGTAGCAAAAGACTTGGGCTGCTCATGAAACCCACGACTAAGAAGGCGGTCCTGGCCTCGGCGTCGTCCGCGGTCATCCTGGTCTCTCTCGCATTCTCCTATGCACAGGGAAGGACGACGTACGCGGATCAGGTTCTTAGCGTTCCCGAGGGTTTCGAAGTCGAGCGCGTCGCGGGCCCTCCGCTCGTCAACCGCCCGATCGTGGCGGATTTTGATGACGAGGGCCGACTCTACGTCGCCGACTCCTCCGGGTCGAACGACAAGGTGGAAAAACAGCTTGCGGACAAACCTCACCGGATCGTGCGGCTCGAGGACAAAAACGGCGATGGCCGGTTCGACTCGAGTGTTGTCTTCGCCGACAGGATGATGTTTCCCGAAGGCGCAATGTGGTTTGACGGATCGCTCTATGTCGCAGCGCCGCCGAGCATCTGGAAACTGACCGATACCGATGGAGACGGGGTGGCCGATAAGCGCGAAGAGTGGTTTCAAGGCAAGACGCTGACCACCTGCGCGAACGATCTCCATGGACCCTATCTCGGTCCCGATGGCTGGATCTACTGGACCAAAGGGGCCTTCGCTGAGCAGACCTACGAACGCTCCGGCAAGACTCCGTTCGTGACCAGAGCCTCGCATATCTTTCGCCGTCGTCCAGGCGACAGCGTGATCGAAGCGGTCATGACCGGTGGTATGGACAACCCGGTCGACGTGGCCTTCACGCCAGCCGGCGAACGGCTGCTGACCGCAACCTTCCTGGAGCATCCGCAACTGGACCGGCGGGACGGCCTGATTCACGCGATCTACGGAGGTGTCTACGGAAAGTCGCACGCGGTGATCGAGAATCACAAACGAACGGGTGGACTGATGCCCGCCTTGACACACCTCGGGGCGGCCGCTCCATCCGGCCTCACGCGATACGGGTCGCGGGCCTTCGGCGACGACTATCACGATAACTTCTTCGCCGCGTTGTTCAACCTGCAGAAGGTGACCCGCCACGCGCTGGAGCCGAGCGGCGCAACGTTCAAGAGCCGCGATTCCGATTTCGTCGTGTCGAACAGCCGCGATTTCCACCCGACCGACGTGCTCGAGGATGCCGACGGCAGCCTCCTCGTGGTCGATACGGGGGCGTGGTACAAGCTGTGTTGTCCCACCTCGCAGCTCGCCGCACCGGAAGTGCTGGGGGCAATCTATCGCGTCCGCCGCAAGGGCTCGCCCCGGATTGACGACCCGCGCGGCCGGAAACTCGCCTGGAACACCATGAAGCCTGGCGAGGTCGCGAAACGGCTCGATGATGTCCGGCCAGCCGTTGCGAATCGAGCAGTTCAGGAACTCGCGAGGTTGGGGAGTGGCGCAGTGTCCGCGCTCGATGAGGTAGTGCACACGTCACGCTCCGCGGACGCGCGGCGCAACGCTGTCTGGGCGCTTACACGCATCCAGACGACGCCGGCGCGCGAGGGAGCCCGAATCGCGTTGAACGATCGGGACCAGAGCGTACAGCAGGCGGCGCTTCATTCCGCCGCCGTGTGGCGTGATGCCGCGGCGTTGCCGCAGCTTCTCGACGCGCTGAAATCCAACCTGCCGCCTGTCCAGCGGGTGGCAGCCGAAGCGCTCGGCCGCGTCGGCAACGCCAGGGCGGTAACCGATTTGCTCGCGCTAGCTGCGTCACCGCTCGACCGCGTGCTGGAACACTCAGTGACCTACGCGCTCATCGAGATAGCTGATCCGTCATCGACGGCAGTCGGTCTGCAGGCGACATCCGTGAGAGCACAGCGCGCCGCGCTTATCGCGCTTGACCAGATGGACGGGGGCGGACTGAAGGCGGAGACGGTCATCCCGCTGCTCGACTCATCCGACCCGGTCATAAATGAGACGGCCTGGTGGATCGCCGGCCATCACCCCGAATGGGGCCGGGCGCTCGCCGGGTTCTTCCAGGAACACCTGACCGCCAAGAATCTCACTGAGAGCGCGCGCGAAGATTTGCAGCAGAAACTCGTCCAGTTCGCAGAGAACCCGGCGATCCAGGACCTTCTCGCGGCTACAGTCGAGCGTGCGACCGCGAAAGAGGATCGCTTGCTGGCGCTTCGTGCGATGGCCAGGACGCGTGCAAAGGAGTTGCCTTCAGCGTGGATTGGACCGCTCGTGCGGGCGCTCGCCGGCCACGAGCTCGAGACAACGCGCAGCGCGGTCGCGGTAGCGCGGACGGCCCCGCCGTCCAAGGACGCAGCGCCGGATCTGCAGGCTGCGCTTCTTCACGTCGGCCGCGACAGCGCGTGGCCACTCGAGGTTCGTCTTGATGCGTTGGCGGCTGTCGCTGGCGGCCTTCCCAGCGTGGACCAGGACCTGTTCGATCTGTTGCGGGGCAGTCTGGAACCTGCGCAGCCGGTATCTGTTCGTGTTGCCGCAGCCGGGGTTCTCGAAAAAACCAGCCTTGGACGACAACAACTACTGACGTTGACGGGACTGCTCGCGAGCACAGGCCCGATGGAGCTTCCGCGGCTCTTGCCCGCCTTCGATCGCGGCAGCGACGAGGCGCTGGGGCTCGCCATGATTGCGGCGCTCCAACAGTCGAAGGGCCGCTCCAGCGTTCGAGCGGACATCCTTCGCCCGCGTCTGGCGAAATATCCCGAGTCGGTTCAGAAGAAGGGCGAGGCCCTGCTTGCGTCGCTCAATATCGATTCGGCGCAGCAGAAGCAGCGTCTCGAAGAACTCCTCGCGGCGAGCACGGGAGGCGATGTTCGCCGCGGGCAGGCGGTGTTCAATAGTCCGAAGGTGGCGTGCCTGTCGTGCCATACGATTGGATATCTGGGGGGCAAAATAGGCCCCGATCTGACGAGAATCGGCCAGATTCGCAGCGAGCGAGATCTACTGGAGGCGATTCTGTTCCCGAGTGCCAGCTTCGCCCGCGGCTACGAACCGGTCGTCGTCACGACGCAATCGGGTGCGACACATAGCGGGGTGCTTCGGAGCGATCTGATGGACGTGGTGGTGCTGGTCACCGGCGCAGGCTCTGAGATTCGGATCTTGCGTCGGGAGATTGTGGATATGCAGCCGGGCACGGTGTCGGTTATGCCGCCTGGCCTGGCAGCACAGCTGTCGCAACAGGAGCTCACGGACCTTCTCGCGTTTCTGAAAGCCACGCGGTCCGGCGCGAACTGACGTCCAACGATACGACGATGATGAAATCCTTCTTCCCGCTCGTTGCGCTGATTGTTTCACTCCCGTTTGTTTGGCTGAACGATCAGGCCACCAAAAACCCGAAGCCTGTCGCAATCTTCGATGGCAGGACCTTCGAGGGGTGGGAGGGAGACGAGAAGATCTTCCGCATCGAGGACGACGCGATTGTGGGCGGTTGGCTCCGGGGAAAAATTGTCCGCAACGAGTTCCTCTGCACGCGAAAGACCTACGGCGATTTCGAGCTTCGGTTGAAGGTAAAGCTCCTCGGCGGCGATGCGGCCAACGCCGGAATCCAGTTCCGGACGAAACGCATCCCCAACACCTACGAGGTCTCGGGGTACCAAGCCGATGTGGGAGTAGGCTGGTGGGGCGCGCTGTACGACGAATCCCGCCGGAACAAAGTCCTCACGGGTCCCGACCAGGTCAAGATGAAGGGCCTCGTCAAAGACGGCGAGTGGAACGACTACGTGATCCGCGCCGAGGGGAAGCACATCCAGCTCTGGCTGAACGGTGTCCAGACCGTGAACTACCTCGAAGAGGATCCGACTATCGAAACCACCGGCGTCGTCTGCCCGCAGATCCACGCCGGCCCGCCAAGCGAGGCGTGGTACAAGGACATCACAATCGTGGACCTGGGCCATTGACGAACCAGGTAAGCCCGCAGCCTCCCACCCCACGGCTGTTGTCGCCGCGTCGGGCGGCCGGCCGGCTCCTCATCTCCACCGCGCTTGGCGTGATCGCGTTCGCGTGGCTCACGCCGTCGTGGATCGAATGGCCCGTCCGTGCGATTGCCGGATGGGATGCGACCTCGCTCGCGCTCATGGGTTTTTCCTGGACGATCATCCTCAGCGCCGACGCCGGGGAGACGAGACGGCGCGCCGGCGCTGACGATCCCGGACGCCACACGGTGTTCGCGATCGCCGTGGTGGCGAGCTTGATCAGCCTGTTTGCCGCCACGGTCGTCCTTCGAAAGGTCAAGGCATTCCATGGTGCCGAGGAGACGATATGGACGGTGCTCATTCTCGCCGCGATAGCGCTGTCGTGGGCCGTGACACATACCGCGTTCACACTCATGTATGCGCACCTGCATTACCGGGGAAGCAGAGAGGAGGGAGAGGACTCAGACATCGGCCTCCAGTTCTGTGGAACGGACGAGCCGTCGGACATCGATTTCGCCTATTTCGCATTCACGATCGGCATGTGCTTCCAGGTGTCTGACGTGGTTGTGAGGACGACGCAGATGCGCGGCGTGGTGCTCCTACATGCCGTACTCTCGTTCGTCTACAACACCGCGATCCTGGCGCTCGCCTTGAACGTCGTTTTCGGTCTGGTGTCATGAGCCAAAGACGCGTTGCTGTTGCTTTGCTCGTTGGCTGCGCGTTCGCAGCGTCCATCGGAGCCTATCGTCCGGCCGGGCTGGACGTGTCGATCCGGATCGACTCACCGATGGCTCCGCCGCGATGGGCCAGGCTCGAGCGGCAGCTCCTTGCCGACAACGTTCCCGCCTGCACGGAGTTCTTCAGGAAATACTTCGACGACCGCGGCTACCTGCAATGCGTTGTGCGCTGGGGTGCGAATGACGGCCCGGACGACGCCTTCGAAAATCTTAACCGTTGGCCGGAACTGCACGCGCTTGGCGCCAGTGACGACGTCCTGCAGATGTTTGTGAAGGGTCACGAGGGGCTGCTGAAGCAATACACCCAGGCCAGGACGACCGAGGTGCCGATCGCCCGGCAGGGCATGTACTACAAGGAATTCATCGTCCAGTCCGATTGGATGCACCACGGCGAAGGGCTGCAGCTCTTCAATCGCATGGCCTTGTCGATCCCCGGGGATGTGAAATACCAACAACGGGCCAGGCGGTTTGCCGGGTTCTACATGGCGGAGGATCCAGAGGCGCCCAACTACGATCCGGTGCACAAGATCATCCGCAGCATGCAGAACGGCAGCCGCGGGCCGATGCTTCGAAAGGCGACGCCGCTCGACTGGGTCGGCGATCCGTTCGACGTCAAAGGATTCGCTGCCTTGCATGGCGAGTCGACGTTCCAGCAGTTCCTGGCCCACTACGTGGAATATGGCGACGTGGTCGGCGACCATTTTCTGAATCTGGTCGCCACCACGCTGCCGATGAATGCCTATCTTCTCGCGGGAGAGCCTAAGTACAAGAAGTGGGTCGTCGAGTACATGGACGCGTGGCTGCAGCGAATGACCGAGAACGGCGGCATCATCCCCAGCTTCGTCGATCTTGACGGCAGGATCGGCGGTCCGGACGGCAAATGGTGGAAGAACGCCTATGGCTGGGGATTCAGCCCGGTGAATCCGGTGACAGGCCGCCGCGAAGATCGGAATCGAATCCCGCGGGCCCTGGTTGGCTTCAACAATGCGCTGCTGGTCACTGGCGATCAGAAGTACGTCGATGCGTGGCGCCGTATGATGGACGCCGTGAATTCACATGCCCGCGACGTAGATGGCCGCAAGCAGTTTCCGACGATGTACGGTGCGGATGGCTGGTACGGCTGGCGGGACGCTCCGTGGAACGTCGGCGCGCTGGAGGTCTGGTACTGGTCTCAGAAGCCGCAGGACCGTGAACGCATCGGCCGGATCGGTTGGGTAGACTTTCTCCAAGGCCAGAACCCGGCCTATCCCGAACAAGCGCTCGAACGAGATCTGGCCGCGACGGCGCAGCGGCTGAGCGCTATTCGTCGCGATACATCCACGCCGGACAAACGCCTGGCCGACAACATGCTTGACTTCAATCCTGCGGCGACCGAGTCGATGGTGCAACTAATGTGGGGCGCGCTGCCGCCAGGCCGTGAAGGGGGGCTGTTGAATGCCCGATTGCGCTACTTCGATCCTGATCGCCGGCGTGCCGGCGTGCCTGAAGACGTGGCCGCGCTGGTCTCGGAACTCTCCAATAGCCGGACTGCGGTGACGATCATCAACCTGAACCCATCACACCCTCGAACGATCATCGTGCAGGGCGGCGGTTACGGAGAGCATCACCTGGTGAGCGTGACCAGCGGCGACAAGACGACCCCGATCGATTCACCGCTCCTTACAGTTCGGCTCGATCCGGGTTGCGGAGGAAAGCTCGTCCTGGATATGAAGCGATACGCCAACGCTCCGACCGTGAAGCATCCCTGGCACCGGTCAGCCGGCTATTGAAGGATTTTTCGCCGATTCGACTGATATGCACATAGACGTCGCCACGATAGATGACGTCCCTCGGCTGGCCGAACTGCTCGGGATCCTGTTCGAGCAAGAGGAGGAGTTCACGCCCGACCGGGCCGCTCAGGAGCGGGGCCTGCGGCGCATCATCGCTGACGCGAGTCTCGGGCGGGTCCTCGTGCTGCGCGACGAGATACGCGTGATCGGGATGGTCAGCCTGCTGTTCTCGGTGTCCACCGCGTTGGGCGACGGCGTCGCGACTCTGGAAGACATGGTGGTTGCGCCTGACCGACGCGGCGAGGGCGCCGGATCAATGCTGCTGACCGCGGCGATCGAGCACGCGCGACAGGCGGGGTGCCGCCGCATCACGTTGCTCACGGACCGGTCAAACGCCTCCGCGCGACGATTCTACGTCCGGCACGGATTTCATTTATCTGAGATGGTGCCCATGCGCCTCCTGCTCGACGGTCAGTTCTAGGCCAATGCTCGTGATGGAAGCTGAAGCGGGACGGCTGAACCACATTCCAGGTGCGGTACAATCTCAGAGCGCGCGATAAATGGCCATGCGCTCGGCAATCCTTCGTGTCGTCGCTCTCACCTGCAGCCTTGCCGGTTGCGGTTCTCCTACCGCGCCGAGCGACACAGGGCTCGCCGGCACTGTGGTGCGCGGTCCTATACGGCCGGTCTGCGAGGTGGACGTGTCGTGCGGCGACGCTCCCTTCAGTGCCAGCTTCACGGTGCAACAAGGGACTCGGGTGGTCGCCAGTTTTCGCTCGGATACCCAGGGCCACTTCGAATCGCGACTGCCCCCGGGCAACTATCTGGTCGTCCCTGGGCCCGACGCCCCCATCATGTCGCCGAGATCACAGGCGAAAGAGGTGGAAGTCGCGTCCACTGGTCTGACCACGGTGCTGCTTCAATTCGACACTGGAATCCGGTAGGCCCTCCGGCAGCCAAATGGAAATCCCCGTCAAGATGCGCACGATCCGCCGCGAGTAAGTTGTTGTACGAGACCTGACCGTTCCCACGGCGGGTCGCACTGGAAAGGGACTTTGTATGATCGTCATCCGCAACGTGTTCCAGTTGAAATACGGAAAGGCTCGAGAGGCGCTGGCTGTCATGAAGGAAGGCATCGCCATTCAGAAGCGGCTTGCAGCCGATGCTTCTGCGCGTCTTCTGACCGATGTCACCGGCCCGCACTACACGCTCGTCCTGGAATTAACCGTGCCAAACATGGCCGCCTTCGAAGCCACAGCGCCACGGGTCTTTGGCGACAAAGACTTCCAGGCGAACTATCAAAAAATGGTACCGCTGGTGGAGTCCGGGCACCGCGAGATTTACACAATCGTTGATTAGGATTCAGCAGGCTATCAGCCGGAATCGAATCAATCGGCAGGACGACGCAACCTGACGGTCGTTTCAAGTAAGGGCCTTCCGATTCCCGACTCACAGAATTCGCTGGGATACGACAGGTTTCGTCAGTCCTTTTGCGGTTCTTGCGCCTCCGTGTGCGAAATCTGGCGGGCACACTCTTCGCAACACGCGAGGCATGAGCTGGTTCCGGGTCAACGGCGGATGCCTCGAATATCGAGGCCGCATCACACGTGCCCCCTTCACGAAATGGACGGCAACCAAGGAGGGCGCGGCTGCGGTTGCGCGCGTGGCGAGCGGAATCCGCTTCAGCCTCCTCGGGCGATCACGCAGCGCGCGGCGCCGCATATGGCGCGCGCTCGAGGCTGCGTCGCGGGTGGAATCGCTCGCCGCAGCCATTGGCGTCGAGGCGATCCGCTACATGCAGGTCATGGCCAGCCTCTCGTACGCCGATGCGCTGCCGCGTGCGCACATTGATCTTCATCGCCTCGTCCTCGTACCGCGCGCAATGATTGCCGGCCGCGCGCTGACCGGTTTGTTCGAACGCCTTGCTCAGGCACCGGCGCTCGCGGACATCGATGAGGCCGTACACATCTTCTTCTTCAACCAGCTCGTGATCGAGATGGATGCCGCGATTCATGAAGCGTCCCCGTCACCGCGCCGTCCGGTCCAGGCGCACGACGAGTGGGCGTGTGTTGGTGTCAGCAAGGGAATCGTGTGGGTGGATCCCATGTGGGCGGGGCCCGACGGGACGGGACACGTCTTCATGTACGAGTTTCCGCGCGCCGGAATATCCCGCCGCGCGCGCAAGACGCTCGAAGACAAGATCGAGGAGATGGCGGCGTCAGTCTCGTCGCTGTCTCGTGTCGACCGGGGCGCCCTGGTGCGGGCCGCCTCGCTTCGGTGAAGTGGCTGGGTCGGCGACCTGTACCGTCACCAACTCAGTCCGTGCCGTCCCGGGTCGCGTCCCTGATTGCCTGGATCGCCGGCCGCGCCCACCTGCCACAGGCGTCTCGTTCTTGCTCCCGCGGACGTCGCGTGGAAAAGCCGCGCCCTCCGCATTGTCTTCGGCGACCCGCGTTGGGTCCCGCAACCCCACGCGACAGTCACGCTGCCGGCGCGCTTTACAGCTTCGCGTGTCACGCGAGTCCGAGGTCGCGGCGAACGAGACGCGCGCGGCAGGCGGCCGCCTCTGTCCCACTCCAGCATCGGCGGCAGAACTCTGTAACGGGTTGTAAAACCCCCTCCAGTCCGTTGGTCAGTTCGGTGCCGCCCTGCAGGACACCGCTCGTCGTCGCCGATCTGACCAAGTACTATCGGACCGGACCGTCGCGTTTCTGCGGCACTCTAAGGAGCCGGTTCATCTGCCGAGACCCATACGGATCGCGATCTCGACGGGTGAGTACCTGCCGTCGGTTCGCTCCAAGAGTACCGGTTCGGCTGGGTAGAGTGGTGGCTGCGCCATGAAACGCGGTCTCGTGCCGTGATGCGGCTGAGCGGCGTGGATCAGAAACGGGTGACACAAATACACCGTGCCGGCCTCACCCGTCGCGAGGGCGAGCCGTCGAACCGCCGTCGGGCCCAGCATTTCCGCAAGCTCGATGAAAGACAGGCCCGCATCGCCAGCCGGCTCGAGAACCCGAGGCACATCGAGGTGCGAACCGACTCGTATTCGCGTCGGCGCGTCGCTTTCTTCCACGTCTGAAAACAGGAAGAGCATCAGCAGAGCGCGCCCCTTCGACTCCACGTTCAGTCGCCACGACCCGTCATCTCCCTGGAAGCTCGCCTCTGCGTGCCACCCCGTATCGCCAGGTTCGTCGCGACTGGGAAACCTGATCGGAAACGTGCCGAGGCTCGCCCGTGGAAGCCAGCGCCCCTCGCCGACGAGCCGATCGAAAGCCGAGTGCAGCAGGGGTGTGTTCGCCGCCTGCCGGAAGGGCGGCTCCGCATAATCACCCAGGCGAACAACCGGCTGGCGCCAGGTTCCCGGGTCATGCGGATCGCAGCCGGTGCCGCGCCACAGCAGTTCGCGACCTTCATCTGCGGTGCCCGGGGGAAGGCCTGATCGAGCCGTACGAATCCGTTCTCGATGAAATCCTGTACTTGCATATCACTGAGGGCGCTCATCTGTGCATTTCCAAATGTCAGGAGATCATTTTCCAGCCTTTCAGACCGGAGTGGCTGCCCCATGCTACGATCCGCGCCGGCAAGGCTGAAGGGCCGCAGAGCCGGAGCCGTCTGCACGCGTGCGAGCCGTCGGTGCGGCGGGGACTCCACGGAATCACCCCGGTTCCTACGAAGAATAATCGTCTTCGCGGTCGGCGGCGCCGGGTGCGAACATGGCAACTGAAACACATTTCTAAGATCCCACGGGCACCATCACCATGACCACTATTCCTGACCGCACCGAGGCAGCTGAGTACTACTTCACGTACATCGACAAGGTTACGGAGGGGGACATTTGCGATACCCTCGAAACTCAGTCGGCCGAGACCCTGACCTTGTTGCGCGGCATTTCCGAGGAGACATCACTCCGCCGGTATGCGCCGGAGAAATGGAGCGTTCGGCAGGTCCTCAGCCACATGAACGATGCCGAGCGGGTTTTTGTCAGCCGGGCGCTCTGGTTCGCGCGCGGGTTCGAAACACCGCTGCCCAGCTTCGATCAGGACACTGCGATCTCCTCCGCGAGCGCGGATGAACGGTCGTGGAGCAGCCATGTGGAGGAATTCGGCGCCGTTCGCGCGGCGACCCTGACGTTCTTTCAGAATCTTCCCGCGTTCGCGTGGACTCGTGACGGCTTTGCGAGCGGGAACCGGTTCACAGTTCGTGCGCTTGCTTACATCGTGGCAGGACACGTCAGTCATCACACCAGCATCCTGCGGACTCGCTATCTGCTGGAATCCTGAATCCCATATAGCGCTCCTCGTCTCCAGGCAGGACCGGTCCATGTCACTCGCTGCCACCACCACCCCCCTCACACCTGGTGCCGCAACAATGGCCCGGGACGAGTCTGCCGCGGTGGGGTCAGCGGATCGCATCGGCGCACTGGACATTCTCCGTGGCATCGCGCTGCTGGGAATGTTTCTCGTCCACTTCAATGATTCTGCAATCGGCAGCGACACGGCCGCGGGTCTTGGCGCAACCTACCAGAAGATCGTCGCGCTCTTTTTCGAAGAGCGTTTCTGGACGATGTTTGGAATCCTGTTCGGCGTTGGATTCGTCGTGCAGCTTCGACGAGCAGAGGTCCGGGGCGCGGCGTTCGCGGGGGTCTACCTTCGGCGGCTTGCCGCGCTCGGAGGCTTCGGCTTGTTTGCGCACGCGGTGTTCGGCTTCAACGTGTTGTTGGGATACGCGGTGTGGGGCGCGCCCCTCCTGCTCGTCCGGAGGTCGTCCCTGAGGATGTTGACCACCGCGCTCGTGCTCAGCGCGGCGTCCGGGTCACTCTTTAGCATCGCGCGCGCCAGCTATCGCGTGGCCAGCGTCGGCGCGCAGCCGTTCTCGTTCCTGCCGGTGAACACGTTCACGTTATTTCTCATCGGCCTGATCGGGTTTCGGCTCGGTTTGTTCGACGCCCCGGTCCGTCACCAGCGCGTGATTCTGGCGTTGATGGCATTCGGCGGTGCATCCTGGGCGGCTGAGGGCCTGTTCCCGGCCCGCGAGGGGCAACTCGGGAGTCCCCTGGTTCGTGAGCTCGTCCTCAACCAACTCAGACAAGGATTCGCCATTGTCCGAGGCACGTGGTTGGCATTTGTCTACATCGGCACCGTGCTACTCCTGGTGGCACGCAGTCCCCGGTGGCTTCGCACGCTGGCTCCATTCGGCTGGAGCGGCCGGATGGCTCTTACGACCTACATGGTTCAGATCGCGATTCTGGATCTTACGTTCTCCAACTACTTTCTCCATCTGGGGCCGGCCCCACTGCAGGCGCTCGGCGCCGGACTGGCGCTTTTCGCGGTCAGCTCAGCACTCAGCCACTGGTGGCTGGTGCGATTCCGTTTCGGGCCGCTCGAATGGCTCTGGCGATCCATCACGTACGGCCGCTTTCAACCATGGCGGGTCGCATCGGCCACCCGCGTTCTGCCGGTCTGAGACAAACCTCTGTTACTTCGAATCGAGGGCGCATGAACAAGGGACGGCTCGAGGCGTTCAGCGACGGGGTGATCGCCATCATCATCACGATTATGGTGTTGGAATTGAAGGTTCCGCACGGCGACTCTCTGGACGCGTTGGTGCCACTCTGGCCGGTGTTTCTCAGCTATACCCTCAGCTTCGTCAACCTCGGGATCTACTGGAACAACCACCACCATATGCTGCACGCCACCCGGCAGATCAGCGGCAACGTGCTCTGGGCCAACCTTCATTTGCTGTTCTGGTTGTCGCTTGTTCCGTTCGTCACGGGATGGATGGGCGAGAACGAGTTTGCGCCGATACCGACGGCCACGTATGGCGCCGTTCTCCTGATGGCCGCTGTCGCATACTGGATCCTGCTGCAGACCATTCTTCGGGCCGAGGGGCCCGACTCGCTCCTCCGTACGGCTGTCGGCTCAGACTGGAAAGGAAAGCTTTCCCCTATCGTCTACCTCATCGCCATTCCGGCGGCGTTCGTGCACGAGGCCATTGCAGGGGCCCTCTACGTAGCCGTTGCGCTCCTTTGGCTGATTCCGGACCGGCGGATTGAGCGAGTGTTGTCGAGTGACAAGACGAGCAGAACTCGCTGAACGCTCGGAAGATGACGACTGAATATGTACGGGAGGAACGGCATGATTCACGAGCGCCAACCACACGGCCTGCCACGTCGCCACTTTCTGCAACGCATGGCGTCTGCCCTGGGCGGTTCTATCGTCGCCTCGTCCGCGGCCTGGAGGAGCCAGGGCATCGAGGCGCGCTCGTCGGCAGCCGACGTGTTGATTGCGCAATTCTCCGATGCCGGTGTACGTCAGGACACCGTGCGCGTGCCCAGGATCGCGAAATCTGACGACGAGTGGCAGCGGCAGCTGTCGCCACTGGCGTTCGAGGTTACGCGGCGCGGGGGAACCGAGCGTCCCTTCTCCGGCGCGTACTGGAATCTGCACGATAAGGGCATGTTCCGCTGCGTTTGCTGCGACACCGCGCTTTTCAGCTCCGCCGCGAAGTTCGATTCAGGCACCGGCTGGCCGAGTTTCTGGCAGCCCATCGCGAAAGAAAACGTAGTGACACATCCTTCGCGAAGCCCGGGACACGTGGAGAGTGAAGTCACCTGCCGCCGCTGCGATGCCCATCTCGGCGACGTATTCGACGACGGTCCGCCGCCCGCCGGTTTGCGATACTGCATCGACTCGGTTGCGCTTCGATTCGTGAAGTCGCCGTAAGTCAAAGCCTTTGGTTCACGGTGACAATTCTGGACTCACAGAGTTGTCAGTTCGATGCCATTTTCGGCGTGTACGCCCGCGCGGCCGGCTCCCCTGATCCAGCCATAGCGCGAATCCCGTAGACCATTGACTCTTCTATGCTTCGTGCGCGTGGGGAAGCGCGGTCCGCTTCACCGCAGTTCGTGGTACGGGCCTTGCGGCTTGCACCCGAACTCGCGGTGCGTCGCGAGGATCGAATCGTCAGGAGTGGTGCGCGTGAAACATTGTGGGTCGTGCGGACGGGACATCCCAGATTCGTCGACGCTTTGCGAGCCGTGTGCGGCATGGGCGGGGGAACACGTTACCCCCGCTTCAGCGTCAAGCGAAGCGTCCTCACCCTCCAAGGCGTCGTCGCCTGCACAGAGTGGCCGTGTGAGTCGCCGCGATCTGCTCGTGATTCTAATTGCGATCGCCGCCGGGAGCGTCCTCACGCTCGCCCTCCTGTTGACGCGGGGAGTTCCCTCGGCCCCCGTTGCCGCAGCGCAGGGGACTGTCGCCACACCGCAACGGCCTGTCGTGGCGGGGCCGCCGCGAGCATCCGCTGTTACGCAGGCCTGGAGCAGCCAACGTCGCGCGTACTGGACGGGCAATCAGCGACACAGTGCCGCGTTCGAGCTGCCTGCGGAAAATATTGTCCCGATCTGGATGAATCAGGTCCGACCGATGCTCATCGTTCGGTGTCTCTCGAAGAAAACCGAGGCCTTCGTGTTCACGGGCTCGGCGCTCAAGATCGAGCCGCAGACGGAGGATCACACGGTGAGCTTCCGCTTCGACAACGATCAGGAAACGACGATGCGATGGCCGGACTCGGCGGAGCACGACGCGCTCTTCGCCCCCGACGCGGAGGCATTCGCCCAGCGCCCGATTCACGCTCATACCCTGCGGTTCGGCTACACACCGCACAACGCACAGCCGGTCGAGGCGCACTTCGAAGTGAGCGGACTCGGCGCGCTCATCGAGCCGGTGGCCAAAGAGTGCGGCTCGAAGAAGTAGTGCCACGGATCGACACGGACTAACACGGACTACGTTGAATTTCTAAACGAGATCACGGTAGTCCTCAGAGCCCATCGGATCTGCTCACGCAAACCGGGCCGGATCGAACAGCGAGATGTCGTGCCTGGTGGCGCCATCGAGCGCAAGGTCGGCCAGAATCTCTCCCACGACACTGCAGAATTTGAAGCCGTGCCCCGAGAATCCGGCGGCATAGCTCACCGCATCCTGACAGCCAATCAGGAAGTGCTCGTCCGGCGTGTTGGTGAAGAGGCACGTTTCCGCGGCGAGCCGCGGCCCATCAGCATCGGGAAAGTACCGGCTGACGGCTGCTCGCAGGACGTTTTCGTCCTCATCACCCGGCTCGACCGACGCCACGTCGGGATCCGCGGGTTCACGCCGATGGTGATATTTGCCGATCTTGAATCCGTGACCGCCGTATTGAGGGAATCCGTAGAACGCGCCTTCCTCGACGTGAACGTAAAAGACCGGAAACCGATCGACCGTGAACAATTCCGGTTTCAGCGGGTCGGTCCACATCACCACTTGTCGTTCCGGCGAGAGCACGCTGAGGAACTGCGGCAACATCGTGCCGGCCCAGGGACCTGCCGTGACAATCAGCCGGCGTGCGTGATACGTGCTCACGTTGGTGCGGACTTCCACGTTGCCGCGGACAGCTCTCCACTGTGTCACTCGCTCGCGAGTGTGCACGGAGGCACCGCGCGCAAGCGCCGCCGTCACATGCGCGATCACCGAGCGTTCCGCCAGGAGAAAGCCCCCATCCGGCTGAAACACCGCGACGACATCGTGGGGCATGCGATACCCGGGAAACCGCGCCCAGAGCTGAGTTGCGTCGAGCACATCGGAGGTGAGCCCGAATTGCGCGCACGCTTCGAGCGCCCCGGTGACAGGCCGGCTGCCGGCGAGACCAGCGTCGATGCTGCCACCGACAATGAGCAACTGCTCACCGGCGTGACCTTCGAGCTCCCGCCAGAGCGCGTAGGCGCGGCGTAGCAGCGGGACGTAGCTCTGATCTTCCCAATAGGCCAGACGGATGATGCGGGTCAGCCCATGTGAGGATCCGCGGGCATGCGGCACGGCGAATTGCTCGAGACCCAGAACTGTCGCGCCGCGCGCCGCGACGTGGTACACGGCGGCGCTGCCCATGCCGCCGACGCCGATTACGATTACATCGTACATCCGTGTTCAGCGTGCGGGGGAGGTTAGACGCTCGCGCGCAGCTCTTTGAGCAGCTTCTTCAATTGCCGTCGCAGCCCGGCCATCTCTTCTGACAATCGTTCACTCATCGCGTCGAATTGCGTGATCTCGCCGTGTCGCGCAGCGCGTTCGAGCTCGGCCGCCGCCTCGTACGCCCCTGCTTTCGTGAAGAGGCCGACGGTGCCTTTCAGTGCGTGGGCCGCGGACGCGACGGCTGCCGTATCGCCGGCCGTCACCGCACGGCGTACTTCCCCTTGGGTCGCGGGCGAATCGGCCAGCACCATCTCGATGACCTCGCCGAGGAGCGCCGGGTCGCCACCGAAGTTGGCCACCAGCGCGGATGTTGCGGCTGACGGTTTCCTGCGCCGCTGGGCAGGCCGAGCGGATGCGCCGCCCACGACGTCGATGGCGGCGAGCAACTCCTCGAGCCGGATCGGCTTTGACACGTAGCCATCCATGCCGGCCTGGAGGCACGTCTCCCGATCGCTGGCCATGGCGTGAGCCGTCATGGCCATGATTGGAACGTGCTGTCCCGGTACGGCCGACTCACGGGCCCGGATCGCCGCAGTCGCCTCCAGCCCGCTCATCAGCGGCATCTGCACGTCCATCAGGATCAAGTCGAAGCCCCCCTGGGCCGCCTTCTCGACCGCTTCCTGTCCGTTGTTTGCAAGCGTCACCGTGTGCCGTTGCTGTTTCAACAGCGCCAGCACCAGCTTCTGATTGATCGGGTTGTCCTCCGCCACCAGGATTCGCAGCCGGCGCCGCCCAGGTGTGCGGCGGCGCTGCGTTGACGGATCGATGATCAGTCCTGCTTCGAGTGTTCCCGCTGCCGGCACCATCACGGACTGTATCGCCTCCAGGAGATCGGAGTGCTTGACTGGTTTGGTGAGCACGCGGTCGAGAGCCACGCGATGTGCTGGAGAGTCTTCGTGTGCCGCCGACGTTAACAGGATCACTTTGAGGCGGGAAAAGCGGGCATCCTTTCGGATCTCCCGAATGAGCTCGAAGCCGTCGTGATCCGGCATCATCGCGTCGGTCAGGACGAGCTGGAACGAATCGGTCGTGTCGCGAAGGACCTCGAGCGCCTCGGCCGCTCCGGCAACCGCCACCGGCTTCATCCGCCAGCTCGAGATCATCTCCTGGAGGATCTGGCGGTTGACCGGATGATCGTCCACGATCAATACGCGCAGATCCTGCAGGGCCACCGACAGCGCCGGCTCGGCTTTCGCTGGTTGAACGCCGACTCGCGCGATGAAGTGGAAGCGGCTGCCATGGCCGGCCTCACTCTCCAGCCAGATACGGCCGCCCATCAGCTCCACGAGCTGCGCCGAAATCGTCAGGCCGAGACCACTGCCGCCATATCGCCGCGTCGTGGACGCGTCAGCCTGCACGAACGCGCCGAAGATTTGCCACTGCTTTTCGGCCGGAACGCCGATGCCGGTGTCCGACACCGTGAAGTGCAGCGAAGCTTCGCTGCCGCGCGCCTCCTGAACCTCGACCGTGACCACGACTTCGCCGCGGTCTGTGAATTTGATGGCGTTGCCGACGAGGTTGACGAGCACCTGGCGAAGGCGCCCCGGATCGCTGACGACCGTTTCGGGCACGTCCGGGTGGATATGACACGCCAGCTCGAGGTTTTTCTGGTGCGCGCGCGGGGCCAGGATGCGGACCGCCTCTTCCACGGTTTCGCGCAAGTCGAACGTGACCTGCTCGAGCGACAGCCGTCGCGCCTCGATCTTCGAGAAGTCGAGGATGTCATTGATGAGGGTGAGCAACGCTTCGGCCGAGTGTTGAACCGATCTCAGGTACTCTCGCTGCCGCTCCGTCAACTTCGTTCGAAGCGCGAGTTCCGTCATGCCGATGATCCCGTTCATCGGCGTGCGGATTTCATGGCTCATGTTCGCCAGAAACTCTCCCTTGGCGGCGGTGGCTTCTTCGGCGACGTGTTTGGCCACTTCGAGCTCGCGCACGAGTTGCGCGAGGCGTTCGGCGTTGTCCTGCTGTTCACGCCTGGCCGCTTCCATCTCCAGGCCGTGCTGCTTCAACGCGTCCTCGGCGCGCTTGCGTTCAGTGATGTCCCGGCCGTCCGCGTAAATCGTTCCAAGCTCCGGGAACGCCGCCGCATTCCAGAGAAGCCACTTGTAGGAGCCGTCACGCGCGCGGTATCGGTTCTCGAAGTCGGTGACGCGGGCGCCGGTCTTCAGCGCCGACATGACCGCAACCGTCGGTTCACGATCATCGGGATGGACGAAATCGAGAAACGGCCTGGTCAACAGCTCCTCGCTCGTGTACCCGAGCGTGCGCTGCCAGGCGGGATTCACCCGCCTGAAGTACCCGTCAAACGTCGCGATGCATTGCAGATCGAGCGAGATGGTGAAGAACCGGTCGAGCTCTTCTTCGGCGTGCTTGCGGTCGACGAACAGGCCAATCTGGCTGCCGACAGCGGCTAGTATCCCGAGCAGATCCGTGTCCGGCTGACGCACCTCCCGCGCGAAGAACTCCATGACGGCCAGCACGCTGTTCCCGCGCAGGATCGGAAATCCGAACGCACCGTGCAGGCCCGCCCGATCAGCCGCCGGCGCGCGCGGGAAGTTTGGATCCTGAACGACGTCGGGAATCCAGGCGGGCTCTGCGGTGCTCCAGACCCGTCCCGGCAGCCCAATCCCGGGGCCGAACACCTGTGTGACGGTGATCGATTCGAACGCGTCAATCGAGGCGGAAGGCGAGTGCCACGTGCCGGCGCACTGCAGCACGCCGGCGACCGGATCGATCCGCCATAAGGCGCCGAATTCCCATCCAAGCTTTTCGCAGATGGCTTTGAGCATCCGCGGGGTGGCGTCGGCCAGCGTGGCGGATTCTGCGAGGGCACAGGCGGTCTCCGACACCAGAACCCATTGCTGTGCCGATATTCCCAGGCCCGGAGGCCGGTCCTCCAACGGTTTCACACCTGCACCTCCCCGTTGCGGCTGCCCAGTATGACAGCTTGCCGGGCGCAGGAATAAAGAGGATGCTGTAGCGCTCTATTCTCGGAGGTACCCATGAGTCTGGCCTCCAGTTCCCGCGTCCTCGTCGTCGACGACGATCGTGCGCTGCGGCACGCTGTCAGTTCGTTGCTCGAACGAAGCGGCCACACGGTACTGCAGGCGGGCGACGGTCCAGCCGCGCTGGCCCACCTCGCACAGACGGACGTCCGGCTCATGCTGCTGGATATGGGCCTGCCCGGCATGACCGGTCTCGATCTGCTCGCGCGAGTCCGCGCAGGCGATCGACATCCCATCGTCATTGTGATCACGGCAGACGACACACCGGAGACATTGCTGGCAGCCATCCGTGGGCAGGCGTACCGTTACGTCAAGAAACCGGTATCGCCGGCCGCGATTGTGGAGGTCGTGGAGGAGACGCTCCATGCGTCGAACGAGGCGACTCTTCCTATCGAGGTAATCTCCGCCCGGCCCGAGTGGGTGGAGATTGTCGCCCCCTGCGTGATCGCGATGGCCGATCGGCTGCAATCGTTCATCATGCAGCTCGAGATGAGCCTTCCGGAAGACGTCAGGGAGTCGGTCGCACAGGCGTTCCGCGAGTTGCTCCTCAACGCGATTGAATGGGGTGGCAAGCTCGACCCGAACCGCACCGTGCGCATTTCCTGCATCCGGGCGCGTCGCATGCTCCTGTACCGGATTCTCGATCCGGGCGATGGATTCAACATCGAGAACCTCGCGCACGCCGCGATCGCCAACAGCCCGGACGATCCGATTGCCCACGCGCTCGTACGCGAGGAACAGGGACTCCGTCCGGGCGGCCTCGGGCTGGTCATGACGCGTGCCCTCGTGGACGAGCTCATCTACAACGAGGCTCGCAACGAAGTGGTGTTCATCAAGTACCTCGACTGAGGTCTGCCGCCGTCGTCCTTTTCTTTTGCCTGAACTTGCAGGACATTAGGAAGGAACGGAGAATTGTGCGTGTGAATCAGCTGAACTGGTACTGGATTTCGATGGAGCTGACGGTGACGCCACTGCTCGGCCTCCTGACCGCGTACCCGTTCTGGCGGAAAGGCGGGATGATTTTCGGCAACATCGTCGGCACATCCCTCATCTTCGGGTGGGCCTTCGCGCTGATCTTTCGAGAGCACATCGAACTCGAGCGCGTCGTCCAGAAGTGCTTCGAGGAAGGCGCGGTGTGCTGGCCCGAGCCGAGCGCCTTCACCCGTTTCGCGATTTATGCGTTCATCGCGCTGATCGAAGTGTTTTGCTTGTTTTCGCTGAGCCTCGTCGTCGAAAAACGAATACGCGATCGCGACTATGCCCCCGAGTGGCGCTGAGGATGCGGGCCATGACGCGTTGAATGAAATCTGCCATGCCTTTCAAGAGCCAGGCGCAACGCCGGAAATTCGCCGAGCTGCTGGTGCAGGGAAAGATCTCCAATCAGACGTTTGAGGAATGGAACCGCGAGACCGGAGGCCGGAAATTGCCGGAACGCGTGAAGAAGAAGAAAACGAAGACCCAATCCGCGCGTAAACGTCGATGAACATCCGGCGTTGCGGCCGATTGCTCACGCCTTCTCGTCTGGATATGCGCACTTCGATTATTGTGTTGGCCGCGATGACGACTGCGTTCTTTCCGAAGTGATATGAGTATGAATATTGGAATACTGGGATCGGGGGAGGTGGCGAAATCGCTGGCCGCGGGCTTCCTTGCGCACGGTCACACAACCATGTTGGGCACACGCAATCCCGCCAAGCTGAAGGATTGGACCGTGCAGAATCCGACGGGCCGCCTTGGTGGTTTTTCGGACGCGGCGAAGTTCGGGGAGCTGATCGTGCTCGCGGTCAAGGGCGCCGCAGCCGCAGACGCCCTGCGCGCGGCAGACAGTGCCAATCTTGCCGGAAAAGTCGTCATCGATACGACCAATCCCATCGCGGATGCACCCCCGACCAATGGCGTGCTGAAATTCTTCACCAATCTGGACGAGTCGCTGATGGAGCGGCTGCAGCGTGAATTTGCGAGAGCGCGATTCGTGAAAGCGTTCAACTCCGTCGGCAACGCCTCCATGGTGGATCCGCAGTTCACGGGCGGCAAGCCGACGATGTTCATCTGTGGGAATGATGAGGAGGCCAGGAAAACCGTGACCGGAATCCTCGATCAGTTCGGCTGGGAGACGGCGGACATGGGCGCCGCCGAGGCCGCTCGCGCGATCGAACCCCTGTGCATTCTCTGGTGCATCCCCGGCTTCCTGCGTCAGGACTGGGTACACGCGTTCAAACTGTTGAAGTGACGCCGCGGTGTCGTCGTCATCTGGAGCTCAGACCATGCCCGCTATCAATACCAGTCTCGTGACTACTGCCTTCGATGTGCCCGGATATCGTGCCGTCACGAACCTTGGCGTCGTGCGGGGTATCGTAGTCCGATCGCGCAGCATCGTCGGCACCCTCGGCGCCACATTGCAGACGCTCGTCGGCGGCAATATTTCGCTCTACACAGAGCTGTGCGAAAAGGCGCGAGCCGACGCGTTTCAACTGATGCTTCAGCAGGCCGCCGCATCAGGTGCCAACGCCGTAATCGGCGTCAGATATGACGCGAACGAGGTCACGGCCGGAGTGACCGAGGTCCTGGCGTATGGGACTGCGGTGGTCGTAGAGCCGATCACTAATCACTAATCACTCATCACTTATCACTCAATCACTTATCCTGAATCGCGGACTCCTGAATCGTTGAATCCTGAATCGCTGAATCGAAGCCATGCAAATCAAGACTTCTGGCGGGAGCGGCCTGCTCGAGCGCGTACAGGCTGCGACCGACGTGCTCGAGACGATCGCTGGAGACTGGTCGGTGCTCGACCGTCTACCCCGAAGAGACCGGGAACGCCTCCATCGAGCGGTCGCCCGGGTGCACAATCCGGATCCGCGTGCGCGCCGGAGACGCGTCAGAACGGTTGAGCGTGAGCGTAAAGCGGCGGGCGCGATACGCGACGATGCCGTACTCGACGAGACGGGAATTCGGACGCTGCGCCGTCGGCCGGTGTATACCACGCCGAACGGGTTTCTTCCCGAGCGCTTCAAACCAGAGTGCACGCCGGATACCACCGAGGTTCGACAGCCTGCTCAGGCTCGCGCGTCGCTCGGACCGAGAATCTGTTACGTCTGCAAAGAGCCGTACTCCCTCCTCCATCATTTCTACGACCAGTTGTGCCCGCCGTGCGCCGGGTTGAACTTCACGAAGCGCACCGAACTAGCGGATCTGAGTGGGCGCGTGGCCCTCGTTACGGGAGGCCGAGTAAAAATCGGATACCAGGCCGGGCTGAAACTGCTTCGCGCCGGAGCGCAACTCATCGTCACCACGCGTTTCCCGCGTAACGCCGCGATGCGCTACGCGCATGAGCCGGACTTCGCCGAATGTGGAGGTCGTCTTGAAATTGTCGGCATCGACCTTCGACATACGCCGAGCGTGGAGGCGTTCTGTTCAGAGCGCGCGGCGACGCGCGGCCGCCTCGATTTCATCATCAACAACGCCTGCCAGACCATCCGTCGTCCGCCGGCCTTCTACAGTCATATGATCGCGGAGGAAACAGCGGCGCTCCGCGACATGCCCGAACACGTCCGCAGGCTGATTCGCGACTCGCGTTTCACGGTTAGCGGGTCGCGACTGGTGACGAGGTCGCAAACGCCGGAAGCATCGGGCCTTGGCCATCCGCCGGGGTGGCCGGAGGTGCCGCTTCTGGCCGGAGAGCTCCTCGGCCAGGAGGATCTGTTTCCAGAAGGACGGTTCGATCGGGATCTGCAGCAAGTCGACTTGCGCGTCCGGAACTCGTGGCGATTGCTCCTGGCGGAAGTCTCGACCGTTGAACTGCTGGAAGTGCAATTGGTCAACGCCGTGGCGCCATTTCTCATCAATGCCCGGCTGAAGGGGCTGATGCTTCGCACAACAGGGCGCGAGAAACACATCGTGAATGTCTCGGCTGTCGAGGGACAGTTCTACCGGACGTGGAAGACGACCCGCCATCCGCACACGAACATGGCGAAAGCCGCGCTCAATATGATGACGCGCACCGCTGCGACCGACTATTACGGCGACGGCATTCACATGAACAGCGTGGACACCGGGTGGGTGACCGACGAAGATCCGGTGGCAATCGCAGCCCGGAAGGCCGCCGAACAACGTTTTCATCCTCCGCTCGATATCGTGGACGGTGCGGCACGAATTCTCGATCCCATCATCAGCGGCATCAACACCGGCACGCATGTCTGGGGCAGGTTCCTGAAGGACTACCGGCCGACGGACTGGTAGATCTCAGTTGCCAGTTACCGGTTACCAGTTCCCGTCCGAGCAAGGAGCGAACTCACAGCCGGAAGCTGGGAGCTGGAAGCTCGAAGCCGGAAGCTGGATATGTAGATCTCAGTTGCCGTTCCCAGTTGCCAGTTACCAGTTCGAAGCAGGAGTGAACTCAAAGCTGGCAGCTGGCAGCTGGAAACTGGAAATTGACCCCTGGATCTACAATGGCGTGATTTCCTGCGTTTCAGGCTCCCCGAGGTACCCATGAGTGGATTCGCCGCTGTCCGTCTGTCTCGACCGCTCGTGTGTTCGGCATTGTTCGTCGCGGGCATCTGGACTGGCGCTGCACAGAATCCACCACCCAGTCCCGCGCCGCCGCAATTTCCACCGCTCGGCGCCGGTGTGACCGCAGAGGAGAAGGCCAGCCTCCAGACGGCCGTTGACCATCTCTCAGCGAGCATCGCCACGCTCAAGCAGACGTATCGTTCCGGACCGATGACCGATCGCATCGCCGACGTCGAGGTCTATCTCGACGCCGTTCGACGGCCGTTGAAGTACGACGAACGGTTGTATGCGGGGCGCGGCAGCACGCCGGCCAGCTACGCGATGCAGACGCTTGCCATCGGGATTGAGCGCGCGCAGCAGCTGGCGGACGGACGCGTCCCGTGGATGACTCAAAGCGGCGTACGCGGCTTCTATTCGAGGATCGACGGCTCGGCCCAGCCCTACCTGCTCACGATGCCCGAGAAGTACGAGGCCGCCGCAAGGCGCCAGTACCGCCTGGACGTCTTCATGCACGGCCGGGACGATGAGGTTCTCGAACAGCAGTTCATGACGAAATCAGTCACCGGTTACACCTCGAAACCGTTCGCCGCGGGTCCCGATCGCTTCATGCTGCAGCCGTACGGGCGCTTCACGAACGCGAGCCGATTTGCAGGGGAAACCGACGGGCTCGAGGCGATCGAGTCGGTTCAGAAGGCCTATCCGATTGATTCAAGCCGAATCGTGATGGCGGGTTTCTCCATGGGTGGCGCGTCCGCATGGTCCTACACGGTCCATTTTGCCGATCGCTGGGTTGCCGCGGCCCCGGGCGCCGGCTTCACCGAGACCGAAGTGTTCTTGCGCGGCGGTCTCGCCCGCCAGCCGCAGAACGCGGCGCAGACGACGCTGTGGCACATGTACGACTCGACCGACTACGCGGCGAATACATTCAATCTGCCGGTCGTCGCGTACTCCGGTGAAATTGACGCGCAGAAGCAGGCCGCCGACGCGATGGCAGCGGCTATGCTCGAAGAGGGACTCAAACTCGAGCACATCATCGGTCCGAATACCGCACACTCCTATGAACCGGCGGCGCGACAGCGGTTGCAGGATCGGCTCGACCAGCTCGCGGCCAACGGGCGAAATCCTGTGCCCACCGAGATTCGATTCACGACATGGATGCTTCGCTACAACAAGATGTTCTGGATCACCGTCGATGCGATGGGTCAGGAGTGGGAGCGTGCGCGGGCGAACGCCAGGATTGACGGCGACACGATCGCGGTGACCACGACAAATGTAACGGCGATGCATCTGAGCTTCGAACCAGGCCTCGCGCCGTTCGCGGCCGGCAGCAGACCTGTGGCGAAGATCGATGGCGAGGCCCTGACGTTACCGCCGGTGAGCCGCGACAAATCGCTGAACGCCGGCCTTGTCAAGAACGGATCGTCGTGGAAATCCGGCGAGCTGCCGTCCACCGGCCTCCGAAAGGCCCATGGCCTGCAGGGCCCGATAGACGATGCATTTATGGATGCGTTCGTGATCGTGCGACCGACGGGAAAGGCGTTTTCCGACGCGTTGGAAAAATGGGAGCGGGAGCAGGCCGACTATGCCATCTCGGAGTGGGTGCACTTCTTCCGAGGCGAACCGCGCGTGAAAAACGACACGGACGTGAAGGCCGCCGACATTGCGGCCAGCAATCTCGTGCTCTTCGGCGATCCGTCGAGCAACGCCGTCTACACACGCATAGCCGAGCGGCTGCCGATTCAGTGGCGCGCCGACGGGGTCGTCGTGGGCGGTGAGAAGTTCGAGGCCAACCATGCGCCCGTGTTCATCTTTCCTAACCCCCTCAACCCGAAGAAGTACATCGTCGTCAACAGCGGTTTCACGTTCCACGACCAGTCCAACAACGATATGCAGTCGCCCAAGCTGCCCGACTGGGCCGTCGTGGACATCACCAAGCCGGGAAACAACTATAAATATCTGCCGCTGTTCGTCGAGTCGCAGGGATTCTTCGACGAGGCATGGAAGCTGAAGGGGCCAGGACGAGGCCATGAATCCGTTGCACGTTGAAGGAGGTCGGCATGATCACGCGTAGAGATGTATTCGTGGCGTTCGTTGGCGCAGCCGTCAGTGTCGCGGGCATGACCGTGGTGTCATCGCAGACGGCGGTCATGGGCTCGACGGTCTTTGACTGGAACGCGATGAAAGCGGAACCGAACAAGACCGGCAGCGTCCGCCGAGTCGTGCAGCGTCCGACGGCGACGCTCGACGAGCTCGAGATTCATATCACGACGTTGATGCCCGGGGAGACGCCGCACCCACCGCACCAGCATCCGGCCGAAGAGCTGCTGATCGTGAAGGAAGGCACCGTCGAGTCGCTCGTCAACGGACAGTTACAGCGCGTCGGTCCTGGCTCGATCGTATTTCAGGCATCGAATCAGATGCACAGCCTCCGCAACGTCGGCGACACGCCGGCGACCTATCACGTAATCCAGTGGAAGTCGCCGGGGATGCTGAAAAAGTAACCCGAGAGCGACCTTTGATGACTGGCGCTCTCTGTTCGTCGGCTTGCGCTGGTGGATCGCCACGATAAGCGGACGCGTGTAGCGGGATGCCACGGTGCGCCGCAGCATCGCCCCGCGATTAGCGGCCGGTGGTGCGAAGGCGCCGGCCGGTCAGGTAGTATGAGATCCAGCACCCGAGCGCGACCACCCAGAACACCAGGGCCTGATTCGGCTGGTCACGCAGCATGATCCAATGAATATGGCGGTTGTCGAACCCGAATGCCAGCGGCATCAGGGTCGTCGCGATCGACACCCCCAGAAGATTCGCCCGGCGCCGGTTGAACCGCCGCACGCGCTGGAGCGTCAACTTCTCATGGTCCGCCGATGGCACCGCCGTCAGCGCGCCGAGCACTGCCGTGCTCTTCTCTGCCTGCTCGCGGACCTCGACAGCGAACGTGGGGTTCTGCTGCAGGTACGCCTCGACCAGGGCCCGCGTGTCGTCGCTTGCCTCGCCGGCGAGATACAAGGGGAGCAGGTCGGTCACGACGTTATGGGTGACATTCATGATGAAACCGTCCTTTCGACCATCGCCGCCAGCTTGATCCTGGCGCGATGAACCTTGACCTTGGCACTCGACAGCGTGAGCTGCAGCGCCTGTGCGACCTCTTCGTACGACATCCCGTCCTGCGTGCGCATCAACAGTGCGGCGCGATCGATCGCTGGCAGCGTTCGGAGCGCTCTCAACACCGCCGTCAGCGCGCCCTGGTGCTCGATGCGCGTATCCTGACTCGCCGCGCTGGATGGCAACGAAGGATTCAGCTCGACATAGCGTGCGGCGCGCGTCCGCTCCGTGAGGTACAGGTTGCGCACGATGGTGAACAGATAGGCCTTCAGCGTCGCCTCGCGAATGGGCGTCGCAGAGCTCCAGGCCCGGAGGAACGTCTCGGACGTGATATCGTCCGCCAGCGCCCGGTCGCAGGAGAGGTACAGCGCGAACCGGTGGACGTCGCGTGCGTATCGCGAGTAGAGCTCGTGGAAGTCCGTCATTGCTGTAGACGATACCCGCCAGCCCCTCGAAAGTTACATCCGAGCGTGGTTTGCTGAGCTGCCTGGGATGCCGAAAACGACGCCCGCCTCCAAGTCGGCTGCCGCCGGACACGCCCCGTGTCCGTCATGTGGAGCCCGTCTGGGCGGCCGCGAAGGATGCCAGTCTGCGTTCGATCAACTGAGCGCGGACGCGTGGACGAGTCCCGGCCGGGGCGCCCTACACAATCTCGTCGTCGACACCTATGCCATACAGCACGCGGAAGAGTACGGCCGATCACCAAAATCGTACGCCGCGCACCTGGCGGCACTATGCTGCGGGGTCGAGCACGCAGGCGACCAGAAGCTCTATTGGGCGATCCCGCGATGGCTGGATGGACCTGCAGGGCGCGACAAGCCACCGCTCATCACGGGGCGAGGCCGCCTCACCATTGCGGATGTTTGCGCGGCTGCGCGCGAGGATGAATATGCGGATCTTGTCCGGCGCTGGACCGTCGATGTGTGGGCGGCGTACGCCGATCAACAGAAGCTTGCGCGGACCTGGCTTGACGCGGTGCGCACGCACATGTCCGGCTGAGCTCCTGTGAAAACTCCGATCAGGGGTGATAATCGCGCCACAACCAACGCAGCGAATCCGGCAGAATCGCCCGGCCGTGTCGATTGCTGTGGAAGCCGTGCCCGTACTCGAACCGGTAGTCGTACCCCGCGTACGACAGAGACTTTGCGAGCGTTTGATTGGCGAGCGGCCAGTTGCCGTTCGCGTTGTCCAGATCGTTTTCGCCGTCCTGCAGGAAGACGCGGATAGGCTTGCGCGG
>JBBQEJ010000033.1:0-38944 GCA_038320555.1 Vicinamibacterales bacterium | reverse complement strand
GACGCGGTGCGCCGCCAGAGGATCGGGAGCGCCTCGAGTGGAGGCGGGCATGGGCAGACGCCGTGGCAGCACCGGACCCGGAACGGATCCGGCGCTTGCGCGCGGATCTCGACGCGCTCGGTCGCGCGCCGGACGACATCGAGATCGAGCGCGAGATGCTCGACGCGCTGCACGACGCCGCGGAACTGGCCACAGCCGTGCGGCAGACGGGCCTCCCGCTTCTGGCGACCGGGCACCGCGTCGTGGGCGTCGAATCGTGTCACTACACGGCCCCCGCATCGATGCCGGACGAGCCGGGACAGCCGGGCGGCCGGCTGCTCCTGACGAGCGGTCGCGCGATCTTTGTCGGCGGCGCGAACAGGATCGCGACAGCGTGGCACGCGATCGGCGACGCGCCGCACGTCGAACGGGACGTGGTGCTCATTCGCGTTGATCGGGAGCAACTCTACCGGTTCCGCTGCAACTCCTACAGCGACGCGTTACGGGGCGCGTTCATCGCCCGCGAGCTCGTTGCGGCCGGTCGCCGTCCGCGGCCCGGTCTATAATCCCCGTATGTCCGCGACCGTATCCGCATCTACCGCTGTCGCTCTCGGGATCGATCGGCTTCTCGACACCGATCGCTCGCTCGTCGCCGGCCGCCGCGTCGGCGTGGTGTGCAATCCGGCGTCAATCGACAGCGCCTTCCGGCACACGGCCGATCGCCTTGTCGGGGATCCCGACGTCACCGTCGCCGCGCTCTTCGGTCCGCAACATGGCCTGCGCTCGGATCTGCAGGACAACATGATCGAGACGCCTCACGCACGCGACCCGCGGCGGCACCTGCCGGTGTACTCGCTCTACAGCGAGACGCGCGAGCCGACCGCCGAGATGCTTCGGGCCATCGACGTCCTCGTAGTCGATTTGCAGGACGTCGGGACGCGCGTCTACACCTACATCTACACGATGGCCAACTGCATGCGCGCCGCCGCCCGTCACGGCGTGCACGTGGTCGTCTGCGACAGGCCGAACCCGATCGGGGGAGATGATGTCGAAGGACACCTGCTCGATCCGGCGTACGCCTCGTTTGTGGGGCAGTTTCCGATTCCACTGCGTCACGGGATGACGATTGGCGAACTGGCTCGGCTGTTCAACGACGCGTTCGGCATCGGCGCCTCGCTCGATGTCATGCCGCTCGGCGGATGGCGCCGGTCGATGTA
Organism: Vicinamibacterales bacterium; assembly: GCA_038320555.1. Taxonomy (GTDB): domain Bacteria; phylum Acidobacteriota; class Vicinamibacteria; order Vicinamibacterales; family 2-12-FULL-66-21; genus JALZOC01. Next base: position 37,748 of record JBBQEJ010000033.1, on the reverse strand, counting down.
TTACGACGAGACCGGAGTCCCCTGGATCATCCCGTCGCCGAACCTGCCGACGCTCGACAGCGCCATCGTCTATCCCGGGGCGGTGCTGTTCGAAGGCACTCGGTTGTCGGAAGGGCGCGGCACTACCAGGCCCTTCGAGCTCATCGGCGCGCCCTGGATCGACGGCGAACGGCTGGCTGACGCCATGAACGCGCGTGGCCTGCCTGGCGTCCACTTCCGTCCGGCTTTTTTTGAACCCACCTTTCACAAGTACGCGAAGGAGACGTGCGGCGGGTGTCAGGTGCACGTGCTCAACCGGCGAAGCTTTCGTCCCGTGCGCACCGCGGTCGAATTGATGGCGGAATTCCGCCGGCAGGATCCGGCGCGCTTCCCCTGGCGCGAGCCCCCGTACGAGTACGAGGACCGGAAGCAGCCGATCGACATCCTGTATGGATCCGGCCGGCTGCGCACCGTGCTCGACGCCGGCGAGGATGTCGCCCCGCTGGTTGCGAGCTGGAGGGCCGACGAAGAGGCGTTCCGCCGGACGCGGGAGAAGTACCTTCTTTATTAGTCGCTCGAGAAATCACACTTTAAGTCTTTTTAACCGCCGCATCCCGCGCAACACGTATCTGGCGCGCGTGCTTGTGCGCATGGGCGCTATACGTCTTCAACCAGCCTTCGACGCCGTAAGGCCCGGCCTCGGTGTGCGTCCCCTCGCGAACCCATTCGGCGGGCGTCAACCGATCGAGGATCTCCGCGGTCGACTGCCTCACGATCTGGAACAGCTCGAGCGACACCTGGTGCGGCCGATCGTAATGGAGGCGCCGCGCGAACTCATCCTGATCGTATCCCTGAATGGTCGGCCGATCCTGCGCGAGCAGCAGGCGAAGCCGCACGGCGGCGGTCATTTCGCTGTCGGCGAGGTGATGGATGATCTCGCGCACCGACCATCGCCCGGGGTCTGGTTTGACGTCCATTTCTTCCGGCGTGATTTTGAGCAGCGCCTCGGCAACCGCCGCATAGCCTTCGCGGTACAAATCCACGAGTTTCTTGCGTTCCTCGGCCAGCACCTCAGTCCTCCTTCATCCGCGCGTCTTCGCGATACCGGGGGCCTTCGTTTCCTGCGGCGTCTGCGGCACCATATGGTGCTTCATCAGGTGCCGCTGCAACTCGGTCAACGCATCGTCGACCGAATCCACGCGGCAGAGCAGCTTCAGGTCGTCCTCATTGATCGCGCCCCACTCCGCCAACGGCTCCAGGTGGAAGACCTGGCTCCAGTACTCGCTGCCGTAGAGAATGACGAGCAGCTTCTTGGAGAGCTTGCGCGTCTGCGCGAGGGTGAGGATTTCGAACATCTCGTCGATTGTGCCAAACCCGCCGGGAAAGATCACCAGAGCCTTGGCAAGGTAGGCAAACCAGAACTTCCGCATGAAGAAGTAGTGGAAGTTGAAGACCAGATCCTTGGTGATGTACCGGTTGGGCGCCTGCTCGAACGGCAGACGGATGTTGAGGCCGACGGATTTCCCGCCGGCTTCCTTCGCGCCGCGGTTGGCTGCTTCCATGATGCCAGGGCCCCCGCCGGAACAGACCACGAAGCGATGACGCTGCGCCTCGAGGGCCATGCTCCACTTCGTGAGGCGCTTGGCCAGTTCGCGCGCGTCCTCATAGTAGCGCGACCACTCGAGCGCCTTGCGGCTTCGCTTGAGTGCCGCCTTATGGTCCGACTCGCGGATTGTCGCCGTCTCGAGCCGCGTGAGGGCGCGCTGGGCGATCGTGCGGCTGAGCACGCGCGCCGATCCGAAGAACACGACCGTGTCCTGAATGTTGTGGGCCTTGAAGCGCCGTAAGGGGTCCAGGTATTCCGCGAGGATGCGGATGGGACGCGCCTCGGTGCTCTGCATGAACTCGTCGTCTTCATATGCCAGAGGATGGTCGTTGTTCACCGAAAAACTGTATCATCTCTGCAGGGCTCAGGGTTCAGGACTCAGGGCTGAGCCGCCATCAGAACCAATCAGGATGGGCTTGAAGGGGTAAGAACGGAGACAGCGTCCATGAATCGGCGATCGTTCGCGGCGATTGTGTTGTGCGTTGGATCGATGACGGCGGCCGCAATAGCGGCAAAGCAGCCCTCTCAGCCACCGGCGAAATCGGCCGGCGGCTGGACGTTGCCGCCCGAGGCCGAGACCACAAAGAATCCCCTTCCGGTCGACGCGAAACTGCTCGCAACCGGCAAAGCCATCTTCAAGGACAAATGCCAGAAATGCCACGGCCCGGGCGGCCGCGGCGATGGTCCCGACGCGGATCCGGACGCGCAGGAAGACATGGATATGACACGCGCCGACCGCGGGGCGAAAAACCCCGACGGAGTGATTTTTTTCAAGGCGTGGAACGGCCGCAAGAAGCCGAAGATGCCGGCGGTCAAGGACGACCTCACTAAAGAACAACTGTGGGCCGTCGTGGCGTACGTGCAGACCCTGCGCAAGCCCGCGACCAAGTAGTCTCCGACGTGTCGCGTCACCCCTCCGGCGGCGTGGCACGCATGGCACGCATGGCACGCATGGCACCCGTGGCACCCTCTCTGAAACTCAGAGTAACCGCGTGACCAGCTCGCCGATCACGTAGCCAATCGCCGCCACGCCAAAGCCGACGAGGAACATGTCGCGTCCGCTCGCCCAGACGCTGCGGCCCGTGAAAATGCTGCGGGCCGCGCCGATCCCGAAATGCGTCAGCATGCTGATCGCGAGCGACGTCCAGACGGCGGTCCAGTGGTCCAGAAAGAAGAACGGAAAGATTGGAATGAAGGCGCCGATCGCGGTTGCCGCGCCCGTGACGATGCCGTCTTTGAGCGGCGCGAGCTCCGCGGGATGGATGTTCAGTTCCTCGCGCACCATCGCATCGAGCGCCAGAGACGGGTCCTGCATCATGGCTTGTGCGGTTTCACGTGCGCGTTCCGCAGACAGGCCCTTCGCTTCGTAGATGAGCGCGAGCTCCTCTTCCTCCAGGTCAGGCATGAGGCGCATCTCGGACCGTTCCAGATCGATCTGATGGGCCTGAACCTCGGCCTCGCTCTTCGCGGCGAGGTACCCGCTGGATCCCATCGACAACGCATCGGCGATAGCGCCCGCTACGCCGCTGATGATCACGACATGCGGCGCGACCGACGCGCCGAGGACGCCGGCGACGAGACCGAAGTTCGCCGTCAGCCCGTCGTTGAAGCCGTATACAATGCTGCGCAGGTAACCACCGGAGCCGCCCACGTGCCAGGGCTCCCCGTTGCGGCCCATCATCTGAGCGAGCTCCCGGGCGTGTACCGCCGAGTCCGACGCGATATCGACGGCGGCCTGGTGTGTGTGGCGATGGCTGGACTGGCGGGCCATGCCCAGGTAGGCCTGCACTTCGCGCCCCTCCTCGGCAAGCATCAACGGCAGGATCGGCGACGTGCCGAAATGTTTTGCGACCCACGCGAGCAGCCTGGTGCGCTGGGCAGTCGCGTACCGCGGCAACGGCCGGCCGCTCTCGGCAAATAGCGTCTCCCAGCGCTCGGCGTGGCGATCCTCGACGAGCGCGAGCTTCACGAACAGTTCCCTGCGCTCGGCGTTGATTTCCACCGCGGCCAACGCGCGGTACAGGTACGCCGCGTCGCGTTCGTCGCGATAATGTTCGTCCCAGGACTCGTCGGCCTGCGGGCGATCTGATGGAGGGTCGCTCCGTTGAGCCAGAACTGGCGCGTCCATCGAACCAGCATAGCCGCTTTACTCCTCCGCCGGTAGTCGCTAGCATGCCGCCGGTGCCCCGCGAGACTCAGATCCTCTCGTTCGATCAGTCGATCCTGATCAGCGCCGCGCCCACGCGGGTTCTTGCCGCGTTTTTCGATCCGGCGGCCCTCGCGGTCTGGTGGCAGGCCGTGCGGTCCGTGACGACCGCTCGGCCGCTCGGCATCTATGCCGTCGAGTGGGAGCCCACCGGTGAAGCCGACGATATCCTCGGCCGCCTCGGTGGCGTCTTCTACGGCAGCGTCGTCGAGTACGATCCCGGCCGTGAGCTCGTCGTCGGCGACGCCTGGTGGCTTCCGCCCGACACGAACCCGATCGGCCCGATGTCGCTGCAAGTGCACTGCGTGATGGACGGCGCCGCGTGCCGGCTGCGAGTGCGGCAGTCCGGCTTCGAAGATTCGCCTCGCTGGCGCCGCTACTACAGCGTCATCGATCTCGGATGGCAGGTGTCGATGGGCGCGTTGAAACGCTATGTCGAGGGGACCTAGTGGATAGAAGTAGTTCCAAAAACCCGAGAGGCCCGCCTCTCGCGCCGAGATCGGGGAGTGTATCGCGCAGAGAGCGCCGAGGACGCAAAGGGCCGCGGGAGCGACCGGATCGCCCGCGCGGGCGACAACGGGGCGGGTGATCCGGTCGCACCCGCGCCTCTCGGCGTGCTCAGCGTCCTCCGCGCGAAATACTCCGCGATCTCCGCGAGAGACTACTGACCATCCGCCGCCCCATCACGATCGCAATGGGGCCCGCCAGGAAACTCATTAGCGCGCCCATCTTCGCCTCGTCCAGCAGCGGCCCGGGCCGGAATGCCGCTGTGGCGAAAAAGAGCGCCACAGTGAAACCAATGCCCGCCGCTATCGCCATGACGGTTGCGTCGCGATAGCTAAGCCCACCGGGCGCGCGCAGGCCCATCCGCACAGCCAGGAACATCATCCCCACGATACCGAGCGGCTTGCCGAGGAGCAAAGACAGGAACACGACCCAGCTTCCGGGACCGACGCTCGAGAACATGACCCCGGCGTTCACCAGGCCGAATAACATCAAAATGAACTGCACGGGAATCTTCCACGCGTGCTCGAAACGATTCATCGTATCCGGCAGGTCGTGCTCACGGGGATCGAACAATCCAACATGACGCTTCTCGTTTGGCATGAACGGCAGGATTGGCACCAGGGCCAGCGCGGGGTGCAGTCCGCCAAGGAACAACGCCGCCCACGACAACCCGCCACCGAGGATCACGTACGGCCAGAAATTCATCGTGCGACGCCGCTTCAGCCAGATCGTGACCCCCAATGCGGGGAGCATCAGCGCCCCGAACAACAGCAGCGACACCTGCGCGGCGGGATAGAACAGTCCCAGCAGAATCAGCCCGATCGCGTCGTCGGCGATCGCGAGCAGCAGCAGGAATGGGATCGCTGGATGATCGCGCGGAAATATGAACCGCGCCGCGAGGTACGAAAACGCGATGTCGGTCGCGCAGGGGATCGCCCAGCCTGGCATGAGCTCCGGGCGCCCCAGGACGGTCACCTGAATCGCGTACAAACCTGCGGGGCCTGCCATGCCCCCCGCCGCGGCAAGAATCGGCACCAGAGCCTCGCGCGGAGATGCGAGCGGACCGCCGGGCAGCGTCGCCTCGATGATCTCCTTCACCGCCAGCGCGAAGAAGAACGCCATTCCCACGTCGTTGACGGCAAAGCGCAGCACCTGTGAGAAACGCTCGTAGGTGGAATGGTCGAAGTTCGCCCACGCGAGACCGGCGGCGGCGCCGGCACCGAGCAGCAGCGAATTGTCGATGACGAGCGCCCACAACCGGCCGCGCTGAGCGCTCATCGCGCGACGCGTCCGCGCGCGGTCATCCGATTCTCTGAACGTTGAGGAAGTTCGCGTCGATGCGATCGAGTTCCGGGCTCACATTGATGAACACGACGACCGACCCGGCGGGCAGGATCTGTCGATCGAGGATGATCCGCTCGAGCCCCTCAGGATGGCGCTCGTCGGTCACAACGGGCACGACGCCGCGCCACAGCCGGAGCGTGGCGGCCAGGCGCTCGTTGCCCGTTGCCGCGTAGATCGCGGCGGCCGGACGCAAGGCTGACAGCAATCGCGCGGTCTTGCCCTCACGTGTCACGGCAATGATGGCCGCGGCCTCGCCGGTTGTCGAGAGAGTCACGGCTGCTTCGCACAACGCGCGCCCATGACGGCTGCCGATCGGATCGACCGACAGGACCACTCGCTCGGAAGACGGCATGAATTCCGCGTCTTCGATAATCGCACTGAGTGTCTGCACGGCGCGAACTGGATACGCGCCCGCGGCGGTTTCCCCGGTGAGCATGATCGCGTCGGCTCCTTCGTCCACCGCGTTGGCGGCATCGCTGACCTCGGCCCGGGTGGGCCGCGGCCTTTCGCGCATCGACTCGAGCACCTGGGTCGCGACGATCACCGGGCGCCCGAGCGCCCGGGCGATGCGCGTAATCAGCTTCTGTACGCGGGGAACCTGCTCCAGCGGCATCTCGAGCCCCAGGTCGCCACGCGCGACCATCACGCCCTGGGCGGTATTGAGAATGGCGTCAAGGTTCTCGACGGCTGCCGGCCGCTCGATCTTGGCGATGATGGGCGCCGAGCGTCCTGCCTCCGACATGACCTGCCTGGCTCGCATCACGTCGTCGGCGGTCTGCACGAAGCTCAACGCGACGAAATCCAAGCCCAGCTCGAGACCGAAGCGCAGATCCGCCGCGTCCTTCTCGGTCACAGACGAGGCGGGCAAACGCACGCCCGGCGCGTTGATGCCTTTGTGCTCGCCCAATGAGCCGCCGGCGACGACCACAGTCGTCAGCTCGGCCGGCGATGTGCCGACCACCCGCAGCTCAATCTTGCCGTCGTCGAGCAGGAGCCTGTCGCCTGCACGGGCGAGCGGACCAGCTCGGCATACGGCGTGGAAATCCGGCCCGGGCCGCCGACGCCGTCTCCGGCCTCGATGCGGAGCTCGTCACCTTCGCGCAGCTCCAGCGGCTGTCCGCCCGGGAGCGGACCCGTGCGGATCTTGGGCCCGCTCAGATCCTGCATGACGGCGACGTGCCGCCCCGTTCGCCGCGACGCCTCGCGGATCGCGTGGTACGACGTCGCGTGTGATTCGTGGGTGCCGTGGGAAAAGTTCAGGCGAAACACGTCAACCCCGGCGACGAGCAGCGCCTCGAGGACGTGGGAGCTGTCACAGGCGGGACCGACGGTGGCAATGATCTTTGTGTGGCGCATGTCGGCGTGCTCGCGCTACGGCCGCGCCCAGGGATCGACCAGCGCCTTCGTGATGCGCATCGCTTCGGCGTCGGCCAGCGCCTCGTTCAGGCGGTGCAGGGAATACGTGCGTTCACCGATGGCGCGCCAGGGCACGTTCGCGGCGTATCGCTCGAGGAAACTGAGCGCGCGAAGGAGGTGCCCGGGTTCGCTACCCCAGCAGCCCCGAACGTCAAGATGCTTACGGTTGATATGGTCATGCGCGTTGACCGCGCTCGGTCCGGCATCTGTGTAATGACCGGCCACGACGTACCGCCCGCCGTCGCGCACAAGCGTAAAGCCCTCCTCGAACGCGCGCGCGGAACCCGCGGCTTCGACGACAACGTCAACGCCTTCGCCATAGGTGAGCGCACGGACTGTCTCCAGCCGTTCTTCCGGCGTCGATTCGTTCAGATCCAGCACGCGGTCGGCCCCCATTCTCCTCGCGAGATCGAGCCGCGCAGCGGGAGCGCCGATGGCGATGATCGTGGATGCCCCGCTCAGCCGGGCAAGCGCAATAGCGCTGAGCCCCACGGCGCCGGTGCCCTGTACGAGCACGCTGTCGCCGGGACGAAGCGTCGCACGCTCGATGATGTGGACGGCCGTCACCAGCCCGCAGCCGCCGCCGATGTAATCGTCAAAACTGACTGTGCCGGGAAGCCGTGCGATCCCGACCCCGGGCTCGAGATAGATGCCCTGCGACCAGCCCCCAAACAAGCCTTCCGCCGCCGGGTCCGTGATGCCGTAAACGCGACGTGCGGTGCACCGCGTCGGCGTGCGATGGATTGTACAGGCGCGGCAGCGGCCGCAGGTGCGGTGCACGTCAAAGAACACGACCGGATCGCCCTCGCGAAGATCCGACCCGTCGATACCGCGGAGTGGACGTCGAATCATCTCGAGGACGCCCGCTGACACGTGTCCCGGAATGATGGGATAGGGCACGCCGGACAGGCGTCCGTGCCACAAGTGCACATCGGTCCCACACACTTCCGAGCGCGCCGTCCGCAGCAGCGCCGCTCCTGGCGGCAGATCCGGACGATCGAACTCTCGGATTTCAATGGGCCGGCGCGGACCAGCCATCACGGCGGCGAGGATGCGGTCGCTCACGTCGTACGCTACCCTTGACAGACAAAGCCGCGGGCCGATCACCGGCCCGCGGCCCGATGGATTACCAGCTTACCATCCGGGCCTGCACCATGATTCATCCTCGCACCATCATCGCCATCATCGCGGCGTTCTGCTGTGCCGCATCGGCCTCCGCGCAGACCTATTCCCTCAAGAAACCCCGGCGTCATTTCGTCACCGTCAGCACCGACTGGCTGAATACCCAACCATTGCATTTTCTCGAGCATCCCCTGCAGGATCTCGTGGGACGAGACGTCGCCGCGGCGCAGTTCGAGAGCTATGAATACCGGACACGCGACGAGGCGATTCTGATCGACGTACTGGAATTCAAACGGCGCGGACGCGGGAGAGGAATCACCCTCTATCCGTTCGGACTGAGCGTCGGACCGGCGCTTGCGCTTCGCGGCAGCATCGAAGACTTACCGACGATCCGGGTGGCGTTCAGCGGATCCGGCGCGCCTGCCGACTACACGCTGACGGGCGGCCGTGCGTACGATCTCGCCGCCGCGTTATACATGGCGGATCGCTCCCCTGGGTGGGGACTTGGGGGCCACGCGTTCGCCGGCGGCGGTGTCGGGCGGATCAAGAGTGACCTGGGCGACGGCGATCGAATCTTCGGGGAAGGAGGTGGCGGCCTCAGCTCGGGCCCGCTCGGTGTCGAGCTCTCGGTCAAGTTCGCGTGGAACCATCTGAGCGAGCCGGTCGATCACAAATTCTTCACAGTACCCATAACGGTCCGCGGTACTCTCACGTTCTAAAGTTATTTCCTTTGAACAGGAGATCAGGAGAAGATCACCACTCCTGGGCTTCTGGCCTCCTGGAAGACGCTGTTTAATGACGGGGATTGGCGATTTCGTGCCGTATGACGATTGACGTTTGGTTGAAAGCGGCGTGCGAGGACGCGGACCGGCGCGGCCTCCCGGATCTGAAGCCGCTCCTTGAAAACCTCGCCCGGTCGATGGCGGCCTTGCGCGACGCCGATCGTTTCGTCGATCGCCTGCATCTCGTGCCATGACCGCCGGGCTTCAATCGATCAGCCAGATCGTGCCGCTTCTGAGATCGGGCGACGTGTCGCCTGTCGATCTCGTCCGGCAGTGCCTCGAGCGCATCGACGCCCGGCCGGAGCTGAACGCCTTCATCACGGTGATGCGCGAGAGCGCGTTGTCGGAGGCCCAAACCGCGGAAACCCAGATAGCCGCCGGACGTTACCGTGGAGGCCTTCACGGCATCCCGGTTTCGGTGAAGGATCTCGTGGACGTCGCCGGGACGCCCACGACGGCCGGTTCGGCCGTGCCTCCGCGAAACCCGAAGGCCGATGCGCCGATCGTCACGCGTCTGCGCGAAGCGGGGGCCATCATCATCGGAAAAACCAACCTGCACGAGTTCGCGTTCGGGACGACGAGCGAGGAGTCCGCGTTCGGACCCGTGCGCCATCCGCGTGACCCGTCGCGATCGGCCGGCGGATCGAGCGGCGGCGCAGCGGTCGCGCTGCTCGAGGGCATGTGCTTCGCGTCGGTCGGCACCGATACCGGCGGATCCATCCGCATACCCTCGGCGGTCTGTGGACTTGCCGGCCTGAAGCCGGCGTTCGGTGAGCTGCCGTGCGACGGGATCGTCGCGCTGAGCACGACGCTCGATCACGTGGGTCCGATGGCTCGACACGTCGCGGATCTGTCCGTGATGTTCGACGCAATGGCGGGGTTTGCGCACACTGACCGGGCTGGTTCATCCCGATCGTACGTGTTCGGCGTGCCGGAGACATATTTCTGCGACCGTCTGCACCCCGCGGTTCGTGCCGCGCTGGGGCGAACTCGCGACGCGCTCGCTCGTGCAGGTCACGAGATCCGGACGGTCGTTATCGAGCACGCCCCCTGTACCGCGGACGTGTACCTGCACATCGTGTTGCCAGAGGCCTCCTGGTATCACGCTCCGCTGCTGGCCGAGTCCGCGGATCGCTACTCGCGTGGAGTCCGGCTGCGCCTCGAAATGGGACGGTACGTCCTGGCCGAAGACTATGCGCGGGCGCTCCATCTCCGTACGATTCTGCGGCGCGCGGTGGAGGACGCAATGAGGGGCTGCGACGCCCTGCTGCTACCGACGCTGGCGATTCCGGCACCCACACTCGGCGCCACTACCGTCGACGTTGAGGGAAGGCAGGAACCGATTCGCGCAGCGATGTTGCGGCTGACACAGCTCTTCAACCTCACCGGCCACCCGGCGATGGCGCTGCCAGCCGGCACCACGGACGACGGCTGGCCAGTCAGTGTGCAGCTCGTCGGTTCGCTTGACGGCACCGCCCGGCTCATCGAGATCGCCTCGGTCGTAGAAGCCTACAGCACCGGCGGCGACCGATCCGTCGGCGGCGGCACGGGATGAGGGTTCGGCCCATCTTCCCCCTCGGGGTCGCCCGGCGGCACCGGCACCTTCGGATGCCCCGGATGGTTGATGCCGTCGGGCGGCTGAGGTGCGTCCGGCTTCGGTGGATGCTCGATCATGCGCGGACCCATTGCAACAAGGTTGCCGGTAGAGAGGGGGGCGGTTGATCGCTCGTGTGTTTCATAACTGGGAGCGCCGGCTCGCGGCTGCGGCGGAAAACCGTGTCGTCCGGCCTTTCGAATGGGGGCTCGAGTGGATCGACGATCTCGACGACACCCAGGCGGATGCCGTCGAACGCCTTGGAGCCTGGGCGTCGCGGACTGTTGCCACCAGCGACTCATTTTTCGCGCTCGCACCCTCCGACGACTACACCCTCGAAGGCGATCGCCTGTCCTTTCCGAGCGCTGTCACCACGCCGCATCCTGAAAACAACACCGTGAGGGCCCGATACTTTCCTGAAGGTTCGGTGCGCGGACGGAAGCGGGCCGTCGTCGTCCTGCCCCAGTGGAACGCGGACGCGGAAGGCCACGTGGGTTTGTGCCGGCTCCTGAACAGGTTCGGCATCAGCGCGCTCAGGCTCAGCCTTCCGTACCACGACGCGCGAATGCCGCCGGAGCTTCGTCGCGCGGACTACATAGTCAGCTCCAATGTCGGCCGGACCGCACAGGTGTGCCGTCAGGCGGTGCTCGACGCCCGGCGAGCCATCGCCTGGCTGTCCCGGCAGGGGTACGAGTCGATCGGGATTCTCGGAACGAGTCTGGGCTCGTGCCTGTCGATGCTCACGGCGGCGCACGAACCGCTGGTCCGCACGGCCGCGCTCAATCACATCTCGCCGTATTTCGCTGACGTCATCTGGGAAGGGCTGTCCACTCTCCACGTCCGCGAAGGCTTGAATGGCCGGATCGAGCTCGATGCGCTGAGGCGCATTTGGATGCCCATCTCGCCGTTCCCGTATCTCGAACGCATGCGAGGCAAGAAAGTGCTGCTCGTCTACGCGCGGTACGACCTCACCTTTCCGATCACACTCTCCAAAATGCTCGTGAACGAGTTTCGGCGGCGAGGCGTCGATCACGAGGTTGCCGTGCTCCCGTGCGGACACTACAGCACGGGCGTGACGCCGTTCAAATGGATCGACGGACTGATCGTGTGCAGATTTCTCAGCAGGAATCTGTGAAACAGTTTCCAGGTTCCCGTTTCCAGTTTCCAGTTTCCGGCTTCGATGAAGGAAGTGTGAAACTCAGGCCCCGAGGCCAGGCTGGCAGCTGGCAGCTGGCAAACTAGAGAAATTTCAGGATGCCGCGAAGCGCGTCGAACAACACGCCGGCGACGGCCCGGACGAGCGGCGACACTTCGCCGTTGGCGAGATTCTCGGCAGTGCTGACGGGTTGTGTCACGAGAAGGTAAATCAGCCCCCCGGCGAACGCCGCCGTGAGGACCCCGATGATCCCCGCGAGGCTGAGGCTGCGCTGGGCGAAGCTCATAGGAATCGATACAGTGTACATCGACCCTGCATAACTGTCAGTTGGACGAAAGCTCAGGACCGGCGGTTCCTGAAGCGCGGGACTGGCGTACCAAGACGAGCTTGGCGAAATGAGCCCGTTCTTCGAGGGGCTGCTGCGCCGTGGCCGCGTGTGACAGCGGCCCGAGGTTTGTGGATCGCGGGCTCCTGAAGTCCCGCATTCTACGTCGGAGACAGGTCCGCCACGGCGCCCAGGTTCAGCCGCGGCAGGCCCGGACGGACCTTGTCGCGATCGCCGACGATCACGGTCAGCAACCGTGAGGGATCGATATGGTGCGTGGCGGCGCGCGTCACCGCTGCCTCATCGACCGCGCGGACCCCGGGCATGAACGTGGAGAAGTAGTCGTCGGGCAGATCGTAAAGCGCGAGCTGCGCGGCGCCGCGGCTGATCTGCTCCGCGGTCTCGAAGTTCCGCGGATACCCGCGTGTGAGGGCGGCGCGGCCGGTTTCCAGCTCCGCGGGTGTGACCGGGCGATCCCCTCGAATCGCGTGCAGCTCGCCGAGCGCTTCAAGGATGGCGTCCACGGTGACCTCCGACTGCACGCTCGCGTACAGCACGAACGGCCCCGGTTCGCGCCGGAAGTCAAACGACGTGCGCGCGCCGTATGTGTAGCCCTTGTTCTCTCGCAGATTCATGTTGATGCGGCTGACGAACTGGCCGCCGAGCACCATGTTCAGCACGAGCAGCGCGTGGTAGTCCGGCGTCCGGCGCGGCGCGCCGATATGGCCGATGCGCAATTCGGACTGCGCCGCGGCGGATCGGTGGAGGAGCGCGACGCGCTCGCGCGGCGGCGAAGGAGCCGGCAACGACGCGGCATCGGCCAGATCGTCTGTCGGCAGCGCCGTCCACGTGCCGAACGCCCCTTCAACGAAATCTCCGAGCGCTTCATGGGTCGCATCGCCGGCGGCTACGATGGTCATCCGGGACGGCGCAAACATCGATCCGTGAAACCCACGAACGTCGCCCAACATCATCGACCGCAATGATTCCTCGGTGCCGATGGGCAGATGCCCGTAGGGGTGGTTCCCGTACAACAGTTGCGCAAAGGCCCGATCGGCCAGCGCCGGCGCCATGTCTCGCATCTGCACAAGCCGATTCAGGCGCAGCTCGCGTACGCGGTCGAAATCGAGGGCCTCGAGGCGCGGACGGATCACCATGTCGGCCAGGAGCGCCGTGGCCCGATCGGCAAACCGAACCAGACTCGACACGGTGAGGATCGTCGCGTCGGATCCAATTTCCGAATCGAGATGTGCGCCGATGCGGCCGAGCGTGTCGTGCAGCGCGAGCGCGTCGAGGTCGCCGCAGCCTTCGTCGAGCATGTCGCTCGTTATGGCCGCGAGGCCAGGGCGGTCCTGCGGATCCGCCGATGCCCCCACGGGCAGGAGCGCAAGAAAACTGACGAGCGGCACCGCGTGATGTTCGACGGTCCACACCCGCAGGCCGTTGGCCAGCGTACGCCGTCGAATTTCCGGAAACCGGAAAAGAGGGTCGGGACCAAGCGAGGGAAGCCGCGCGCGATCGACCGCCATTCAGGAAACCGTCACCGGCTGAGAACCCGGGAGGCCGAGCTCGACGCGGCCTTTCGGGATCACGCTGAGGCTCACGCACCGTTCCGGCTGCAGCCACTCGCTCGCGGCGCGTTGCATCGCCTCCGGCGTGACCCGACGGTACCGATCGAGATCCCGATCGAAGAAGCCCGGATCGCCGACAAAGACGTTGTACGCGTTCAATTGATCGGACTTTCCTCCAAAGCCTCCGACCGTCTGCAGGCGATAGATGAAATTGGCCTCAGCCTGTGCCAGACAGCGCTCCATTTCCCCCGTCGTGGGACCTCCGGCGACGAACGCCTCCAACGAGCGCAGGATCCGTTGCTGGAGCTCCGCGAGCGTGCGTCCTGGCGCGGCCGTCGCGATGATCTGGAAGTACCCGCCAATCTCCCGTGAACTCTGCGACGCCGCAATTTCGGTAGCGATGCGCTCCTCGTACACGAGAGTGCGATACAACCGCGACGTCTTTCCGCTTGCCAGCACCTCGCCGACAAGATCGAGCTCCGCATCGTCTGCGGCAAAGAGCGCGGGCGAATGCCAGGAGAGGTAGAGCCGCGGCAGCTCGACCCGATCCTCGAGCAACAGCCGCCGCTCGGCCACGATCGCGGGCGGCGGCGTCACGTCCACAGGCGGAGGCTCGTCGCCCGCCTCGAGATCGCCGAAATAGCGGGCAACCATCTCGAGCGCGTCGGCGGTATCCACGTCGCCTGCGAGGGCGAGCGACGCGTTGCGCGGACGGTAATATGTCTGGAAGAACGCGCGCACGTCGTCCAGACGTGCCGCGCGGATATCGTCGGCGGCCCCAATCGTCACCCAGTGATACGGGTGATCCGGCGCGTACAGCGCGGCCACGATTGCCATGCTGGCGAAGCCGTACGGACGGTTCTCGTAATTCTGACGGCGCTCGTTCAGCACGACCTCACGCTGGTTCTCGAACTTGGCGCTGGTCAGCGCGGGAAGGAGGTATCCCATGCGATCCGACTCCATCCATAGTGCAAGCTCGAGCGCATTGCGAGGCACGACTTCCCAGTAGTTCGTGCGATCCGCGTTCGTTGAGCCATTGAGCAGCGCGCCCGCTTCCTGGAGCGGGTGAAAGTACCCTTTGTCGTAATGTTGCGATCCTTCGAACATCAGGTGCTCGAAGAGATGCGCGAACCCCGTGCGTCCCGGCTTCTCGTTCTTCGAGCCCACGTGATACCAGACGTTCACGGCAACTATGGGACAACCGTGGTCTTCATGAATGAGCACGTCCAATCCGTTATCGAGGGAGTGCCGGGTATAGGGAATATTCATGTATCGTGTGGCGTCTCGGATCGCGGGACTAATCGTAGCGACAATCAGCCGCAGGGTAAACATCGTATCGTCGGCGAGTGCCGGCGCGGGTCGCGACCGCGCAGTTCCTCGGCCCGACGCTGTGGTTTTCCGCGACGGCGGCCGGCCGGCGATCGCGGGGTTGATGAAGGCGCGGGACTTGAGTGCTTGAGTGCCGGGAGTGCCTAGAGTGCCACGAGTGCCGGATGCACCCCTGACACTCCTGGCATCCGTCGGCACACATCAAGCGATAGGCGTGAGCGGAATAGAGCTCTTCTTGTAGCTTGCGATCGACAGTTGTGCGGCGAGCTGCCTGGCTGCCGAGCGGAACGCCTCGGCCGCTGGCGACTCGCGCTCTCCGATCGTAATCGGCACGCCCGTGTCGCCGCCGATCCGGATCGGCTCGTAAATCGGCACTCGGCCGAGGAAGGGTACGGCGAGCTCGGTCGCCAGCGTTTCGCCGCCGCCCTTGCCGAAAATGTCGCTCTCGTGACGGCATGCGGGGCAGACGAAGTGACTCATGTTCTCGATGAGCCCGAGCGTCGGCACGTTCAGCTTCTGATACATGCGGATGGCGCGCCGCGTGTCAGCCACCGAGACCGTCTGCGGTGTCGTCACGACCACGCTCCCGGCCACGGGCACGGACTGGCTGAGACTCAGCGCGACGTCGCCGGTGCCTGGAGGCATATCGACGATGAGGTAGTCGATATTCTCCCATCGCACTTCGCGGAAAAACTGCTGAATCACTCCGTGCAGCATCGGGCCTCGCCAGATGACGGGCGAGTCGTCACTTGTCAGAAACGCCATCGAGACCAGCTGGATGCCGTATTGCTCGGCCGGAATGATCTTGCCGCGCTCGTCCCCCGTCAGCTGGGTCTTGATGCCGAGCATCAGAGGCACGTTCGGGCCGTAAATGTCGCCGTCGATCATTCCCACGCGGCTGCCCATCTGACTGAGCGCGATCGCCAGATTCACGGCCACGGTGGTTTTGCCGACGCCGCCTTTGCCCGCGCCCACCGCAATGATGTTCTTCACGCCAGGCACGGGTGTCTTCCCCGTATCGACATTCGCTGTTGAACGCACCTGCGCGGTCATCTCGATCTCCACGGCCGCAACGCCGGGAATTGCCGCGACGACCTGGCGCGCCTGTTCACGCATCTGGTCCTTCACGGGACACGCCGGAGTGGTGAGCTCAATGGTGAACGCGACGCGTCCACCCTCGTCGATCCGAAGGTTCTTGATGAACTTCAGGGTGACAATGTCGCGATTGAGATCCGGGTCCCGAACGCCGCGCAGCGCATCGAGAACGGCCGATTCGGAAACTGCGGTAGGCACTTGGTTAATTGTACCCGGGATTCGCGATTGAGCGATTAGGGATTAGGGATTAGGGATTCAGAGGGCTCGTTGCTCGGCGATGTCGCCGGCGATCGGAAGCTTGAACCGTTCGCCCTGGTAGGCCTTGAACATCAGAATCAGCCAGAGGGCGGCCGATCCGTAGAAGATGAAAATCGACAGAATCCATCCGAGAAACGGGATCGAGAGGCACACGATCAGGGCGAGGCACGCGGCGCCGAAAACCAGCATCGACTGCACGGCGTGGAAGCGCACGAAGCGATTCTGTGGCTCGGTTGCGAAAAACAGCAGGCCTGTCAACCAGCCCAGACTGTAGCAGAGCGCTCCGGCGACATTCTCGTCGAAGCCGGTCGCGGTTTTCTGACTGTCCATTTTGTCAGGCCCCTTGCGTCAACTCCGCGCGACAAACGCAGCGCGCGTTTCGTTGTGCAGCAGCACCCAGAACGCGTAAATACCAAGCGCCGTTCCAAACGGCAGCACGAACAGGTTGAGCGCCCCGAGCCAGAGCACCGCGAGCCGGCCGCGCGGATGGTTGCGCCGCAGTTCCCGTCCCGCCCATGCGTTCGCCCCTCCCCCGGCAAGCAGCGCCATCGCAAAGACGGCAAAGGCACCTGCGGTGACGCCGGCCGCCATCCCATCGGCCGACGACGTAACGCCGATAGCGATGGCGCCCATCGCGAGCAGAAGCATCGACACGCCGAGAAGGAGCCCGATGGCCCCCCAGACGAGCTGTAGGATACCGAGTAAATGAAGATGCGGGCGCATGATTGATCAGGTTTCGATTACAATTTTGTGATCCGGGAAGCTCCCGAATAACAGAATCGAAATCAAATCCCGGTCAGCGGATTGTAATCCGGACTTCGACGAAGGTCTGCGGGGCGCCCTGCGGCGCCACGCTGAAGCGGAACCTGGCCCCCTCGCGTACTCCGGCCGGCACGCGCAGGCGCACCTCGTGGGCCGCAGAAATCTCGCCGGCACCGCGACAGCCGACGCACCATTCTGCCCAGACTTCGCCGCGGCCGCCGCAGCGCGGGCACGTGCGCCGGAGCGGCACGAGCAACGGCACCAGCGCACCCCAGAAGGCTTCCTGCGGGCTCACGATGATCTCCGCCGACAGGGCCGCTTCCCGCGGCAGGCCGAAAAAGGAGTCCCGCATCCGATCGAGCACACTCGACACCGACGGAAAATCGATCGCGACCTCGTCGGCTAGCCAGTCAGCCCGAGTTCCCGCCGTCAGACAGACATCGTACGCGCGGCGTCGCTCGGGGTCGCGCAGCACGTGGTATGCGCGCGACACGTCGAGGAAGGCGGCGCCGCGCTCATCCCCCGAGATGTCAGGGTGATAGCGGCGCGCCAGTTGCCGGTACGCGCGCTTGATTTCGTCAGCACCCGCGCCCGGCGCAACGCCCAGAACGTCATAGTAGTCGCGCATCGCCGTCTATGAGGCTTGCAGAAACAATGCCTGCCGCCTGGCTCCGTTACTGACGGGAGCTCGGCGCCGCAAGCCGTCCGTGCAGCTACGATAGGAGCCACCCGGGGCGAAGTCAATGGCTTGACTTACAGTCTGAAAGCTGCCCCCCGCCTTCGCTCCGTTGCCTGAGGGGAGCTTCTGCGCGGCAAGCCCCTTCGCGGATTCATCTGGCGAGCGCCTGGGGGGCTTGCCCAGCCGAAGCCCCCTTTTCAAGCAGGGGGGCGAAGGCTGTACAATCCCTGGATGCACGAGTGTCCGCTCTGCGGAGAGGTCATGCGCCTCAGCGAACGCGAAGTCCGGGAAATGAACGGGACAGTGCGGCAGGTCCGCGAGTGGATCTGCCCCGAATGCGATTACTTCGAAGAGGCCGAAACGGAAGGATAACGCGGGGTCAGCGGGCGCCGAGCGTCAACAACACTTCGTTGCGAATATCTTCTTCGAAATCCGCGAAATTCAGCGCCGTCTCGCACTCGTCGCAAAGCACTTCGATTACCGCGGGGCGTCCTTCTTCATTTGCTTCGACCCGCGAGTCGCGTAACTGGACAATGTGCATCTGCAGGGTTTTCACCAGAAAGTTCTGGTCGTTCCCGCAGCTCGGACAGGTCAGGGCCATCTATATTGCTCTCCTCTCGGCCATCCTTCGGCCGTTGCCAAACCTTCGGATTGTACGAGAACGGCTTTCCCGTACGCAATCAAGATCTTCGGGGGACGAACACGAAAAGGCTGTCGGGTATACGATGCTCGTATGGCTGACCCCGATTCGACTCGTACCGTCCGCAGCGAAGCACGGGGGCCGCACTGGGTCGCGTGGATCCCGGATGCCGGCGGAAAGCCTTTGAATTCGGTCGTGCTGGTTGGAAAGACTCAGAAAGAAGCGGAGGCGCGCGCGCGGAAGTGGGCGGATGCGCAGGGGGCTGGATAAGATCGGCCCTTTATTCCTCTGCGTCCTCTTCCTCGTCGAATTCTTCCGGATCACCCAGACGAAGAATCTGGCCGCTGGCGTGACCCGCCAGGATGCAGTGCGGACCCTTGGCCTCGAGAGAAACGACTGAGACGTCCCACGGACGCGCACGATACGCCGCCGCCACGCACCCGCACGGCAGCCCTTCGAGCGCCTCGAGCTCGAACACTGTCGTTGCAGTGGGTCTTACGGAGTTCAGCGCACTCGCAGGAACTATCATTCCGTTACCTCCCGTCGTCGCCGGCTTCGATGCAATCTGGACGCCAGCTATTCGATTAGACCAGCCTTGCGCGATTTTGGTTCCTTGGCTGTCCTAAATTGCTCATTTGGTTACGTTTGTTCCAAACACCGCAAAACAGGCCCACAACTCCGATAAGTGACTCCTACGGGTTACAAAAGACCGGGATAAATGACGCGCGCTCCGTCTGGCCGCCCGAACTCGCTCAGCTCATGAGGCTTAGGCTGCCTCCCAGGAATGATGTGCTGAACTATCACACCGCGCACGAAAAGCGCGTCTGCGAGCAACCGCCGGTGGCACTGCCACCACAGAGCCTCGGCGCACATTACAGTTGTGTGGCTGGAACGAGCAAACCCGTCGAGAGCCCGAATCCCCTCCTCGAACTCAATCGACTGCATGTGATCCGCGTAACCGCGAAACGCGGGCTCACGGAGGGCCGTGTTTATGGAGTCGGGACGCGGGCGGCGCATCCCGCCCAAGGCTGGAAAGTGTCGATAGCGGATGCCTGCCGACTCGAGCGCGTCAGCCAATGCCGCCTGCCCGAACTGCGGATGGCGTCTCGACTGCGGGAGCGAGCGGACGTCGGCCAGCTGGCGGATGCCATGTGCGCGGAGAAGTTCGAGGAAGCGCTCCGCTGAATGGGTCGAGTGGCCGATGGTGTAAATGACGAGGGAGGCGTCCATTTCAGTCCGGATATATCAGGCGTCCTTCCACCGAAGCTCGTGGAAACAGTGCGCGTGCCGCCTCGACGTACACGTCGAGCTGCTGCTGGTGGGAGGACTGGGGGCGGCCCGTTTTGAATTCCACGACCACGACGGACCCGTCGTCTTTCTGAATCAGGCAATCGATCGCGCCGCGGAGCACCACGACTGTGCCCTCCTTGACCATCTTCATCGAGAACGGCACCTCATGCAGCCTGCGTCCGCTTGCCAGCAAGGCGGCAACATCGGCGCGCGCGTGCATCGCGCGCCATGCGAGGACGGCTGTCGTCACCGTGGCATCGATGTCGATATCCTCGCAGGCGATGACCTCTTCGAGGTTCAGCAATCCACGTGCGTACGCGAACTGGGCGTCCTCATCACGACCCTGCAGGCTCTCCGCGGACTGAAACAGCCGATGAACCAGGAGACCGGCCGTCGCACCGCCGTCGCTTCCACGTGTCGGCGCGTCGGGCCCCATGGCGTCGCTCAACCACTCCGTGACGGCAACCCGTACGATCGCTGCCCCATCCTCGATGGGCCCGAACGCGTCGTCAGGATGGCCGTCGGAACCCTCGGTGACGCCCTCCTCCCGGGTCAACGCACTTCGGTCGCCGGGCGCGGCCGGCGTTCTGCAAATCCGCCACTCGAACGGCCGTCCCGACTGGCCGGTCCATCCGACGGCGTCGCATTCGTCGAAGGCCGTGGCGGCGTGGCTGAAAAGCTGCTTCAGTGAGTCCGGGAGCACTTCGGCCAGGCTGCCGCGACCAGCCACGAGGACGCCGTCTTTCAACGCGGAGGACAAGTAGAGGCGATCACGCGCACGCGTCATGGCGACGTAAAGCAGCCGCCGCGTTTCCTGCTTCTCGCGCTCGCGCTCCACTTCATCCGTCTCGGACAGGAACGGACCGATCGAGACGGACGGCTCGCCGCCCTCGCCGTCCACGACGATGCGAACCGGACGTGGGGGGCCGCTTGCGCCTCGGGCCAGGTTGACAAGGAAGACGATTGGAAACTCGAGCCCCTTGGAGGCGTGGACCGTCATCAGGTTTACTGCGTCCAGCGCCTCGATGACCGCGTTGGACTCGTCGCCCGCGGTCAACGAATCGATGTGATCGGCGATGCGCGCCAGCGTCGCGTATCCTCGGTTCTGAATGCGGCGGATGAGGCCCCGCATTTTCTTGAGATTCTCCCAGGCTTGCTGCCGGCGCGGACCGCGCAGCTCGTACGCATAGCTCGTGGCGGGCAGGATCGCCTCGATCAAATCCGCCGGCGGCACGCGATCCACCTGCGCGAGCCATGCGCCGGCGCGCGCGCGCACGTGCACCAGCACGCGCCGATCTTCGTCGTCGAGCGCGGCAAGAGCTTCCGGGGGCCGCGGATCTGTGATCGCGGCGGCAAGCTTCGGACTCAGGCGCGCAAGCGCCCCATCCGAGAGCCGTACGAACCGCGAGCGAAGGAATGCCGCGGCTCGAAGATCCGAACCCGGATCCGCGAGATAGCGCAAGAGCGCCGACACGTCCTTGATTTCGTCGGCGTCGAAAAACCCGAGGCCCTTGTAGACGTACGTGGGAATGCCGCGCACCTCCAGCTCGTGCTCGAATTCGCGATGGCTCGTGCGCGAGCGGAAGAGGATCGCAATGTCTCCGGGCCGCGCCTGCCGCGGAACTCCGGCCTTGCGGTCTCGAACCGTTTCCTCGCGAAGGATCCGCGAGATCTCGTGCGCGACTGCGCCCGCGCACGCGTCGGGATCGTCCGCAACCGCCAATCCCAGCACGGGTCCGCGGAACCGAACCGGGGAGAGGTCGACTGGAAAGCGATCGGACTGTGTGTAGGTGAATTCGTCCGGCCTGGCCCCCTGTTGCGACATTTCCCCGAAGAGATCGTTTACGAATCCGAGCAGTTCCGGCAGTGCGCGAAAGCTCCGGCTGATCGAACGCCTGGGACTACCAGAGGGCCTCAGCCCTTCAATGTATCGCCCGGCCTCCTGGAGCACCGCGACCTCCGCATCGCGAAACCGGTAAATCGACTGCTTTCGATCGCCCACAATGAAAATCGACGGCTGCGTGGCGAGGCCCAGTCCTTCGCCCCATGACTGGATCAGAAGCGACACGAGCTCCCATTGCGCGCGGCTCGTATCCTGGAATTCATCGACCAGGACATGGTGGTACCGCGATTCCAGGCGAAAACGGCTCTGTGAAAACTCGTCCATCTGGCGCAGCAGATGCAGCGCTCGCTGAAGCACGTCAGAAAAATCGAGGATCGATCGATCGTCGAGCGCCTTGCGGTATTGCGCGAGCGCTATCGCGAACATCCGCTTGATGCCTCGAGCGAGGACGACGTTGAGATCGCGCGTGAAGCCCGCCATGACCTTCTCGACATGCGGCGCGACCTGAAAGGCGGCGGCGCGGTGACGCTTGGACGCCTCGGCCGACGGGTAATCCCGCTCGCCCTTGTAGGGCGGGATGGCGCCGCTCTTGCGCGCCTTCCCCTCGGCGGTGAGGAAATGGGCCGCGGCGCGCTCGAGCACGCCGCGGATCTGCGCATCGCCCGCACGCTCGAGATTGGTCAGGCGGTTGAGATCGCGGATCAGGAGCCGATAGCGCGAGTGATCGACGGGGCCAGCGGCGAGGAACCGGGCCATGCCACCGGGTACCGCGCGGAGTGCATCCTGCAGCGCGGTTGCGGCGCGCCGGCAGACGATCTCCGCCGTCAGGTCCGAAGGGCCGCGCGCCAGGAAGCGGTCGAGCGCGCTCCACGCGACGAGACGCCGCTCGAGCAGCGACGCCAGTCCCTCCCGGGTGCGTGAGACGCCGAGCTGCGCGAGGACGAGCGCGACGTCGGGCTCGGTTCTGGCAAGGCCGGCAAAGATCCGAAGCGAGCGATCGAGCGACTCTTCGACAAGCCTGGGCACCTCGGTCTCGTCCGCCATCTCGAAGCCAGGATCCAGATCTGCCTCGAGCGGAAATTCTCGCAACAGCGACAAACAGAACGCATCGATGGTGCTGATCGCGATCTCGCCGAGCCGATCGCGTACGTCATTCCAGCGTGCCTGATCGAACTCCGAGCGCGCCGCGGCCTCTTTCAATTCCCGGATGATGCGCTCCCGCATCTCGGCTGCGGCCTTACGCGTGAACGTCATCGCGAGAATATTGCCGGGCTCCACGCCGGCCTTCAGCAGATTGATGTAGCGCCACACGAGCACCGACGTTTTGCCGGTACCGGCAGAGGCTTCAAGGACGACGTTGTGGCGCGGGTCGACAGCGAAGTCGCGCGCGCTGCGATCGGGATCGACGGCGCCGGCTGTCTCGACAACAGCGTGGGTGCGCTCCTCCGCTGGCGACTCGCCTCCGTCAAAAAGCGAAAGCTGTGACGTTGACGTGTGATCGCGCGCGTCACTCATCGCCGACGTAGTCCTTGCGGCACACCGAGGCATAGCCGCAGCGCGTGCAGATGAATGGCTCGTCGGGATTCGGCGGGAACTCACCCCGCTCGATCCCGTCGATGGCGGCGAACAACCGCTCCCCTCCGGCGCCGACCGCTTCGGCCAGCGAGGACGAGGCGCCAAGCGCAACGAACGCATTCTTCTCTCGGAACGCCACGTAGCCGGCACGGCCCAGCGTCCAGCTGCGGCCGTGACGCCCTTCGAGCGACTGCTCCGCGCAGACACCGTAGACCGGCAACTGCAGCGCGCGGTGAGGCTTCGGCGCCTTGCCGAGTTTGTAATCGACAACGCGCAGCGTGCCGTCGGCCATGAGGTCGATGCGATCCGCCTTGGCCCGCAGACACACCGTTCGGGGGCCGGCGGCGGTCTTGAAGATGAACGCGCCCTCGAGCTCGTGTTCGAGCAGCCGTTCGACGACCTGGCCGCCATGCTCGATCTCGAACGCAAAGGCCCGTTCAGCCAGCCCGGGGGCGGCGGCGGATCCCAGCAGATGGGTGCGTTCGAGAGCGCGCTCGGATTCCGGCAACGTCGCGAGCTGGGTCTCCGCGATGCTCTCGAATATCGCGACGGCGTCTGCCAGGTTTTCCGTCGTCAGAGTGCCCCGGCCGGAGGACTGCCACTCGAAGAAGAAAGCTTCGAACACCTCGTGCAGGAACTGCCCCCGCTCCTGCGGCGTCAATCCGGATTCCTCGGCGCGTTCCTCAGGCAGACGGAGCACGTACCCGGCGAAGTACTTGAACGGGCAATCGAGGTAGCGCTCGATGCTGCTCACCGCGTAGACACCTGCCTCCCGGGCACCTGCGGCGCCATGGTACATGCCCCCCGCCGCCGGCGAGCGCGCGGCGCGCAGCATCAGCCATTCGAGCGGCCTGCCGCCGAGCGCAGCGGCGGCGACGGGATCTTCCGAGATCGCTTCGTGGAGGAAGACCCGCGAGCAGCGTGCCGGAGGCACGCGCTCGATCGGAAGCCCCGCCCTCTCAAGCTCTTCGAGGAACGCCGACGCCGGCACAATCGCGTCGTCCTCGAGGGTGAAGGTCGAGACCGAAACACGCACTCGGCCGAGACGCAGCAAATCCTGAAACCGGGCGCGCGCGGCGGCGAGCCGATCCGCGTCGGCGGGCCACCCGACCTGTGCCAGCAAGGAGGCAGGATAGAAGATGCTGCGGCGGCCGCGGTCGGGCCAGTCCGACTCCACGAGTCCGGTAAGAAGCAGCTCATCGACGTCGGCGTACGCGGCCGACGACGCGTCGAGAAGCCTCAGCCCGCGGGTGCCGGTGCGGGGCGAGAACGTCTGGCCCTCGATCCAGCGCCTCACCGTGTTCAATAGCTCCGCCAGCGGCACCGGCGCATCATCGTGCGACTGGTGGGCCGCCCGGAGCGATTCGAGCGCGGCCAGCACGGCCGCGCGCGCGCGAAGCTGCCGTCCGGACCATTCATCGCGGGGATCCGGCAGTCGTTCGTGCGCGGCAATAAAGGCGAGGAGCGCAGCGACCTGGACGGAGGCGGAGGTCGCATCGATCATCGGTTGCAGTTCAACCGCCGCCGCAGACGCGGCTCGTAACGCAGCTGACGCCCGCGTCGACCTCGAGCCTGGGCGCCGGCGTCCTGCATCGGCAGACGCAACTCTCGCGGAATCACTGGCGAGCGACGCCAACCGATCCCACCCGCCGACGTACTTCACCTCACGTAGCCTGGCATCGGCAGCCGCGACGTCCGCTCGTTCGACGACGGCGCCGTCGCTCTCAAACGACCAGAGCGGCGAAGCCAGGAGCTCGACAAGCGTGGCACGCGTGCCCTCCGCCAGCGCGAACGAGAAAATCAGATCGATGGCGGCAGCAAAGGGTTCCGCCGCGAGCGGCAGCGCATCGAGCGCCTGATACGGAATCTCCGCATCGGCAAATACCTGTCGCGCCAGATACAGGTACGGCAGCGGACGCTGAAACACGACAGCGGTCCGGTCGAGGCGGTTCTCGGAGCGTCGCTTCACGGTTCGCGCGACATCCACGAGCTCCTCCTCTCGATCGCGACACACCATCCAACGTCTGGTGTCGCCGCCCGCCGGCGTCCCGGGAACGGCCAGCACGGGCACGGACGCCGGCGAGGCGAACCGCTCCTCCTCGATCCCCGGCAGCACGTCGTGGAGGCGCTGGTGATAACCGGCAGCCAGCACGTTCTCGGTCGCAACGATGTCGAGTCGATCGAGGCCAGGCATCCGCGCCAGCAAATCGTAGTCGGCCAGCCAGAGCCCGCGCGGATCGGCGGCCTGATCCGCCACGGTCACGACAACATGACGGTACGCAAGAGTCGCGTCCCGGGATCCGGTCTCCGGGATCCGGGATCCGGGGGATGCGCGGGCTCGCAGCCCTCCGGTAAGATCGCCCGCCACGGAAAGACCGCCTCCTACGATCAACGCGCGCAGGCCGTGCTCGTCTACACGACAGGTCGCCGCAATCCTCTGCTCGAAGATCGCAAACGCAGCGGCGAGAAACCGTGTCAGGCGCAGCAACCGTTCGGCCCCCCGATCGGTGTCCGCGCTCGATTCGAGGCTGCCGATCATCAGACGCTCGAACGCGGCCACGGTCTTATCCCGCCGCCGCAGTTCGTCGTAGAAGCCGAGAATCTCGACGATGAGGCCGGCGCGAAGACGGAAGGGCGGGGGTGTACCCTCCGAGGCGGCCTCGATCGCCGAACGCCGGAAGATGACTTCGCGTTCGAAGTCCGTCAGCTTCGCCGGCGCGTTCGGGAGACGCGCGTGAAGGTGATCGTAGAATTCGCCGCGCGTGACGATGTCGGGCAGCACCAGAGCCGGCGATTCGGGCGTCAGGCATCGATTCTCGAGTGTTTGCCGCAGCGCTTCGCCCGCGCCGCGGGTGGGAACGATGACCGCGCACGCCCGCGCGTCTGCGCCGGCCGCGCACCCCGCGAGGTACGCGTGCATGGCTTGCAAGTCAGCCACCCGCAAGAGGCGGGTGATGCGTGGGGTGATCACCGGTTTGAAGGTGGTGCCGTGAGTCGATCGAGTTCCTGGGCCGCGCGTTCGAGCAGCATGAGCGCGCCGGCCGCGGCCGACGACGCTTCCCACGCGAGCGTCATGTTTCCTGATGATACCGCGTTCCGGCGCCCCGTCGCCGCCCGCCGCGCCATTTGAAATGCCGCGGCGAGCAGCTCATGCGCCGGCTGGAGTTCAACCGGCGGCGTGATCGCCGCGATCTCCAGCTTCCCCATCACGAGCCGCTGTTCGAGACGCGGCAGCAGCCGCGGTTCCGGACCCGCAAGCTGGCGAATGCTCTCGAGTGAACGGGTCGATCGACGCAGCTCGTCGATCACCGGGGCGATCGCTGTGCGGTAGGTCCTGAACAACCCCATGCGCAGTGCCCAGGCATCACGGGCCAGCCGCAGCCGACGCGCTTCATCGAGGCGAAGATCGAGAAACGCGAGCAACGCGGCCGTTTCCTGGGGGCGGCGCCGGCCAAGCCGATCGTCCGTCTTCAGCACCGTTTGCACCAGCGACTGCACGCCGGTCACGTCGCCACGGGCCGCGCGCGCGGTCCCGGCGGCGATCGCTGACGACGAAAGATCCGTGTACGATTTGTCGAGGCGCAACTCGACGACCAGCTCAGACGATGCGCGCGCGTGCAGGGCGGCCTCCCACCCTCCTGCCCGCGCCGGTTCCTGAAGAGCGGCCGCAACGGCGCGAAGCAGCGACACGCGCTCGGTGGGCTCGGAGGTCGCGGAGGCCGCCGCCACCGCCTGTTCCATCGTTTCCCGGAACCCTGGAGTGGGAAGCAGGTCCTCGGCCGCCGGCGGTGTGACGTTCGCCACGAGACTCACATCGAAACTGGATTGCCCGGCCGCGACCCGCAGTTCCGAAATCACTTCGTCGAGCATCCCGACGAGCTGCGCGACATCCGTGGCGCGATAACCGAAGTTCTCGCCCGGCCAGCGCGCGAGATTGCCGCGAGCTTCCACCGCCATCGCGAGACGCCGGGCGGGATCGCTCGTCAGCGCAATCTGGTTGAGCGCATCGGTTACACGGCTGCTGAGGCCCGCGAAATCGTTCTCGCCCCGTGTTTCGGCGAATCGCCGCGCACGTACGGCGTCCGAGTACCGGTCGGTGCGCTCCCAATCGACCGACGACTGAGGAATGCTCACGAGTTGAAGGGCCGGCGACTCGGTCGTGTCTCCGAGCGGGATGGAAAACACCACGCGGTCGGCCACCCGCGCGAACTCGCCGTAGCTGATGAGCGTCGTGCCGTCCATCAGAAACAGCCTGTAGAGCACAGACTCCGCCGCATCGGCGCGCGCCGAGCACGCCAGCACGAGCAGCGACAGGAGCACGCAGGTGCGAACCGGCCTGTTGGCAATCAAGAATTCCAGCCTAATTGTCCTCACGAGCACGGTCAAGCACCGCACCACGCCACGTTGTGGAAAAGGTGTGGAACGACGGTGGATCCGTTGTGGAAGTTCCGACAATTCATTTTTTTTTCGTACGATTCACCCCTCAAATACGCCTCCGTGCACTCTGTGGATGCGTCTTCGATGGTTCTTTCGCTTGTTTGCCACCATCACGGCGCTAGACTACACGTTCTGTCTGATCCACTTTTTGCATCGGCGGCGCCCACCGTGAATCTTCATCGCTTTGAATACGTCATCAACGGACGCGAGTACCGGATTGAAGTCTCGTCGGTCGGCGCTGGAAAATGGCGCGCGCAAGTCGCGCGCGTGCCAGGCGGATCGACCGCCACGATGCCGTTTTACGGTGCCACGCCGACAGAGGCCGCCGCGCAACTCAGCCGCTGGCTCTCCCTCGCGCACGGAAATCCGCATCCTCAGCTATAGTTAGCGCCATGCGCGGAGCGGTCGCCGGGGCAACCCTGATTCTGACAGTGTTTGGGGGCCCCGGGTTGGCGGCCTGTGCCGTTTTATCCCACACCACTCCCGAAACGAAGGCCACGCAGGCCGCCCCAACACCGCCGGGCACCGTTCTGCCCCGGGTCCGGCTCGTTGCGACCGGTGGAACCATCTCGAACCGAACCGGCGGAAGACTCACAGCCGAAGAGCTCGTCAACTCCATGCCGGGCATCGAACGCTACGTCCGTCCTGAATTCGAGCAGTTTGCCAACATCGCCAGCGGCTCGCTGACAGTAAGACAGTGGATCGATCTGGCAAACCGGATCAATACGCTGTTCACCGAAGACGGCGACCTCGCCGGCGTCGTCGTCACCAGCGGCACGGACACGCTCGAGGAAACGGCATATTTTCTCGACTTGACCGTTCACACCGACAAACCGGTCGTGATCGTCGGTTCCATGCGCAACCCGAGCACGCTTGGTTACGAAGGCGCGGCGAATCTGCTCGAGGGGTATCGGGTGGCCGGAGATCCTGCCTCGCGCGGCAAAGGCGTGCTGGTGGTGCTGAACGACGAGATCAATTCCGCGCGCGAGGTCACCAAGACCGACGCGCATCGCCTTCAGACGTTTCAGTCACGCGACTACGGGTTTCTCGGTGTCGTCGACGCCGATCGCGTGATCTATTACCGCGACGTGGTGAAGCGCCACACCGAAAAGAGTGAATTCGACGTCTCGCACGTCGAGGAGCTCCCTCGGGTCGATGTCGTCATGACGTACCAGGGCGCGACGGGCGACATCATCAAGGCGGTCGTCGATCAAGGCGCGAAGGGAATCGTCATCGCGGCGGCCGGCGCGGGCGCGACGAGTGGCACGCAGGATGACGGCATCCGGTACGCCACGGAGAAAGGCGTGTTCGTCGTCACCACCACGCGGACCGGCGGTGGACGCATCGCCTCGAGGAGCGGAATGTCCCCGACGTCGCGCTTGCAGATTCAAGGCGAGGATCTCGCACCGATAAAGGCTCGCATCCTCTTGATGCTGGCGTTGACCAGGACCAAGGACGCTGCGGATATTCAGCGGATGTTCACGGAGTACTGACGTTCGCGGTTCGCAGTTCGCGATTCGCGGTTCGCGGCGGGCGGCTGGCGGCTGGCGGCTAGGGATTGCCCGGTTTCGTCAACAAGCCGCGCGCGCGGAGCCAGTTCATCAACAGCGACGGCCACACGCTCAGCGCCGGATCGTTCAAGGCCATGCCGACCCCGTGCGGCCCGTTCTCGAAGAGGTGCATTTCCGCCGGCACCCTGGCTTTCCGGAGCGCGAGGTAAAAGCGCACGCTGTTCTCGACCGGCACGCCGTTGTCGTTGGTCGTGTGGAACAGAAAGGTCGGCGGCGTTTGCGCCGTGACGCGCAGGTCGTTCGAAAGGTCTTCGATCAGCTTCGGATCCGGATTGTCGCCGAGCAGATTCTTGACCGATCCGGCGTGGGCGACCGCGGGATCGAAGCTGATGACGGGATAGCCGAGAATCAGGAAGTCCGGCCGGCTGCTCACGCGTTCGATCGGATCGGTTGCATCCGCTTTGCCGGCATCAAAATGGGTTCCGGCAGTCGCGGTGAGGTGCCCGCCCGCGGAGAAACCCATCATCCCGATACGGTCAGGAATCACGTTGAACTCCGTCGCGCGCGCACGCACGGTGCGAATCGCGCGCTGCGCGTCGCCAAGCTCGATCGGATGGTGATAGCGTGGTCCAAGCCGGTACTTCAACACGAACGCGGTAATGCCCATCGCGTTGAACCAGTACGCCTCCTGCCGCCCCTCGTGCTCCGTCGCGAGCGCGCCGTAGCCTCCGCCGGGGGCCACGATCACGGCGGTCCCAGAACTCCCGCGCGGCGCCCGATACACGGTGATTGTCGGCGTGTCGGTGTCAGCCTGTCCCAACGCACCGGGTGCGCCGTTTTCCCAGAGCAGCATTTCCTGAGGAGATGCTGCAGCTGGCGCAGCCGCGCGCGCAGGCGGCTGTCCAGCGCCAGGCGCACTCTCCGCCCAGGCAGCGACAGCAGTCCCCAGGCTGATCACGACAATCAATGCGCGCATAACTCCTCCCGGAATCAGAATCCAGCCGCCAGCCGCCAGTCGCGAACCGCCAGCCGCGAACCGCGAACCTAGCGGCGGGCCGGCGGTGGCTGAGTCGTCGGCGGCTCGGGCGGCGCGGGTTGATGTGGAAGCGTCCCGCCCGGTTTGAATGCCCACACGCTGTCGCCGCGCTTCGAAAGCTGGAACGAGTTCCCCCCGGCAAGCAGCGCGATGTATTGCTCGCCGTTTACTTCGTAGGTGGCCACCGGCGCGTCAGCCCCCGTGCCCGTTTGAAAATGCCATACGGCTTCGCCGCTTGAGATGTCGTACGCCACGAGGTTGCCATCTGATTCGCCGTGAAACAGCAGGCCCGCCTCCGTGCTCAGGAGTCCACTGCCCGTGCCGGCCGGAAACTTCATGCGCTTCTGCCACACAATTCTGTTCGTCGCCGGATCGACGGCGGTGAGCGTGCCCGATCTCGGCTCCCCTTCGGGGCGGAAGAATCCGCGGCCCTCATCGAGCCCTTTGAACTGCTGGCCCTGTTCGTCCCAGACTTGACGCCGCAAGGAGAAGGCGGAGTTGATGATTGATCCTGGTATGTAAATCAGGTTCGTTTGCGGGCTGAAGGTCATGGGGGCCCACGAGAGTCCGCCTTGCGTGCCAGGCGCCATCACGATCGGCTCGGTCCAGTACGAACCAAAGATGCAGCTGCTCTGTGAGCCCGGCGCGACGCTTCCGGGCTCGGGACACGTTGGCACGAACGAGTCCCCCACCGGAAACGGCTGGGTGCGCGCCGTCTTCATGCGCGGCTCCTGCGGCACGGGGCGCTCCTCGATGCCCACCAGCGGCTTGCCGTTGGTCCGATCCAGGACGTACAGGAAGCCGGTTTTACCAGCGTGCATCAGCACCTTCCGCAGCGTCCCCTGGTAGCGGACATCTGCGAGCACAGGCGAGGCAGCGTTATCGTAATCCCAGACGTCGTGGTGCACTTCCTGGAAGTGCCACTTGTATGCACCCGTCTTGAGATCGAGCGCCACGATCGACACGGTGAACAGATTGTCGCCGCCACGGGTGGTCCCATCGTTGTCCGGACCGGCGTTACCGATCGGCACATACACCATATGAAGATCGGGATCGATCGCCGGATGGGTCCACACCGGGCCGCCGCCGTATTTCCACGAATCCCCTTCCCACGTCTCGTGGCCGAATTCGCCGGGTCCCGGGAGCGTCCAGAACTTCCAGACCTCTTTGCCGGTCTTCGCATCGTACGCACCGAACTGCCCGCGGACGCCGCCTTCCCCTCCACCGACACCGATGTACACGAGTCCGTCGTGGTAAATCGCCGGCGCGCTCGTGAACCCGCGCGCCGGATCCGCGAGGCGCGCCTTCCATAGCAGTTCGCCGGTCCGCTGATCGAGAGCGATCAGACTATTGTCGCGCTGTCCCGAAAACACCGCGCCCTGCCCAACCGCCACCCCGCGGTAACTGCCGCCGAGCGTGCTTTCGTACTTCCATTTGATCGCGCCGGTCGCGCCATCGAGCGCGAAGATGTTGCCGGATCCAGAGGCGATGAACATGACGCCGCCGACGACCACCGGCGTCGCCTGCATCGCCCCGGGCGACTTGCCGTCCTCGAGGTGGATCGTCCAGGCTCCGCCCAGAGTGGCGATGTTGCCCTTTGTAATCCTTTTCAAGGCCGAATATCGCTGGTTCGCCAGGTTGGCTCCGACGGTCGGGAAGTCCCTGCCGGAGGGTGACTGCCAGGCGGTTTGCGCGGGGGTCAGCGCGACGGAAAGCGCGAGGGCACTGGCCAGTGCGGGCAGGATCTTCCGACGAAATGCCGAAGGTGCGGGGATGTATCCGAGGTCTTCAGCCGGCACGCGCGGATGCTATCACGCCGCGTCATTTCCGGAGCGCCAGGTCTCGAGACGCCCACCTCGGCATGCGCTGGGATGTCTACCCGCCCTGGACCGAGATCGACGACCGTCAGTCCAATTTCGACATCACGACCGGACAGTTCGTCGTGGCATCAGACGGCGCGGCCATCCAGGGCGTCAAGGTCGGCCGGTACCTGCAGACGTACTCGAAGCGGGACATCGGTCCGCGCTTCGGCTTCGCGTACGATGTGAACGGCACCGGCAAAACGCTCGTACGCGCCAATCCGACAATCGACCGGTGGTTCGACACGTCCTGCTTCGTTCCGCCGACCGACATTACCGGCACCTTCGGCAACGCGGGCCGCGGGATCATCCGGGGGCCCGGCTCGTTCAACATCGACGCCTCGCTCACCAAGACATGAAAATCGGACGCTATGCGTCCGAGATTCGCCTCGAGGCGTTCAACCTGCTCAATCACCCGCAGTTCGCCAATCCGAACACGACGATCGGCAATGCCGCCGTTGGCACGATCTCGGCGATGCTCTCCAGCCCATCCTGCTCGCTGTGCGGCACCGTAGAGCGACAGTTGCAGCTGGGCGTGAAGGTGAAGTTCTAACGAGCGAGCAGAGCTAGGCGTACATATCGGCAAGGTCCCGGAGCCGCCGCACGCTCGCGGCGGTGACGGGACCTTCCGGATTCCTTCCATCTCGCGCCGCGCGGCCGACGTGGATCTCGCGCACGCACCCGGCCTTCGCGAACAGCGCAAACGCCTCCTCGTCCACGCCGCCCCCTGCCATGATCGCCAACCGCGCGCCGGCGCGCGCGGAATACTCGCGAAGCCGCGCGCACCGGGTCTCCGGGTGACCTTCCCCACCGCGCGTCAGGACGCCGTCTACCTGCGGGAGTCGGGCAAGCAGGTCGATGGCTCCCAGCGGATCGGAGAGCGAGTCGAACGCGCGGTGGAACGTCACGGGAACGCCCGGCGCCGCGTCGAGCACGACCGACAGGTCGGGGACTGAAAGAGCGCCCTGCTTCGAGAATCCTGCAACCAGGCCGTCCACACCAATGCCGGCGAAGGCAGCCGCCGCACGCTGCAACGCATGCACCTCGTGCCGATCAGTCTCGTACCCGGAGTTCTCGCGGACCATGACACGCAGCGGAAGCGTGACCTCCGCGGCGATGGCTGTGACGAGGGTGAGCGGCGGCGTCAGCCCGCCGCTTCCAATAGCGCGGACGATTTCGATCCGGTCAGCCCCGCCTTCGGCCGCCGCGCGTGCGTCGTCGAGCGTCTGGACGATGACTTCGAGGAAAACGCGCGGCATGGGTCCGGAGGCGACCGGCAGTTCTGTTGGGATCAGGCTCAATAAGACAGACTTGAACAAGAGTTACGAGAGGACGGGAGCCTATAGGTTTCGATCCCAAGAAAACTCTCGTTCCTCTCGTTCCTCCTGTTGAGGAGCAAGGATTAAAGGTCCGTCAGATGATCGATCCGGCCCGTACTGTCGCCGATCGTTTCCTGCTGCACACCCATGCGGTCGAGGAGCGTGAGGTACAGGTTCGTCATCGGCGTGCCCTTCGGGTAGACGATATGGCTGCCGAGGCGGAAGTCGCCGCCGTGGCCGACGATCGCCACCGGCAGGTCTTCATGCGTGTGCCGGTTGCCGTCGCTCAACCCGCTGCCGTAGACGATGATCGAGTGATCGAGGAGCGTGCCGTCTCCGTCGGGGGTGGCCTTGAGCTTGGCGATGAACCCGGCAAAGAGCTCCATGTGAAGCGTGTTGACCTTCGTCACCCGCTCGATCCACTCGGGATTGCCGCGATGATGGGTCAAGGGATGATGCGGGTCCGGCACGTCGATCTCCGGGTACGTCCGCATGCTGCCTTCGCGTCCCATCATCATCGTGACGATGCGCGTCGTCTCGGTCTGGAACGCGATGAGTTGGAGGTCGAACATCAGGTTGACGTAGTCCGCATACAGGACGGGAACACCCGTCGGCTTGTCGATCGACGGCGTGAGTCCCGTCATATCCTTCTCGGCCTTTTCGATGCGCTGCTCGATCTCCCGGATGGACGTGAGATATTCGTCGAGCTTGCGACGATCGTTCGGGCCAAGGCCGGCGGCAAGCCTCGATGTGCGCTCGTTGACCAGATCGAGAATGCTGCGGCGGTACAACAACCGTCGGGCGCGCACCTCGGGCGGGACGCTCGTATCGATATCGCCGAACAACCGCTCGAACACCAGACGCGGATTCGTTTCGGGAGGCATCGGCGTCGTGGGACCGCGCCACGCGAGGCTGTTCGTATAGGCGCACGAATAGCCGGAGTCACAGTTGCCGATTGTGCGCGAGTCGTCGCACCCGAGCTCGAGCGAGGCGAACCGCGTTTCGTCCCCCAGATGCTGCGCGGCGATCTGATCGACGGAAACACCGTTCTGGATGTCGGCGCCGGCGGTCTTCCTCGGGTGCACGCCGGTCAGGTACGAAGCGGCCGCGCGAGCATGGTCGCCGGGCCCGTCGCCGAGCGCGTTCCCGTTGCGATGCCCCAGGCCCGAGAGGACCAGCATGTCCTTCCTGAAAGGCGCGAGCGGCTTCATCACGCGCGAGAACTCGAATGCCTCTCCCACCCCCGTGGGTGTCCAGTCGGGCATCGTGATGCCGTTAGGCACGTACGTAAACCCCAGGCGAACCGGCCGGGCCTGGGCGCGCGCCGACGCCGCGAAGGCCGGAGTCATCGCATCGAACATGGGGAGCGCGATCACGGCGCCCATGCCTTTCAGAAAGCTGCGTCGAGGCAAATGTCTGCGCGTAACAATCATGGCGTGCTCGCACTCCTTCGCGACTGGAAGGGGAGGCTGTTGACGATCTCCAGAATAAGACCCGAAAACCGGTATTCGCGCTCGGGCAGCCGGCTGACGATACCACTGACCGTTCTCTTGTCGTAACGTTCCAGGCCCCGGCCCAGCGCGTAGGTCAGCAGCTTGGCCGTCAGGCAGTGTTCGAAGGCCTGGTGGTCGGCCTTCAGGATCGACCGCAGCTCCTCTGGTCCATTGAAGGTGCGGCCGTCCGGCAGGGTTCCGGTGGCATCGATGGGAAACTTCCCGTCGAGTGTTCTCCAGGCTCCGACCGCATCGAAGTTTTCGAGGCCGAAGCCGAGCGGATCCATCCGGCGATGGCACGACGCGCACGTCGGATCCTTGCGATGCAGCTCGAGTTGCTCACGCATCGAGGCCGCAGATCCAATCTCCTCTTCCTTGAGGTTCGGCACGTCGGGCGGGGGCTCCGGCGGGGGCGCGTCGAGCAAGTTGTCGAGCACCCATCGTCCGCGCAAGACCGGCGACGTGCGTGTCGCGTACGACGAGACGGTGAGGACGCTTCCCTGCGTGAGCACACCGCCGCGTGGCGTGTCGCTCAGATCCACGCGCCGGAAGCTGGGCCCCGATACATTCGGGACGCCGTAATGCCGCGCGAGGCGTTCGTTGAGGAACGAATACCGGCCGTCGATGAAGTCGAGGACCTTGCGATCCTGCCGGATGATGTCCTCGATGAAGAGCTCGGTCTCGCGCCGCATGGAGAGCCGCAGGTAATCCTCGAAGTCCGGGAAGCGGTCGCGATCGCGCGTCACGGATTCTAGCGCGCGAAACTGCAGCCACTGTCCGCCGAAATTCTCCGCGAGCGCATGCGACTTCGGATCCTTGAGCATGCGCCGAACTTCGGCCGAGAGCACGCGCGGGTTGCGGAGCGTCCCCATGTCGGCCGCGCGCCGCAACTGCGTGTCCGGCATGCTCGACCACAGGAAATACGACAGCCGCGTCGCCAGTTCGTGCTGGGAAATCGGGTAATGCGCGGCCTTTGCGCCCGCGTTCGTGCGATCGCGCTCGATGCGGAACAGGAAATCGGGCGATACCAGAATGGCCTGAATCCCGACCGCGAGCCCTTCGTCGAGCGATCCCTCCTGCTGTTGGGCCCGCGTCACGAGTTCGACGTAACTGTCCAACTCCCGGGCGGTGACCGGACGGCGGAATGCCCGGCGCGCGAGACTGGTCACGATGCGGCGCGCGCACATGGCCGTGTGGGCGCCGTTGGCAGGGTGACCGCACGTGTAGATCTTCTGCAGGCTGGCGCGCGAGGGGCCGGTCGTCTGCGAGTACGGGCCGCCGACGTCCACGGTATTCACCCGGACGCCGTTCATCGGGATTTTCTCGAGCTCGGCCTGCGTATCGTCGAACTGCTTGCGCAGCTGCGTGAGGCGCTCAGGTGTCGCGGTTGGCGGCGCTTTGAACTGGCGCGGAGGCGGCGCCAGACGGGTGGACGGAGTCGGACCGTTGAAGCGGGAGGGCAACCCTTCAAAAATGCGCGGAATCGCTACGGCAATGCGGCGATCGCCGGCGGCGAGGCGCAGCTTGAACTCGACCGTGTGGCCGCCGAAATCCTGACGGTCATCATTGAACGAGGCGGCGCGTTCCTGGTCGTGGGGGATCGTCTGCACCTCGTGCTCATCCACCCAGAGCGTGACCGCGATGGGCTCCGATCCCGAGGGACGCAGGCCGGCCAACGCAACGCGGATGACGTACTCCCCGTCGACCGGCACGCGATGCACCGCCTGAAAAGCGTTCGGCATGCTGAGACCGGTCAGATCGTAGCTGTCGGGAGCGGTCCGCGCGTCCCGCACCTTGCGGCCGTCCGAGCGGAGCCGCGTCAGCGTCGGTTTCAGGGTCGGCGGACCGAAGAGTGCGACCCGCGATACTTTCTCCGCCGCCGATACGTACTTCTCCATCAACACCGGCGACAGCGACAGCACGTCCGCAATATTGTCGAACCCGTATCCCGCATCGTCCTGCGGAAAGTCGTCGGCCGGATGCACGTCGACGCCGAGGAGATCGCGGATCGTGTTGTTGTATTCGCTACGGTTCAAACGGCGCGCGGTTACGCGGCCGGGATCCGGGGGGGTGATCTTGTCAATGTGTTCGAGTTCCCGTGCGAGCCACCCGGCCACCGCCTGCCGCTTGTGCTCGGGCGGCTGCGGCTCCTCTTCGGGGGGCATTTCGCGGGCGCGAAGCTTTCGGACGACCTCCGCCCACCGATCGTGATCGTCGGTCAACGAGGCGGCCGATTCGAAGGACTCGAGGTTGAGCCCGTTCTTCTGCTTCTTATATCCGTGGCACGGGACGCAGTTCTCCGCGACGAACGGGCGGACAAGCGAGTCGAAGCCTTCGGTGGTTGCTTTCGGCGGCTGAGCGGACTGCGGTGCCGGCGGGAGCGGAGGCACAGGGGGCAGCGCTCCCTGCGGGGCCCTCTGCGCGGAGCCCGCAACGGCAAGCGAGAATAGAAGAAGAAAGGACACGAGGAGCGAGCGCACGCAGCCTCCACGCCCGGCGGTACGCGGACATTAACCCTACTCCGGGCTTGTAGATTATACCGAACCCCGAGGCTAAACCCCAGCGGGACGGCAGGTTCCGGCCCAGAGACGACACCTGGGCATTACGTACCGTGATCGAGAAGACGAGCGAAAGAGTCCCCACCGCATCGACGTACAACATCCGGCGCTTAGTGTAGGGCATTTACCGACACGGGTGACGCGTGGCTGAGATTACCGGCGCTTGCGGGCTTTCGTGCGTTTCGACGCGACTGGCTGGTTATTGAGGTCAGAGCTGGGCGGCTGATCCGTTCCCTGCGATGGTGCCGGGTTGGCGCCCAGGCGACGATCGCACGAAAACGCCGAGCCTGAATGGCCACGGTCGTTGATGAGCCCCTGAAGGTCCGTACGCAACCGGCGTGTCTTCGTCGTTAACTCGCGAAGCTGTGATCGGATTTCGTCTTCGGATGGTAGATATTTCATGCTGGATCGGATACCGCTGATCGATTCGAGACTATCCGAGGCGACGACCTATGC
>JBBQEJ010000032.1:0-40375 GCA_038320555.1 Vicinamibacterales bacterium | reverse complement strand
CGAGAAAGAAGCCGAGATCGTCGCGCTGGCCGGCCGGCCGGGCGCGGTCTCGATCGCAACGAACCTGGCGGGCCGCGGCACGGACATCGGGCTCGGCTGAAATCCCGAGGCCATGGCCGAGCAGCAGCGCAACCAGCTGGGCAGCGAAGAGGAGTACGCGAAGCTTCTCGCCGATCTCCGGGCTGCGGCCGGCCAGGACAAAGAGAAGGTCCTCGAGCAGGGCGGCCTCTTCATCGTCGGCACGGAGCGCCACGAGTCGCGCCGCATCGACAACCAGCTCCGCGGCCGTTCCGGGCGCCAGGGCGACCCCGGCGCATCCCGCTTCTATCTCTCGCTCGAAGACGACCTGATGCGCATCTTCGGGTCGGACCGCATCTCCGGCCTGATGCAGCGGCTCGGGATGGAAGAAGGCGTCCCCATCGAACACAAGATGGTGACCAACGCGATCGCGCGCGCGCAGAAGCA
This sequence comes from Vicinamibacterales bacterium, assembly GCA_038320555.1. Classification (GTDB taxonomy): domain Bacteria; phylum Acidobacteriota; class Vicinamibacteria; order Vicinamibacterales; family 2-12-FULL-66-21; genus JALZOC01. The sequence goes on along the minus strand of JBBQEJ010000032.1, from coordinate 39,910 downwards.
GGTCGAGGCGCAGAACTTCTCCGTCCGCAAGCACCTCCTCGAGTACGACGACGTCATGAACAAGCAGCGCGAGAGCATCTACGCGCTGCGCCGGGAGCTGCTCGAGGGGCGGATTCACATCACCGACGAGGAGTCGGTCGAAAGCCGCGAGTATCTGATGACACTCGCGGAGGAGTTGCTGGACAGCACCGTCGACACGTATACGGGCCCGGAAGTCGATCCCGAAGAGCGCGACATCGATGCCATGAAGCAGGCGGTCGGTGAAATCTACGGCATCGATCCGGCGGAGCTCGACGGCGTGGACCTCGAAGGGATGCGTCCGGAGGAGATCACCGACGCGCTCTGGGCGCCTCTCCTTCAGAAGTACGAAACGAAAGAGGCGCTGGTCCCGACCGACATTCTGCGTCGTGTCGAGCGCGACATCATGCTGCAGATTGTCGACGCGCAGTGGAAGGATCACCTCTACAGCCTCGATCACCTGAAGGAAGGGATCGGGCTGCGTGGCTACGGCCAGCGCGATCCGCTCGTCGAGTACAAGAAGGAAAGCTTCGCGCTCTTCCAGGCGATGAAGGATCGCGTCGAGGAAGAGATCGTGCGATACCTGTGGCGGCTCACGCCCGTTGCGGGCGACGATGCCGCGGGGACAGCTGCCCCGATTCGTCCGGCCGGGCCACGGCGGCCGCCCCAGCAGATCACGCTGAGCTCTCCTCAAACGGCGCCTCCCCCCTCGCCGTTTGGCGCGATCCGCGGCAACACGGGCGGCCAGGCGCCGCCACGTCCTGCCCGAACCGGCGGAGACGACGTGATCAAGCAGGTGAAGCGCGACGAGAAGAAGGTCGGACGCAACGATCCCTGCCCCTGCGGCAGCGGGAAGAAGTACAAGAAGTGCCATGGAGCCTGACAAAACCCGCGGCTCCCGATTCGCGGTTCGCGGTTCGGAAAGACCAGACCGCCACGCATCAGAACGATCAAGGCCGACGTATGTCGGCCTTTTTTACAGGTGAGCTGCTCAATGGAAACGCGAACCGACATCCTCAACACCGATCAGATTGCCATCGGCCTCGCGACGGCGCTGACATTCGACGATGTGCTGCTGGTGCCGCGGCATTCCGACGTGCTGCCGAGCGCGGTGGATGTCACGTCGCGGATCACGCGGAACATCCGCATCAACGTGCCGCTCCTCAGCGCCGCGATGGATACCGTCACCGAATCGCGTTTGGCGATCGCGATGGCGCAGCAGGGGGGCATCGGGATCATCCACAAAAACCTCACGGTCGAGGAACAGGCCTCCGAGGTCGATCGCGTCAAGCGATCCGAGAGCGGCATGATCGTCAACCCGATCACGCTGTCACCGAAAAACCGGATCCACGAAGCGCTCGACCTGATGAAGAAGTACCGGATCTCAGGGGTGCCGATCACCGAAGACGGGAACAAGGAAGGACGGCTCGTCGGCATCCTCACGAACCGCGATTTGCGATTCGAAACGAACCTCGACCGCCCGATCGCCGACATCATGACGCACGACCCGCTCTTCACCGTCCCGGTCGGGACGACCCTCGAGCAAGCCCGCGAGATCCTGCACCGGCACAAGGTCGAAAAGCTGCTGGTCGTCGACGACCGCTACATGTTGAAGGGGCTCATCACCGTCAAGGACATCCAGAAGCGGGTGAATTATCCGAACGCGTGCAAGGACAGCATCGGGCGGCTCCGCGTCGGCGCGGCGATCGGCGTCGGCAAAGACGCGCTCGCCCGGGCGGAGGCGCTCGTGGCGGCCCACGTCGACGTGCTCGTCATCGACACCGCCCACGGCCATTCGCAGGGAGTCCTCGACATGGTGCAGCGGATACGGAGACAATATGCGGACGTCGATCTCGTTGCCGGCAATGTCGCGACCGGTGACGCGACCGAGGCGCTCATCGCGCTCGGGGTCGATGCCGTCAAGGTCGGGATCGGCGCAGGCTCCATCTGCACGACGCGGATTGTGGCGGGGATCGGCGTGCCCATGATTACGGCGGTGGCCGAGTGCGCGCGCGCGGCAGCGCCCCACAAGGTGCCCATCATCGCGGACGGTGGAATTCGCTATTCGGGCGACATCACGAAGGCGGTGGCGGTCGGCGCGAGCGCGATCATGATAGGGAGCCTCTTTGCGGGCACCGACGAAAGTCCGGGCGAGATGATCCTCTATCAGGGCCGCAGCTTCAAAGAGTACCGCGGCATGGGATCGATCGGCGCCATGCGGCGCGGCAGCCGCGACCGCTACTTCCAGGATGAATTCGATCTCGACGCGAATCCCGAAGCGAGCGAGAAGCTCGTACCGGAAGGCATCGAAGGGCGGGTCGCGCACAAGGGCAGCGTCGCTGCGATGATCCACCAGCTGGTCGGCGGCTTGCGAGCGGGCATGGGCTACTGCGGCAGCCCCGACATTCCGTCGCTGCAGCGCGATGCGCGGCTCATTCGGGTGACCCCGGCGGGCCATCGGGAAGGGCACGTGCACGACGTCATTATTACGAAGGAGGCGCCGAATTATCGCGTTGAATAGGTGCCCGTACTCCGGATCCCGGACCCCCTCCGCCTCAGGCGGAAGGCGGAACAATTGAAATCCGGCGCTGATCCTCCCCCTCGCTCGAGATCCGGACCACCCACGCGCGGGGAGGGGCATCCCCCCACCGTTCGGCCCACTCGACGGCCACGACCGTCCGTTCCGACGTCAACTCATCCAAGCCGAGGTCGCCGACTTCGATCTCCTTCAAACGATACAGATCGACATGATGCAGGGTGACACGGCCGTGATACTCCTGCACGAGTGTGAACGTCGGACTCGACACGTCGTCGGGGGATGCGCCGAGGCCGCGCGCCAGCCCGCGGACGAAAGCAGTCTTGCCCGACCCGAGATCCCCGTACAGGAGTACGACGTCGCCGCCGTTGATCTGCCCGGCGAGGCGCTCCCCCGCCGCTGACGTCTCCTCCTCGGTCCCGGTGACCATCGTCTGCGCGTCGCTCACGGGAAGCGTGCTACTCCGCGGGCCGTTTGGGCCGCCGTCTCGCGGTCAGCTCCATCACGGCGTCGCCAAGCCGGGCGGCGACATCACCCGCGACGAGCGCGACATCTCCTTCGTCAGCCTCCGCCAGGTCCCCGGCCGCACCGTGCAGGTAGACGGCCAGTTTGCACGCCGCCTCGGCGTCGAGCAGCTGGCCGAACCAGGCGGCAATCATTCCGGTGAGAATGTCGCCTGTACCACCGGTCGCCATCCCGGAGTTGCCGGTCAAGTTGATGAATGCCCGGTTGTCCGGGCCGGCAATGATCGTGCGGTGACCTTTGAGCACGACGTGGACGCGATGGCGCGCGGCGAACTCGGTTGCGTGGCGCAGGCGATCGTGCTGCACGGCTTCGACGCTGGTGTTGAGCAACCGGGCCATCTCGCCGGGATGCGGCGTGATCACCACGTCCACGCCGTCGCGTCCCATGAGCCGATCCGGATCGCCGCTGAACGCATTGAGCGCGTCGGCGTCGAGGACCAGCGGAACGCCGGCGCGCTCGAGCAGGCCGTGCACGAAAGCCGCGGTGCCCGGAGACTGACCAAGACCGGGACCAAGGGCGATGACGTCCGCCTTGAACTCGAGGACCCGATCGAGCGCGGCATAGTCGACGGTGCCCGACGTGGTTTCCTCAAGCCCTTCCGTCATGTATTCGGGCGCCATGGCCGCCACAATGGGCAGGCACGATTTCGGTGTCGCGATGGTGACGAGCCCCGCGCCCGAGCGCAGCGCACCGAGCGCCGCGAGATGCGCCGCGCCCGACCGCCCGAGCGACCCGGCGACAACGAGCACGCGGCCGAAGTCGCCTTTGTGAGAATCAGCCGCGCGCGCGGGCACCAGATCGCGCATCCGCTCGCGGGTCAACAGCTCGAGGTACGGCCCCTCGACCTCGTCGAGCAGAGGCAGCGGGATGCCGATGTCCGCGATGACGAGATCGCCGCTGTGCGAATCCGCCGGCGGCAGGATGAGCGAGATCTTCGGCGCCGCGAGGGTCACGGTCATCGACGCCTCGATCGCCTCCCCCTCCACCTCCGCCGTATCGGCGGAGACGCCGGTCGGGAGATCGATCGCGACCACCGGCACGCCGAGGCCGTTCACGTCGGCGACGACGGTCTCGAGCAGACCGCTCAGTTGTCCATGAAAACCGGTGCCGAGGATGGCGTCGACGAGCAGCTCGCAGCGCGAGATCTCGCTGAAATGCAGCTCCCACTCCTGCGCATTCGTGATTTCGACCACCGTCAGCCCGATGCGGCCGAGGACTTCGAGATTCGTGCGCGCATCGCCGCGCACGTCGGCCACACTTCCCAGCAGAAACACCGACGTCTCGACGCCGCGCTGCACGAGCGTGCGGGCGATCACGAACCCATCACCGCCGTTGTTGCCGCGGCCGCACAACACGCCGACGTGGCTCGTCGCGAGATCGTCGAATGCCGCTTCCATGGCCGCGACAGCCTGACGTCCGGCATTCTCCATCAGCACGATGGCCGGGATCCCGATGTCGTCGATCGTGCGCCGATCGGCCTCGCGCATCTGTTGAGTGTTGAGCACGCGCATCGAAAATCGAGCGTACTGCTTGTGCTAGACTTCGTCAACGAAGCCATGGAGGTCACGGAGGGAACGGAGAAGATTCACAGCGAAGAAACGGAGTGAACGAAGACGAACGAAGAAAACGCGGCGGTCGTGCCGCGCTTCGCACGGTCTGGTGGCAGACGCATCGTGAAGACAAGCCGCGCATAGGTCACAAGCGGCTTGCCTTCGCGATGCGTTTGCCCACCACAGCGCCGGCCGCAGGCCGGCGCACGACCGGGGAGTGCCTTCTCCGTTCGTCTCCGTTGCCATCGCTCCTCCGTTGTGAATCTTCTCCGTTCTCTTCGTCCTCTCCGATCTGAGCCAGGACTCCCCTCTCATGCCAATTCGTGGTGCGGTATACGTCAACGGCACGATCGCGCGGGCTGAGGACGCCTCCATCCCGGTCTACGATCATGGGTTCCTGTACGGCGAGGGCGTGTACGAAACGCTGCGCACGTATAACCGCGTGCCCTTTCTCTACGATCGGCACCTGCGGCGGCTGCGCGCGTCGGCGGGTTACCTGCAACTCGACGTGCCGTTCAGCGACGAAAGCCTCGGCACGTGGATCGGCGACACCATGGCGGCCGCCGGCAACATGGAGGAAGCGTACATCCGGGTCCTCCTGACGCGCGGGGTCGGCGAGCTGACGTACGACATCAGCGCGACGCCGGTTCCATCGCTCGTCATTATCGTCAAGCCGCTCGAGGAGCCGCCGGCCCGCGTGTTCAGCGACGGTATCCGGATCGCACTCGTGCCGATTCTGCGGAACCATCCCGGATCGGTCAACCCCATCATCAAGTCGAACAACCTCCTGAACAACGCGCTGGCGATGCAGGAAGCATATCGGCGTGGGGCCGAGGAAGGGCTCATGTGCAACTATCGCGGCGAGCTCTCGGAGTGCTCCCAGGCGAACTTCTTCATCGTGCGCGAAGGTGTCGCGCTGACGCCGGCAACGGACGCGGGCCTGCTCGAAGGGCTCACACGGTCCTTTCTCTTCGAGGTCGGTCAGGATGTCGGCATCGAGGTGCGCAGCGAGACGCTCTTTCCAAGGGACCTCGAGGACGCGGACGAAGCCTTCATCACCAGCACAACGCGAGAGCTGAGTCCCGTCACGCGAATAGACGATCGCGTGATTGGCAACGGCAAGCCCGGCCCGGTGACGGTGAAGCTCCTGGAGGGCTATAGAAAGCGGGCGCGGTCGTTGACCCGCGCGCTCGTGGGACCGCCGCGATAGTGCCGGGGCCCTGGCCTAGAGGTCCCCGCGTCAGCGGCGCATGATCGAGCATGCGGCCTAGCGAGGCGGAGCCTCGATGATCTGAGGCGCAGCCTCGCTCTAGGACTCTTTTTCTACCAGTTTGCGCAGGTTCCGCCCGCAGACGACGCTCGCCTTCAGCCTGTCGCCGTCTGTCCCGCGCCAGTGGGTTTCAAGGCTGATGGCTCCTGCGTATCCGTCGCGCTTCAACGCGGCGATCTGACCCTTCCAGTCCACGTCCATCTCGCCGAGCGGTCCCCACGTGGGCGTGTGGCCATTGATGACACAATCCTTCGCGTGTACGTGCGCCACGCGCGCGGCGGGCAGTTTCGCATAGCCGTCCGGGAACGGCGTTTCCCCGAGGATGAAGGCGTTTGCGGGATCCCAGATCGACGTGAGCGCCGGATGATCGAGCGCGGCGAGGATCCGGCCCGCTTCAGCGCCGGTGGCGACATTACAGGCATGCTCGTTCTCGAGCCCGATGATCAGCCCTCGCTCCGCGGCCTGATCCGCCAGTTCACGCAGCGCGGCGACGATCCTGTCGTGGGATCGCTCCGGCGCGGTCGTCCGCCAGTAGGAGAAGACGCGGATGAACTTCGCGCCAGCTATTTCTGCAATCTCCATGGCACGCTTGGCGAGCCGCGGCTGATCCGCGATCGTGTACGCCGATCCAAAGACGTCCTGCTGAAAGCGCTGGTCGAGCGGCGGGCCGTCGGGTAGCACGCACTTCAGCACGGGCGATGCGATGCTCAGCACCCGCATCCCGTGCCGCTCGACGCGCGTGCGGATTCCCGCGACCTCCTCGTCCGTCAAATCGATGATGTTGCGGTTGCCGATGAGGCGAAGCTCCGCGATGGTCATGCCGAGGGGTGACATGGCATCGAGCGCGGCGTCGATGTCGAGTGAGAACTCGTCGGTAATGGCGCCTATAGGTATCGTCATCGTCATTGCTGATTATCGATTGCTGATTGCTGATTTCTTGATGTAGATGCTGATTCTCCGCTTGCGTCAATCAGCAATCAGCAATCAGCAATTCTTCCTAGTCTTCCGGCAGCGGCTTCCCTTGCGTCTCCGGCGCCCAGATAAGCGCGACTACGCCCACGAGATAGATCGTGGACATGAGCACGGCGGCCGATCGAAACGTCATGAGCGTGGCGAGATAGCCGAAGAGAATCGGCGCAGGGGCCGCCAGGTAACGCACGGTGTTGTAACAGAAACCCACTCCCGTACCGCGGAGTCGCGTCGGAAAGAGCTCGGGGAAGTAGATGGAATACCCGGCAAATACTGCGAGCTGCGCAAATCCCATCATCGGCAGCATCCAGTACGCGTCGCTCGCGGAATGCAGCGACTGAAAGACGAACATCGTCACGAACATGCTGAGCAGGAGCGCGCCGAGAAACGCGAGCCTGCGGCTCACGAACGCGGCCACCATCGTGAAGGTGATCATGCCGAGGAACGAGCCGACATCCTGGAAGGCGGTGCCCAGCCCACGCACTCTGTCCACGACATCCTGCGGCGCGCCCTTCAGCGCGGTCGAAATCAATTCAGGCGAAAAAAATCCGATACCCCACAACCCGATCATTCCCGAGACGCCCAGGAACAATCCCACGATCGTATTGCGGCGCCATCGAGGATCGCGAAAGAGCTCGGCCGGCGAGCCGACGTTCTTGTGCCCCACGCCGGCGGCCGCGTCCGCCTTGGCCTTCAACCACGATTGCGGTTCCTTGAGAACAAGAATGATGGGAACCACCAGCAGCGCCGGGACGATGCCGACGAAAAACAGCACACGCCAGCCCGCGTAGTCGCCGAGAAAGTGCTGCGACCCCGGCGGGATCTGCAGGCTGAGCAGCGATCCGATGATGTTCCCTAGTGCGGACAGCGCCTGGAGCGACCCCAGCGCCATCGCCCGAAAGTCTGCCGGCACGCTTTCGGCGACGAGCGTGGTGGCCGCACCGAACATGCCTCCAATGCCGACGCCCGCAAGAAACCGGTAAATCGTGAAATCGAGCCACGAGTGGGCAAGACCGGAAAGACCCGTGAACCCGGAATACACGATGAGGGTCGCGACCATGGTCTTCACGCGGCCCATCTTGTCGCTCATCATCCCGAAGATGATTCCGCCGGTGGCCCAGCCGAGAATCATCGACGTGGTCGCGTAGCCGATGTGCGTCTTGATCGCCGCGAGCCCCACGGGGTCGTTTTGCAACAACTCCTTCAGCGCGGATTCGCGTCCAAGAATGAAGAGCCGCTGATCCATGCAGTCGAACAGCCAGCCAGCCGACGCGATGATGACGACAAGCCAGTGATAGGGAGTCACCCCTTCGAAAACGCGCCTGGCAGGTACGCCGTGAGCTATTGCTGGAGTGTGCATGAACAGCCTTTACAAGGGACGTGGGTCTTCGACCCGGCCGCGATTCTCCGTAACATCGCGCACAGGTGTCAACTGCGATTCAGCCATCGTGCCGTCCGCTCCTGCGTCAGATCCCGATAGCGGAGCGTGGATTGTCATACGTCAGTCGTCGCACCGTGGCATCGGGAAGCTTCAGCACCTGGCGCAGGTTATCCGCGCTTTGCCTCATCGTGATCCCGGACCCGACAAAGTGCGACCGATCCGGGGCCCGTGGCACCATGTCGTCGTCGACAACGATATCCCACCGGCCGAACATGTAACGCCCCGGCCCCAGGCCCGCGGGCGCGATGGCGTCGCTCACAATGACCACGCGATCCTGCCCCGCGATCCGCAGATAGTTGCCAAGCGCCACAAACGGCACGTGCGCGCCGTCCGCGATGAAACACAACCACAGGCGGTCGGCCAGGCTCAGCGCACGCTGCACGATGTTGTCGTGACGGTGCATGTGCATCGGGCAGCCGTTGCCGACGTGCGTGAACATCGAGAGGCCCGCATCGATGGCGCCACGAAGCTCGTCGAGGGTCGCATCGGTGTGGCCGGCGGAAGCGATGATCCCACGGGTCGCGAGCATTCGCGTGACAGCAAAGCGATCGTCGCGCTCCGGCGCAAGCGTCACGACCCGCGCGAGTCCTGCGGCCGCATCGAGCAGCCGCGTCATCGCATCGAGGCCGGCCGGCCGAATGGCGTCGCGGGGATGCGCGCCGCGATAGCCTTCCGTCTCGTTCAAAAACGGTCCTTCGATGTGAAATCCCGCAATGAGACGCTGCGCGAGCGGATCGCGCTCGCGAAGGGCCGCGAGCGTCGAGAGCCTGCGGCACATGGCCTCGAGGTCGTCGGTGATGACCGTCGCGAGAAAACCTCCGACGCCATCCGCGTCGAGCCGTTCGCACGCGCGATGGAGGTCGTCCGCCTTCAGGCCGTCCTGATTGAAGTCAACCCCGGCGTAGCCGTTGACCTGCAGATCGAAGAACGTCGTCGCGTCGCTCACCGTGGCCCGGCTTGCCCGCCTCGCCCGCCGCTGCCAATCGCAAGAAGTTCATCGTTCGTCCACGGCCGCGTGCGCCCCGCCGTCAGCGCGCGCGTTTCCTTCACGGTATTCGGATCAACCGCTGAGGCCTCGTTGCCCCACTGACGCCGAATGTACGTCAGCGCACCCGCAATCTGCTCATCGGTCAGCCCGGCGCCGAGCGGCGGCATCAGACCAACGGTCCCCTCTTTCCCCTGCAGCAGAATGCGAATCGGAATCGAAGGCGCGGCCAGCGCGAACTGCGATCCCATGAGACTGGGCGCGAGCTTCTCCTGGCCGTGGCCGTTTTCCTGGTGGCATGCGATGCAAAGGCTCGTGTAGACGGTTTGTCCCACGTTGTACCACTGCTGCTCGGCCGGTGTGAGCGGAGCGATCGGCGCCGCAGCGCCGGCGACCTGTGGTTTGCCGGGCCAGCTCATGCGCGCGAGCAGATTGGTGGCGCGTGGTCCGAGCTCGCCGCCGGCGCCCGCCAGCGCGACAAACGAGCTCGGCTCCCGCGACAGCGAGAGGGATCCGCCGCCGCGTCCCCGTCCGCCGCCCCCGGTCCCACGTCCCGCGCCCGCGCCATTAGCTGCAGCGCCGGGAGGCTGATCGGGAAATGCTCTCGCCCCTCCGGGTCCGCCGCGACCACCCGCGGCAGTATTAGCCGCCGCAGCGGCATTGGCAGTTCCGCGCGCCGCCGGGGCACCAGGCAGCGGAGTGCCCAGAAGCACAACTTCCGCGCCGGCGGCGAGCGCCTGACGCTGCCAGGCCTGCCGCCTGTCCTCGGCCACGGCCTGCAATAGGTCCTGGACAGGTTTGTCCTGACCGCCCTTGACGACTGTCGCGGCCAATGTGGTGATGACGGCCGTCAGCTGGGGTGTCTGCGCCTGCGACTGCAGCACGCGCTCCAGGATTGCGCCTTCGCGACCCGCCAGCCCGCTGAGTGCGGCGTCCACCGTCAGCGGGTCGTCACCGAAGCGTTCGAGGATGTTCACGAGCGCGGTCTCGCCAGGCGAACTCTGTGGAAACGCCCCGAGCGTCGCCGCGAGTTGCCGGCGTACGGCCCAATCCGGATCCTGCGCGCGCTTCAACACCGCGGCCTGAATGGGATGATCGGCCTGGCCGATCCAGCGATCCGCGATTTGCAGCGCCGACACCCGTACGTCGCGCGATGAGTCCTCGAGCGCGTGCATCACGGTGGGGGGGTCGATCCCGTCCAGACCGTCGAGCGTCCAGAGCGCGTGTACGCGCGTGCGCCAATCGGGTGCCTCTTGCGCTTTATCCGTCAGCGCCCTGGCAATCGAACGGTCGCCGCGCTCGACGAGCAGGCGTTGCGCCGTGTCCCGCCACCATCCATTGGGATGTGACAGCGTCTCGACCAGCTGCTGCGGGGCGGCCCTGGACAACGCCGGTAGTCGATCGCGACGCGTTGTGTCGTGCACCACGCGATAGATGCGCCCATGTCCGGTGGGTCGATCGAGCTTGCGCGAAAGGATTTGATCGCGCAGGTACTCGGTGATGAACCCCTTGTCCTGAATGATGCCGTGATAAGTATCGACGATGTAGAGCGTGCCGTCCGGGGCGGATGACAGATACGCTGGCCGGAAGCGCTCGTCGGTTGACGCGAGGAACTCAGCGTCGGCGTAGGCTTTCTTCGCGCGCAGCGTCGTGCCGTCGTCGCTGATGATGAGTCGGCTCACGAGATTTGCGGCAGGCTCCGCAACGAACACGTTGCCGTACAGCTCGGCGGGCAGGCGGTCACCGCGGTACACCGTCGGAGAGCACACCGACGTGAAATGAGCAAGCCGGCCGTCAGGCCTGAGGATGCCATCCTGGTAGCCGCGGTTGACGCCACGGGTCGGCCGCACGGGCCAGACGGTGTTGACCGCGTCGTTCTGCAGCGATTCGTAGCTGCCGCGCGTCCGCACCAGGTTTGGATTGCGCATGAAGTACCGCGCGGGGAGCAGATCGACGAACAACGCCGCTTCGTTCGTGTTCCGAAAGATGCGCCCGGCATCGTCTTGTGTCGCGCCCCACTGACCTCGTGAAAGCGTCGGCTGAGCCTCGAACTTCCCGTCTTTCAATCGGAGATAGCCGTTGTGCTCCGAGGAGTACATCCAGTTGTCGAGCGCCCAGGTCAGGCTGTTCGCGTTGTGCTCGATGTTGCCCATCCCCTGCCCATACGTATCGAGGACCAGTTCTTTCGTGTCCGCTTTCAGGTCCCCATTCGTGTCACGCGCCAGCCATAGGTGAGGCGGCTCGCCGATGAGCACCCCGTGGTCGAGCACCTTCAAGGCACGCGGGAGGACAAGGCCATCGAGGAAGACGGTTTTCTTATCCATCTTGCCGTCGTTGTTCGTGTCTTCGAGAACGCTGATACGGCCGATCGGCTCCCGTTCGTTCGTTGCGGGGAGGTCCTGCATGTACCCGCGCTCCTCGATGACCCACATACGGCCGTCCGGATCCCAGTCGATCAGGATGGGCTCCTCGATCATCGGCTCGCTGGCGACCAGTTCGACGTGATAGCCGGGCGGCATGAAGAACGTCTTCATCTCATCGTCGGGCGAAAGCACCGGCGATTCGTCCGATACTTTCTGAAGGCCGGGAGGCCAGGGCTGGGTTGCCTGATAGGCGTAGCCACTCACAACAGCGGCCAGGACGAGCAGCAGAGCGACGGAGGTCTTGTTAGGCATCATAAGGCGACATGAGGCACGGTCTGTCGCGGGCGCGGTTTAAATACCGCGTCCCAGGATCGTTATCGCACCGATTATTATCGCCCAGAACGAGAATGGAACCTGAGCCTGGAGTCGCCGCGTATCCTGATGGTCTTCGAAACGACACACGCGGTCCACGGCTGAAGTAAGGTGTGGCGCAGCTCTTCCGCCTTCGCGTATCCTTCGGTGAGGAACGGTCAGGGCTGCTTTCGGGTCAAGGAGAAGTCATGTTGTACACGAGGCGTGAACTGGGAAAGCTGGCGCTTGCAGCCGTGCCCGCTGCCGGGATCCTGCTGAAATCAGATGCGGGGATCGCGGCCGGCAAGCCGAACTCGAAATGGGCGGGCGTGCAGGTCGGCCTGAACGTGCCATATAGCTTCGGCAACAACCTGATGTCGGGGGACGAGACGCTCGATCGCTGCCTCCAACTCGGGGTCAGTGCGGTCGAGCTGCGGTCGCAGCCGGTCGAACAGTTTCTCGGCGTGCCGTTGAACCTGATTTCGCCGCGCGGCCGGGGCACGCCACCGCCCGACGCGGCGGCACAGAAGACCAACGCGGAAGAGCTGAGCAAATGGCGCGCAGGCGTCCCCATGAGCAAGGTGAAAGACTTCCGCAGGAAATGGGAAGAGGCCGGTGTCGCGATCGAGATCGTCAAATTCGAAGGAATCTACAACTTTCCGGATGATGTGCTCGACTACGCGTTCAATCTCGCGAAGAACCTGGGCGCCCGCGCGATCTCCTGCGAGATCGATGTACCTCAGACGAAGCGCGTCGGACAGTTTGCCGACAAGCACACGATGATGGTCGGCTACCACGGGCACACCGCGACAGGGCCGGCGCAGTGGGAAGAGGCCTTCAGCTTCGCCCAGTACAACGGTGCGAACCTCGATATCGGCCACTTCGTAGGTGGCCAGAAAACCTCGCCGGTCCCTTTTCTCCAGCAGCACCACGACCGCATCACGCACATACACGTCAAGGACAAGACGTTCGACGACAAGAACGTGCCGTTCGGTCAGGGAAATACGCCGATCAAGGAAGTCCTCCAGACCATTCGCGACAACAAGTGGCCCATCCAGGCGACGATCGAGTTCGAGTATCCGGTGCCTGAGGGGTCCGATCGCATGGCCGAAATGGCGAAAAGCCTTGAGTACTGCAAGAACGCCTTGCTCGGGTAGTACTCTTCAGCAGATCAGGAGATCAGGAGTTTGATTTTCAATCAGGAACGGATCACTTCCTGGACTCCCGCGTCTCTGTTCAAAGTCCCCACGCGCGAAGGAACCGAATGAATGTCCGCATAGCCCAGAACCGTCGTGCAATGGGCGCGGCGGCGGCCACGCATGCCGCCGGCAGCATCCGCCGTGCGATCGACCGCCGCGGCAAAGCGCGTATCGTCGTTGCGACCGGCGCGTCGCAGCTCGATTTCCTTGCGGCGCTGACCTCTGCGACGAGCATCGACTGGCCGCGCGTCGAGCTCTTTCATCTCGACGAGTATGCGGGTATTCCGGAGAGCCATCCTGCCAGCTTCAGGCGATACCTTCGAGAAAAGCTGATCGACCCGACGCGTCTCGGGACGTACCACTTTCTCGATGGCGAAGGAAACCTCGACGAGGTCCGGGCACGTGTGGGGCGTGCGCTGGCCGAGGACGATGTCGACGTGATGTTTGCCGGTATCGGCGAGAACGGGCACCTGGCGTTCAACGACCCTCCCGCGGACTTCGAAACGACCGAACCCTATATCGTGGTCAAGCTCGACGAGGCGTGCCGCCGGCAACAGGTTGGCGAAGGATGGTTCGCGCGGTTCGAGGACGTGCCGGACACGGCGATCTCGATGTCGGTCCAGCAGATGCTGAAGGCTCGTGAAATGCTGATCGTCGTGCCGGACGCAAGGAAAGCCGTCGCAGTCAAGGCGACGCTGGAAGGCAAGGTCGGTCCGGCCGTGCCTGCCTCGATTCTTCGCACCCACCCGAATGTGACGCTCTATCTCGACGAGCCGGCCGCGGCGCTGGTGGATCCGGAGACGCTGAAGAAGTACGAGGTCGGCTAGAGCGCTCTGAAGGGTTCTGCTGGGTTCTACCAGGTTCTACAGCGGCTGCCGGCGGAAAGCGCAGCTACGAATTCGCGGCCACTACTTCGTAGACCTCCATCGGCGGGCATGAGCAAATCAGGTTGCGATCGCCGTATGGGTTGTCGATGCGCGCCACGGCCGGCCAGAACTTCCCGTCGCGCAGGTACGGCAGGGGGAACGCCGCCTGCTGCCGCGTGTAAGGATGCGTCCAGTCGTCGGACGTGACTTCATCCGCGGTGTGCGGAGCGTTCTTCAGCACGTTGTCCTTCGGATGCGCCGACCCATCGACGACCGCCTGAATCTCGGCGCGAATCGCAATCAGCGCGTCGCAGAACCGATCGAGCTCGTCTTTTGCCTCGCTCTCCGTCGGCTCGATCATCATGGTGCCCGCGACAGGAAACGACACCGTGGGCGCGTGGAAACCGTAGTCCATCAGGCGCTTCGCGACGTCCTGTTCGTCCACGGACGGCCCGGCGCCGTGCTTGAACGGGCGAAGATCGAAAATCATCTCATGCGCGACGCGGCCGTTGTGATTGGCGTAGAGCACGTCGTAGTGGCTCTCCAGCCGCGCCTTCAAATAGTTCGCGTTCAGGATCGCGTAACGGGTCGCGTCGGTCATGCCGCGGGCGCCGAGCATCCGGATGTAGCCGTACGAAATAACAAGGATGCTCGCGCTTCCCCATGGCGCCGCCGAAACCGCGGGAATCGCCTTGGCGCCGCCGACTTTTACGACGGCATGACCCGGAAGATACGGCGCGAGGTGGGAGGCGACAGCGATGGGCCCCATGCCCGGGCCTCCTCCACCGTGCGGAATCGCGAACGTCTTGTGGAGGTTGAGGTGGCAGACGTCCGCGCCGATCGCGGCCGGACTCGTCAGCCCCACCTGCGCATTCATATTCGCGCCGTCCATGTACACCTGACCGCCGTTTTCGTGAACGACGCGGCAGATTTCCTTGATGTCTTCCTCGAAGACTCCGTACGTCGACGGATAGGTGACCATCAGCGAGGCCAGCGTCTCACGATGCTGCTCGGCCTTCGTGCGCAGATCGTCCAGCACGATGTAACCGTTGCTGTCGCACGCGACGACGACGACCCTCAAGCCGGCCATCGACGCGCTGGCGGGATTGGTGCCATGCGCGGAGGCCGGAATGAGCACCACGTCGCGCCGGGCTTCCCCGCAATCGCGATGGTAGGCCCGGATCGTCATCATTCCGGCGAACTCTCCCTGCGCGCCGGAGTTCGGCTGGAGCGACACGGCGGCGAACCCGGTGATCCGGCAGAGCGCCTGTTCGAGCTCGGCAAGGATCTGCCGGTAACCCTGCGCCTGCTCGACCGGCGCGAACGGATGCATCCTGGAGAAGGCCGGCCACGTCACCGGCAGCATCTCCGAGGCGGCGTTCAGCTTCATCGTGCACGAGCCGAGCGGAATCATCGACGTATCGAGCCCGACGTCTTTACGCTCGAGTCTGCGGATGTACCGCATCATCTTCGTTTCCGAATGATGCGTGTTGAAAACGGGATGCGTCAGGTATGGAGACGAACGCTGGAGCGATAATGGAGCCTTCAATCGAAAGGGCGCATCCCGCCTGATCGCGGCGGAGCCATCCCTTCCTTTGACACTCGCGAACACCCGAATAATGTCCTTCACATCGTCGACCGTCGTGGTCTCATCGAGTGACACCCCGATCGCGTCGCCGGTGTAACGGAAATTGATGTTCGCAGCCCCGGCCGCCTTGCGGACGGCGGCGACGTCCGCCCCCTCGAGACGCAACGTGTCGAAGTAGGCGCTGTTGGTCTGGCGATACCCGAGTGCCACAACCGCGGATTCCAGCGACGAGGTCAGGCTGTGAATCCGCTCCGCGATCGCGCGCAGTCCCCCGGGCCCGTGATATACCGCATACATCGCGGCAATGTTCGCGAGGAGCGCCTGCGCCGTGCAGATGTTCGACGTCGCCTTCTCGCGGCGGATGTGCTGCTCGCGTGTCTGCAGGGCCATCCGGTACGCTTGCCGTCCATGCGCGTCGACCGAGATGCCGATGATGCGTCCCGGCGCCTGACGAACGAAGGATTCGCGCGTGGCGAAGAATGCGGCGTGCGGTCCGCCGTAGCCGAGCGGGACGCCGAAACGCTGTGAGTTGCCGACCGCCGCATCCGCGCCCACCTCCCCGGGCGACGTCAGCAGCGTCAGCGCCATCAGATCGCTCGCGACGACGACCAGCAAACCGGCCGCGTGCGCCCTTTCGATGACCGGCCGCAGGTCCGTGACCTCGCCGCAATCGTCCGGGTACTGCAAGAGCAAGCCGAAGGCCCTGTCCATGGGCAGATCGGCGGGACTTCCGATCTCGAGCCGGATATCGAGCGGTTGGGCGCGACCACGAACGATGTCGATCGTCTGAGGGAAACAGCGATCCGACACCAGAAACACGGCTTCCTGGCCGGGCGCCGCCTTCTTCGTCTGCAGCCGGTGGAACATCGTCATCGCTTCGGCCGCCGCGGTCCCCTCATCCAGGAGCGACGCGGTCGCGATGTCCATGCCCGTGAGATCCTTCACGACCGTCTGAAAATTCAGCAGCGATTCGAGCCGGCCTTGCGCGATCTCAGCCTGGTATGGCGTATAGGGCGTGTACCAGCCGGGATTCTCGAACATGTTGCGAAGGATGACGCTGGGCGTCACGCAGTCGTAATACCCCATCCCGATGTACGAGCGCGCGACGACGTTGCGCGCGGCGATCCCGCCGAGACGGCGGAGATAGCTGTGCTCGGAGTCGGCCTCCGGCAGGTCGACGAGTGTCGTGCTCCGGATACCAGATGGAATCGTCTGGTCGATGAGCGCATCGAGTGAGGGAACGCCGATCGTGCGCAGCATCGCATCGCGCTCGGCCGTGTCCGGTCCGACGTGCCTGGTCTGAAAGGATCCCTGAATATCTTCGGTCATTACTGCTTGTTGTTTCAGTTATTTGGTCAGTTCTGTGTATTTGGCGGCGTCGAGCAGGTCCGACGCCTCGCTGCTATCGGCGACCTTGACGGCGATCATCCACGACCCGTGCGGGTCCTTGTTGATGGTCTCGGGCTTTGCGGTCAGCGCGGTGTTGACCTCGGTCACTTCCCCGCCGACCGGTGCGTAAAGTTCAGACACCGCTTTCACCGACTCGATCGTTCCAAAGACCTCGCCCTTCTTCAGGGTGCGTCCCACTTCCGGGAACTCGAGGTACACGACGTCGCCGAGCTGCTTCTGCGCATAGTCGGTGATGCCGACGCGCGCTTCGGATCCGGCGATCCGGACCCACTCGTGGTCCTTCGTGTATTTGAGATCGGGTGGATACATTTGAACTCCTCGCGGATCTAAAGTTCCGTGCTACGGGCGATTTCCTGCAGAACTGAGTGCCCGCGCGACTCGTGCGGACTAAAGCTCGCTCCTATTTCTGGCGCTTGTAAAACGGCATCGGAACGACAGTCGCCCGCACGCGGCGGCCACGGATCTCGACGTCGAACTCGGTGCCCGGCACCGTCCGATCGATCGGCACGTACGCCATGCCGATGGCCTTCTTCAGAAACGGCGTCTGTGTGCCGCTCGTGACGACGCCGGCTTTTGCGCCGTCGCAGTACACGTCGTAGCCGTGCCGCGCGATCGCGCGATCGAGCATCTCAAATCCGACGAGTTTGCGCGGTGGCCCCTCGGCCCTCTGCTGCTGCAGCCTGTCGAAGCCAAGGAACTCGGCCTTCTTCCACCCGACAATCCACCCGAGATCCGCTTCGACAACGGTCGTTGTTTCGTCCATATCGTTGCCGTACAGCCGCATTGCGGCTTCGAGCCGCAGGGTGTCGCGCGCGCCGAGCCCCGCGGGCACGACCCCTGCCGCCGTGCCGGCGTTGAGCACCGCGTCCCAGACCCGCTCGGCGGATGCGGGAGGCACGAACACTTCGAATCCATCCTCGCCGGTGTAGCCGGTGCGCGAAATCGTGGCGCGGACACCTGCGACTTCGCCGGTCGTGAACCAGTAGTACTTGACCTCCGCCAGGTTCGCGCCTGTCAACGTCTGCAGAACATCGCGCGCCGCGGGTCCCTGGATCGCAAGCAGGGCGTACCTGGAGCTCGTGTTCACGGCAACGGCATCACCCTGCCCCTCGATGTGCTCGGTGATCCAGTGAAAGTCCTTGACGATGTTCGACGCGTTCACGACGAGCATGTAGTGCTCGTCCGCGAGCTTGTATACGAGCACGTCGTCCACGAAGGTGCCCTGCGGAGTCGTGAGCGCGGAGTACTGGATCTGGCTGGTCGCGAGCCTGGAGGCGTCGTTCGACGTGATGTGCTGGACGGCCTTCAGCGCGTCGCGCCCCGCGATCTCGATTTCCCCCATGTGGCTGACATCGAACAACCCCGCGCGCGTGCGCACGGCCATGTGCTCGTCGACGATGCCGGAGTATTCGACGGGCATGTCCCAGCCGCTGAACTCGACCATGCGGGCGCCAAGCGATCGATGGCGCGCGTTGAGCGGGGTTTTCCTGAGCGGGCCTGGCGCGGGCAGCGACATCAGCAGTGGATCGATTCGGACAGTGTTGTGGTGGAGCGGACCGCGACGGACGCGCGCACGGGACTGGAACGACGCGGTCAGAACCCTCAAAAGGTACTATGCGGCTCGGGGGTGGGTCAAGGCGGGAAGCGGTACAGGGTTACGACCGAGTGTCTCCCTGGCAGGGTGAGAGTCAGCCCAGTGTCTATAGGTGCTGAATGGAAAGACCGTCGGCCAATCGTCCGACGGTGTTGGACGCGTGCGCTATTGCGGCCACGCGAGGCGAATCGTGACGTCGTGCGCCGAAGGAGACAGATCAAGCCATGCCGGGAGCACGGCGCGTTCCTTTGTGCCACAGACTGCAACGGCATGCCATCGGCCCGGCTCCGGGACCACCGCCTGGAACATCGCAGGGCCAATCCGCGCGCTGCGAACGACCGATAAACCGGTGCGCCCCGCCGGCCCGCTCAGCAGGATTTCGCACGACCCGGCCGCTTCAAACACCAACGTGACCGTCGCGCCACCGTTCAACTCGATGTCCCCCACGTCAATGAGCCCAGCCTGTCTCTCGGCAACCCCAAGCGAAAGGCGCTTGACACCTGCCCCCTCGTCGCCGATACGGAGCTCGCCCGATCCGCGCGACGCAAGCGTCACCGCAAATCGGCCGTCCTCGCCGGTTTGCGTCTCGCCGCCGCGAAGCTCGGTAATGTCGCCGGCCGCGGCGAACTGCGCCAGGTCCGGCACAACGACGACCCGGACAGCAGCCGCAGGTAAACCGTCCTTCAGCACGCGGCCGACCGCCTGCGCAGCCGAGCGCAGGGCAATGTCGATGTCGCGGCCGTCAGGCGTGACTCGCCGTACGCCCCTGCCGAACACGGGATGCATTGCAACGACCTCGTAAGGCTCGATGGACAGATCGTCGAAATGAAACGCACCCTCCGAATCCGCGTGCGTCTCGGCGACGGTGATTCGAAGAGGCGGTTTCCTGTCACGGTCTCGATCGCTCCGCGCGAACCGGTACAAGGTTACGACGGCGTCGAACGCGGGACTATCGGCGGCATTGCGCACTCGCCCCGACACCGTAACCGCCGGCTGCAACTGCACTCGCAGCGGCAACTCCGGCGGAACCTCGGTCACCTCCCGTAAATCAAGTCGCTCGCTTGCTCGATCGTGCGCACCAATCTCAATCCACCCATCGTCTGACACGCCGGATCCTGAAATCCACGCTACCCCCTCAGCTATCGTATCGATCTGCACTCTGCTATCCGGCACCACCTCCACACGCGTCGTCAACGGGCGCGCCGGGGGTACTTGCGTGCGCTTTGAAGTGATCCGAACGCCATCTGCCGAATGAGAGACCGCACCGGTCTGTGCGATGACCAGGCGGCCCCATCCGGCGGCGCGAATCCTCGCCGTCTCCACGCCTGATGGTGACAAGACGCCCCCCGGGATGCCGCACCTCACTTCGCCGGCCGTATTCATGACGACGACACCTATGGCATTCACCGGCACGCCGACGCATTCCCATGTCGTCTTGGCTACCCACTCACATGACGTTCCTCCGACAGCTCCATCGTCTGTTGCCACCCAGGTAAGCGAAGCATGGGAACCGGTTGAGTTGCCGCGGATCGTCTTTCGCCACTCGGTCCTGACAACGTAGGTCGCGGCCTGAGTGGGCCAGCGAAACGGGCCATCGAGGATGTAGCCAGGATGCCCGGGCGCGCGAATCAGCAAGAGGGTGTCCATGCCGATCGGACCCTTCAGCGCGAGATCGCCTGCTGACGGGGTCGCATGAACTGTCTCCGCCATGTGCCACGAGCGGTCGTCGGCTGCACGGCCCAGCCGGACGACTTCAATCGCCGCCGGCACCGCGCCGTCGAATCGCAGGGTGACAGTGCTTGCAGCCAACGGGTTGAGCCCTGGAAATCGCGGAGGCCCTTCGGCAACCGTGAGTGGAGACGCGTCCTGCGCCGAAACGGCCTGTACCTGACCGACTAGGGTCGCAAGAGACAGGAGAACGAGGAGCACGAATCTCATCGTGCGCGGCCTCTTACAACGTCGAATGCGGCAAGCAGTCCGTCGCCAGTTACCACGCCGTTCCTGGCAACGTCCTCGCCCGTCACGATCGTTGCGAACCCGCGGTCCAGAAATACATACCGGTCGCACACGCCCGCAAGATCGTGGAGCCGATGCGAAGACACCAGAATCGTGGCGCCTGCGTCGCGGCGCGCACGCATCGCCTCGGTCAGCCAGCGCGAGGCATCGGGGTCGAGTCCCTCCCACGGCTCGTCGAGCACGAACAGACGTATCCCGCTGACCGAGAACATCGTCTTTAGCCCGATCAACTGACGGGTTCCTCGCGACAGCAGCCGGAATGGCCGGGCCTCGCCTCGATCATCCGCATCGTGGAACAAGCTGCGCCATGTTCGGGCAGACACCCCCGGCGCCAGCGTCGATTCTCCGGCGAAATAGGCGGCCCGGAAGCGCGCGAGCGCCGACGCCACGGGCTCCCCATCGAGCCGCACCCATCCGGCATCCGCTCGGAGAAGACCCATGACAATCCGCAACAGCGTCGTCTTTCCCGCGCCATTTGGTCCGATTACGCCGAGCGCTTCCCCTGTGCTGACGGAGAACGTGACGTCGGACAGCACCCGTTTCCCGTCGTACTGTTTCGCGATGCCGTTGAGAGAAACACGGGCCTTCATACAGGCTCCACCAGGCTGTACTCGCGCCTGTCTATGTACCGGAAGCCAGACCAGGCGACCGTCAGGGCGACGCACAGATCGGCACCGATGACGATCGGATCCCTGGCTGCAGGGAACTCCCCGAGCAGAAGATACGGACAGATGGCAAACGCCGCCGCCGACGCGAGCACGTCCTGCACACCAGCGGGCGGCGATTGCACGACCGCCAGGTATCCGCCGACTGCATCGCGAGAGAGCGCCGCGGTCAGGAGGACGAATGCCCACAGTCCGCCGGCTGCCATTCTGGGCAGCGCCAGACCACCAGCCCACGCGATCGTCGAAATCAGAATCAGCGCAACAAAGCGATGGAGGGTGAGAGCTGTTCCGGCACGTCCCATCGCCGCGGCAACGAGCACGATCAGAAGCCACGCTGCGCCACCAGGCGCCGTTGACGCGACGAGGCTCCCCATCGCGACCCGGCTCCGCGATCGTCCCCCGGCGAGGATCGGATCGAAATAGCCGCGAGCCGCCGATCCGGCGAATCCGCTGGACGCGGAGAACATCTGGAGAAGCAGGATGCTCCCGAAGGCCGAATCCACATCTGCGGGGTTCAGCCAGAGCGTGGCGCTGCCGGTGAGGACGCTCGCGGCAAAGGCCGCATACATCCACCTCGCCGGCGGAGAGATCACATAGAGAAATCGCAGGCACGAGGCGCGAATCACAGCCGCACCTCAACAACCCGTCCGTCCCACGCGAGAAGCAAGCAGGTGTCGTCTCGTACGCCAAGGATCAAGCGCGCCGGCTCGGGCAACTGCACACGGCGAAACAGGCGCCCGTCGAGATCGTACCGAGCCAGCAGCCATCCTCCAGGCCTCGCCGACGCCTCAACGCCCGGTGACTCTCCCGACCCAAGTACCCACACGGCATTGGCCCCCGTAACCATCACGTCCCGAATGGGGCGACGAGGGTTGTCGGAGGCCAGCAGCAGCTCGGGTGCCACGACCGGCAATCCATCGAGCGTAAGGTCGCGCGAGGCCCCCGATCTGTCAGTCAACGTGAGCGACGGTTGATCGGGAAACCAGCAGGGCATCACCGCGCCCGCCGTCGCACCGCACGATACGAGGTTGAGCGCAGCAACCGCCCCCCTCGTAAAGGGTAGATCCCGGATTCGCATCCCGCTCCACGAGTGTCGCGTCGCACCTCCCGGAGGTCCGGCCTCCAATGCGGCGGCGGGTGGATGGAGGTTCATGATCTGGAAGACAAGCTCCTTCCCGCCGCCAAAAACACCCACGTGAGGCTCATCCAGCGCAATTCTTCGGGCGATCCTCCCATCGTCTTCAATCTGCGCCAACGTGGTGCGCCCAATCAGCGTCCACATTTCGCCGGCGTTCGTCCGAGCCAGACCCCACACGTGTTCGTCCTCGTGCAACGGATGGAGCGCGGCGCGAGTAAACCGAGCTGAGTCCAAATCGACTTGGATGAGCGCGTCGCCACCCATCGCCAGCCACGCAGTCCGTCCTGCGATCGCGTGACCGACAATGAGCTCGTTACCCAGAACCGGCCCGAACTTGACTTCCCATGACAGCGCGGGGCTGCCGTGACGGGCGCACCCGGCCAGAGCCGCTGCCAGGACGATCGAACGAATCGCATGCACCGACATCGTCGTTCCTCTCGTGGTCTGTGGCGCGACCGGGGATCGCCTCGATCCCCGGTCGCGTGTGGTCTGTCTAGCCGCCAATCAGCTTGATGCGCGCGCATTCGACGAAGTCGAGCTCGCAGTCGAGTCCGGCTGCCCACCGGTACCAGAAGCTGTCGACGCCCCCCGCCCGCTGGTAGCAGTTCGCGAGTTCGGTCGTGCAACCGACGGACGCGTAGCTCGGCTGAGCCGTCGCGGACATGGCCGCGAGCACGAAGATTGCGAGCAAGATGCACCGTTGCATTGGGTCCTCCCTACGATGATCCCGAAGGATCGATGCGTCTGGCGCGCGTCCTCCGCGGCCTGGTGCCGCGCTGCCTTCGCCATCCACAGAACAGCCGGAGGGCTCGCCGGCTTGCCGACCGCTACCCGGTTTCCTGTACGTTTGCCTTTTCGGGCCGGAAGCCCAGGTAACCCTGGAGCGTGTGATACGAGATTCCAAGCTGACGGCAGGCCTGCCGCTTGTTATTGCTGCACCGTTCGAGCACAAGCCTCGCGTATCGGCTTCCCCACGCCCTCATCGTCGATCGGTCGTGCAGCGCCGGCAGCAGGACCTCCGTGTAGTCGCCAAGAAGCGCAGGGGGCAGATCGTCCAGCTCGAGGAAGGGGCCGCCCGCCAGGGCCACCGCTCTCTCAATCACGCGTTCGAGCTCGCGCACATTCCCGGGCCAGTCGTACGCCAGGAGCGCATCGGTCGCCGCTGTCGACAGCGACAACGGCCTGAACGTCCGATGACGCTCCAGAAAGTACGTCGCCAACTCAACGACATCGTCTTTTCGATGGCGGAGAGGGGGAACCTGAACGTCCACACCGTTCAGCCGGTAGTACAAATCGAGGCGGAACCGTCCCTGCTCCACGAGCATCGCCAGCGAGCGGTTCGAGGCGACGATGATGCGGGTGTCGACGCGCCGGGCTCCGCATCCGCCCACACGTTCCACGGAGAGGTCCTGAATCGCGCGCAGCAGCTTCGCCTGAGCGGCCGGAGAAAGATCCGACACTTCGTCGAGGAACAACGTCCCCTCGTGCGCGTGCTCAAACTTTCCCCGTCGCCCACGCACACCTGTGGCCGTGCGCTCCTCGATCCCGAACAACTCTGCTTCGAGCAGCGTTTCGACAATAGCGGCGCAGTTGACGGCGACAAATGGCGCTCTGCGCCGCCGGCTAAGTTCGTGGATCTGCCTGGCAACTAATTCCTTGCCGGTGCCGGACTCCCCCTCGACGAGTGCGGTGAAGTCCGTTCCCGCGACGCGCTCGATACGATCGCGCACGGCGCGAATCGCCAGACTCGATCCGATGAGCGGGGCCGCACCGTCGCTGCGGCTTCGCGCCGATGCCAGAGGCCAGCGGCCGTTCGCCCGTTCGATTTCGAGGAGCAGGCCCGCCACCTGCGCCCCGGCCGCGAGCATTTGCCGCGCGCGATCGTCGGCGGGGCGGGAGGGATCGAAAACAGCCTCCAGCCACGGGCGATCATGGAACGGTGATCCGGGAACCTCGTACGACACGACGTTGGGACGCGGCCTCTCGTCGGCATCCGGTCGAAAGGTGACCGACGTGGCGCGAACCAGTGTGCGCAGCTCCTCCTCGAAGCGCTCCCGTACCAGTCGGGGCTCCCTCACCGCCGCGAGACCGGTCGTCAGCGTCTCTAACATGTCGGCAGTCGCGCAGCGTTTTGGTGGCCCCCCGGCAGGCGTGGACGCGGAGCCAGAGCCAGAGGCGGACGAAGGCGACGAGCGGGATAGGCGCGGCACGGATTCTCCTTGGAGGTGGTGACCGATGCGCGTAACCAAGCGGGATGCCAACCGTTCGTCGCGCAAAACTCGTGTCATTTCAGGCTCCTGGTCGGGCGGACGCGGACGCGGCTGTCGATCGCGGGTATCGCATTCCCACGGCCGCTGCTGTCGTGCCTCGACAGAGCGGGAATCTCCGACCCTGGCTGGGTCTCCTGTTCCCAGAACGATTCGCACCGATCCTCGAACTGCAACGCGCCCCGATAGGTGGCGCCGTCGTGGGGATCGAGTGTCCACACCGCGCACCGAAGCACTCGAGCGACGAGCGCGAATGCCCGGACGGTCGTCACGATCTGGACATGCACGCGCGCACCGGGCCTGATCGGCTGATCGGCCTGCACGAGGGCGCCCCCCGCGCTGAGATTCACGACACGCACGGCACACCCCGGACGCAGCGTCGCCCGCGTGATGGTGGTGCGTGGCAATGCGAAGCGGGCGTCGGTTCGGCGATCTGTCAGCGGCTGATCCACGTCCGTACTCCGGGGTCGTATTTCAGGACGCGCGTGCGTCCCGTCGCGCCAAGGACGCGCACCGCGTATTGCGCGCGGCGTCCATGTAGATACAACGTGCCGGACGACGAGGTGCCGTCGGGGCTTACGGTTAGAATCCGGGCGGTTCCGATGCGCACGCCGTCCGGGCTCGCGTTTCGAACCCCATCCACGTCCGGTACGCCGATCTCGAGGCCAAAGTGAACCCCCGTGAAATCGTCCGCGAGCTGCCGCGTTGTGCCCACAGGTGGATCAACACCGGCCCGGATGTCGGCGGAGCGCACGCCGTTGCCATTGCCGTCCACATACGCGGCAAACTGATAATCCGGCGTGGACGGCTGGAAGCGCAGCGCCACGGCCCGCGAACGATTGATGGCGTCCATCCGGCCGATCGCGATGCGTCCCGCCATGTAGCGGGCCGCCGCGCCTGTGCGAAGCTCGTCGATTGCGCTGCCGGTGAGTGGGATCGCGATACCAACGAGTACCGTCGTGAGCGCCACGGCCAGCATCAGCTCAATCAGCGTGAAGCCTCCGGGTGTGTGTTGACGCATGATCATCTCGATCGAACCCGTGTGCCTGACCCGCTCTTCCGCCTGAAGGCCGAAGCCGCAAAGAATGAATTGGCGTCTGCCGCTGGAACCGGTCCATGAGAACGCCGGCCGCCGCGCTGACGGCCGGCGCCGGCGGCGACTACTTCTGCCCGCTCGCGTGGTCGCTGGCGGTGACGGTGATGAGTGGCTTGAGTTTCAGAAAGCTCTTCTCGCCGATGCCCTTGACGTTCATCAACTCTTCGATCTTTTTGAAGTTGCCGTTCTTCTGCCGGTACTCCACGATGCGCTGCGCAGTGCTCGCGCCGACACCTGGAAGCGTCTGCAGTTGTGCGGCTGATGCCGAGTTGAGGTTCACGGGATTGGCGGCCGTGGCTCGTGCCTTGGAGCTGCCGCCGCTTTTCGCGGCCTGGGCCCAGGCTGTCGACGGACCCGAGATGAGGGTCGCCGCGAGAATGACGAGCGCGAACATGAATCGACGCATGCTGTCCTCCACAAGATGAATGGTGAGCAGCCCGCGGCGCCGGCCTTGGTCAAAGTGAGAGGTCGGGCCACCCTGCCTGAGATCCTGCGCCGGGGCCGTCAGCTACCAAGGCAAGACGTCTGCCGCGAGAGGCGCGACACGTGCTGATTGCGGAAGAGGTTGAGGACAAAGCTGCTTGCAAGGATTCAGAAAGAAGACGCTCGGTCACGAGTAAAAGCGAGAGGCGGCATCCGCAACTTCAGGACCCGTCGACACCGGGCCACGCGCCATTCCGCTCAGGCAACTGTTGCTGCCGTGCGGAACCGGTCGTTGACGCGGGCGGGCCTTCCGGCCGGCGACAATTGCGTAACTCCACGATTGGGACGCATCTCCAGTCCGGTCGGCGATGTAATAGAGTCTTGGGCACGATGGACGTCGTATTGGCGGCGAAGCGAGCGCGCTGGTGAGGACTGCTATCGGGCGCGTTTGGCAAGTCATCGAGCTCGTCACCGACGATCGCGCGCGGCACGCGGGCGTCAATTGGCTCGTGCTCGACTTCGCCTGGGCTGCGCGACCCGTTGACGTCGGTGCAGGGGGAGGCGACCCGCGATCCTTCGCGGGCGCGGTCGATTACGTATGCGTCGAGGTGATCGGTGGCAGTCGCTGACCGCGTTCGGGCAGTAGCGCTCGCCGCTTCGGCACTCTGCGTGTTCGATCTCGCGCTGCGCCTCGTGGCGCGCCGCGGCCTCCTGCGGCTCACCTTCTTCGACAATGATCCCAGGCCCGACACGGTGCTGGCAGGCGTCCTGGTCTGCGCCACAGCCGGAATTGCCGCAACTGGCCTCTCGCGCCGTTCGCCGATCGCTCTCGTGCTCGCCGCAGCGATGGGCACGGGCCTGTTCGCGCAGGCGAAGCTCGGTGCGCGGCTTCAAAGCGACGGGTTCTACTACTACGCGTACCTCCGCTCGCTGGCGTTCGATCGCGATGTCGATCTCGCGAACGACTATCGGCTGCTCGGCCTGGATGACGCTCAGCATCAGTATCTGTTCCAGCCGACCCTGACCGGACACGCACAGAGCGCGTGGTCGATCGGTCCGGCGATCGCCTGGTCGCCATTCTTCGCCGCTGGTCACGTGGTCGCGCGCCACCTGGCCCGGAGCGGCGAAGCGATCAACACGAACGGCACCGCCTATCCCTACCGTCAGGCGGTCGTCGTCGCCGGCCTCTTCTATGGCCTGCTCGGGCTGTGGTTCACCTATCGGTTGGTTCGTCTCTTCAGTGGGGCGCCCGAGGCGATCGCGGCGGTTATCCTGACCGCCGCCGGTTCGTTCGTGCTGTGGTACCTGGTGCGTGAACCGACGATGTCGCACGCGCTGTCGATGGCAGCGGTCGCCGGCTTCCTGTGGTGCTGGGCGGCCAACCGCGACCGCCGAACGATCGCCGGATGGCTGATGCTCGGTCTCGCCGGGGGCGTGATGGCTCTGATGCGATGGCAGAACGTCCTGATGTTCGCGCTGCCGGGCGTCGACTTGCTGCGCACGATGCGCATTGATGCGCGCCGGGCCACCGTCGCGGGTACCATGCTGGCCCTCGGCGCACTCGTTGGGTTCGTGCCGCAGATGCTGGCGTGGCACGCCATTTACGGACACTGGTTCGCACAATCGCCGGTAGGTCCACGGCTGTACTGGTTCCATCCTCAGATCGTGGACGTGCTGTGGTCGTCACGCAACGGTCTGTTCGCGTGGTCCCCCGTCTTCATACCGGCTGTCGTGGGTCTCGCGGCGTTGACGCGACGCGAGCCTCTCCTCGCGTGGAGCGCACTGGCGATTTTCGCGGCGATGACGTGGGTCAATGGCGCGGTCGATGACTGGTGGGGCGGCGCCGGTTTTGGCATGCGCCGCTTCGACAGCCTCGTTCCGTTTGCGGCGCTCGGCACGAGCGTGTCGATCTCGCTGGCCGCGCGCGCGGCCGAACGGCGGCCACAACTGGTCGTCGGCGGCGCCCTGGCGGCGCTGGTACTCTGGAACGTGTCGCTTATCGGCGTGGTCGCCGGCGGAAGCTATCGCCTCGGCGAGCCGGTTTCTTTTGGAGACGTCGGCGCCCGCCAGGCGGCTCTGCTGCACCACTGGTTCGGTCACGTGTTTTCGTACCCGGCGAACCTTGTGTACGCGGCGGGCAACCGAGTCGCGCCGTGGCGTTTCGACCTGCTGCGTCCGGGCAGGTTTCTCGGAGATGCGCGCCGTCCGTACGGACGGATTGACATTGGCAGCCCGGAGGATGCGGTCTACCTCGGGGATGGATGGTACGCGCCGGAAGAGGAGGGCCCGGTTACGTTCCGCTGGGCCGCACTGTCCGCGGAAGCGCTCCTTCCGCTGGATCACGCGGCGCCGCTGACCGTGCAACTGCGTCTGCGTGCCTTCGGGCACGCCCGCGCCACGGAACAGACGGTCGTGACAACGATCAACGGACACTCGTACGGTCCCGTGCCAGTTGGCAACGACTGGCAGACCGTCGAGTTCGCAACGGCGCAGGAGGACTGGCGCAGCGGAGTGAACCGTGTGCGCCTGGACTTCGCATGGGCACGCCGGCCTGTGGATGTCGGCGTGAGCGGCGACGTGCGGAACCTCGCCGCCGCCATGGACTACGTGCGGGTTGCTCTCCGCTAGTGCATTGAGATTATTGTGTTTCTCCCAGCGGATCCATACATTCTCCGCTCATGCGATATCACAGCTGCGTTCCTGCCGCGGCGATCGTTGCGGCCGTCCTGCTCGGCACGGCGCCACAGGCGTCAGCACAGGGTTGTATCCTCCTCCGCCAGACCTCCCCGCTGTTTGGAACCACCGGGTCGGTCGATCAGGAGGTCGGCACCTGGAATGTCACCTTTACCGGCCGCACCTCCACGGCCGACCACCACTACAACGGCTCGGTGCGCCAGATTCAGCGCGAGATTGACAAGACCTACGTCGTCAACCGGCAGTATTCGATGACGGCCACGGTCACCTACCAGTGGTCGCCGCGCCTGAGCCTCAATGCCGGCATCCCGTGGGTCGAAGCGTCGTGGGGCATTCCTTCTCCACGAGCGGGCGGTCCCGCCACGCGCGCCAACGAAAACGCCCGCGGTCTCGGCGACATCACCACGCTGGCGCGCTTTGCGCTCCTCAGTCCCTCGGCGGATCGGAGCTGGAACTTCGTGATCGGCGGCGGCCTGAAGCTGCCGACTGGCAAGAACAACTCCACCGATGTGTTTCCCGACGGCAATGGCAACAATAATCTCGAGCGCTACGTGGACATCTCGGTGAATCCCGGTGACGGAGGGTGGGGCCTGATCCTGGATCTACAGGGTTATAAGATGATGGGGCGCTTTACGACGTTCGGCTCGAGCACCTGGCTCGCCAACCCGAAAGACACCGGCGCGCCCTCGCGAGGGAACCTCGTGACCGGTACCACACCGTCAAACGTCAACACCGTCTCGGATCAGTTCGTGTTCCGCGCGGGGACGTCAGTCTCGGTCACCCGTCACATCTCGGCCTCGATCGCATGGCGGATGGAAGGCGTGCCCCGGTACGACCTGATTGGCCCCTCTCATGGGTTCCGCCGTCCGGGCGTGGAGATGTACTGGGAGCCCGGCCTCAACCTGACGTCTGGCCGGCACTCGGTCTCGTTCAATCTGCCGGTTGGCTACTACTACAATCGCTTCCGAAATCCGTATACGGGGAATCCCGGCGACTCGACGTTTCCCGAGTACGTCAACATTGCCACCTACTCGATGCGCTTTGGCGGTCACAGCGGCCTGGGCATGAAGAAGGTTCCCGTGACGACCGACCCGCCACCGCCTGCCGCGGCCGCGACGAAAGGGTAGGCTCCAGATGCACAGAGTGCTTCTCGGCGTGCTGTTGATTGCAGCCGTCGCGATGCAGGATCGGGCGACGGCCGCGGAGAGCTTCAGGCCGTTCAAGCTGAAGACGCTCGAAGGCTCTCAGCGGTCGCTGCCCGACGTCCTTGGCAAGGCCACGGTCGTGATCTTCTTCTTCCCCAGTTGCCCCTACTGCAACGCGGCTTTTCCAGAGGTTCAGAAGATCTACGACGCGTACAAAGATCGCGGGCTGTCGATGGTCTGGATCAACGTCGTGCCGGACGAGGAGCCGCTCATCGCAGACTGGCGGACGACGCACGGATACACCGTCCCTGTTCTTCTCGGTGGCCGGTCGGTGCAGAACGACTACAAACTCGTGATGACGCCAACCCACTACCTGCTCGACTCACGCGGCAAGGTCCTCTCGAAGCACGCCGGGTACTCGGCCGGCGATGAAAAGACCCTCGAGCGCGACATTCAGCAGGCCCTCGGTCAGTAGCGATTAAGCCGATGCACGGCGTTCGCGGGGCTGTCGCGATGCTGCTCGCATTCTGCGTCGCAGGGTTGTCTGCCCGGCAGGGGCCAGGGACGCGCGCGGTCACGAGCGCCGCGGCGCGAGTGACCTCGCGTTCGACACCCCACCTGACATTCACCGCCACGATTTCACCCGTCGTCATCGTACCGGGCGCGCGGATATCGATCGCAGTCGACGTCGTTCCGAAGAAGGGAATGCACGTCTACGCGCCCGGCACGCAGTATCGGCCGGTGGTGATTCGACTGCAGCCAGACCCTCCACTTCGTGTCCGCAATTCCGCCTATCCGAAGCCGACGGTCTACAGGTTCGAGCCGCTCAACGAAGACGTGCTGGTGTACGACGGACCGTTTCGGCTTGTCGTCGATGTCATCGCGGGCGACGCCGTTGCGCTGCGGGCGCACCTGCGCGGCCGGAGTCAGATGACCATCAAGGGCACGCTCGACTACCAAGCCTGTGATGATCGCATGTGTTACTTGCCAGCGTCGGTACCGTTTCAGTGGACCCTGAGAGTGGCCGGCGAATGATGGCCGAACTGGCTCAGCGTGAACGTCCGGGACCGGCGACTGCGCCGGCTGCAGCGGGACGCGGAATCATGGGAACCCTCGCGTCGGGAGGGGGCCAGTTCGCGCGCAGGTGAGCATAGCGCGGGTCATCGGTCGCGGCCATCGAGCGAAAGCTGCCGGCAAGCGTGTTGAGGTAATACGCGTCGAATCCAGGCGCCGCGACGAACGGGTGATACCCGTCGCGGACAATGACGAGATCGCCATCGGTGACTCTGAGTGTCTGATCCGAACGTCCATTGGCCGTATAGAGGCGCTGAATGCCGTACCCGTCCGGACCACTGAATCGATAGTAGTACGTCTCTTCGAGGTCCGCCTCAACCGGCGGAGCATGGCGATCGTGTTTGTGCGGAGGATAGCTCGACCAGTTGCCCGCCGGTGTAAGGACTTCGCACACCAGCAGACGATCCGCTAAGGCGACCGGCGGCAGAATATCGATGATCTGGCGCGTCGCATTTCCGCCGCCGCGCACTTCCAGCCCGCAGTCCTCAGGTCTAATCTCTCGCGGCGGGAAGCGCCGGGTACTTGGCGATTTGCACTCAGCGATCTCCGTGCGCTGCGTCGCGCGCACTTCGAAGGCAGTGCCCGGTGGCAGGTACACCGCGTGCGGGTAGTCGGTGAAGACGTCACGACGAGGGCCGAGCCGCAGCGGCCTGCGCTGGTCGGGCGACCAGCTGATCGACGCGAGACCGGAGAGCAGAACCAGGCAGGCTTCGTCGCGGCCGGTTCGACCGCTCCATGTATCCCCCCTGGCGATCTGGCGAGCCGTGAACCCCACGTAGTCCCACTTCGCCTGCCGCGGCGTCAAGGAAATCTGTGTTCCGGACTGTCCGGCGGGCACTGCGCGGCTGTGCCGCAATGGCGTGACGGCCTTCACGATGCGACCTCGACACGCTGACCCGTATGCTGCGCCCGCGTCGCAGCGACGGCAACCCGCAGCGCTTCGACTCCATCGTCGACGGTAATGGGTGGCTGCCGGCCCCGCAGCACGTTCTGCGCGAAGTTCTCGAGCTGCGTCGTATAAGCCTCGCCGAAGCGTTCCATGAAATACGGCACGGTGTCGTGGGCCACAACGCCCTTCGTCATGATCATCAGCGGAGTTTCGCGGATATACCCGATCCTCAACGTGCCCTTTGTACCGAGCAACTCCGTGATGATGTCGTAGCCGTAGACGCCGTTCCGGGTGAGATCCACCACGCCGAGCCGGCCGCTTCTGAAGACGAGGCTGATGATGGCGTTGTCGATGTCGCCCACTGCGCCGAGCTCGGGATACGCAAGCACGCCGCCTACGGCCTGAACCGTGGCCACCTCCCCCATGAACCACCGGGCCAGATCGAAGTCGTGGATTCCCATGTCCAGGATCATGCCGCCGCTGCTCCGGGGATCCGCGTACTCCACGGACGGCCGGAAGGGGTCGCGCGACGTTGACTTGAAGACAACGGCGTCCCCTATGCTGCCTTCGTCCAGCCGCTGTTTAGCCGCCGCAAAGCCGCGATCGAAGCGGCGCATGAACCCCATCTGAAAGAAAACACCCGTGCGCTCGACAGCCCGCCGTATCGCGACCGCTTCGTCCAGCGCGATCGAGAGCGGTTTCTCGCAGAAAATGGCCTTGCCTGCCGCGGCCGCGGCCTCCGTCACCGCACGGTGTGTGCTCGTCGGAGTGACGATGACAACCGCATCAACTGATGGGTCGCCGATCACCTCACCCGGATCGGTCGTTCCGCGAGGGACATCGAATTCGCCCGTGATCTTGTCGACCGCGGACTGGTCCACGTCGGCGACCGCTACCAGACGCGTGCACGCAATGCGCGTCGAGAGGTCGCGGGCGTAGATGCGCCCGAGACGACCCAACCCGATCAGCCCGACGTTCAATTTCGCTTTGCCTGTCTTGTCCGCCACACACACTCCTTCGTTGCTGGCTACCGATGGTTTCAAAACCCTGCCCCAGGCAGCCCTGAAGGGCTGCGCTACAATTTGCAACCAGTTCTATGCTGCCGATCTTCAGTGGCTGCCACCCTTGGTCACAAGCGCGATGGGGACTTTCTGCTCCGCAGGAACGGCTTCCCCGCGGAGCAGCCGTGCGGCACTTTCAACGGCGATGCGGCCCATGTCGCGGGGCGACTGCGCCACCGACGCGTCCATACGGCCCGCCTCTATCATCTTACGTGCGTCCTCCAACGCGTCGAAGCCGACGACGTGGATGGTACCCGAGCGTCCGGCCGCGGCAATCGACTCGACCGCGCCGAGCGCCATCAGATCGCTGCAGGCGAACAACGCGTCGATGTCAGCGTGCGCCTGGAGCATGTTCTGAAAGACCGTGAAGCCCAGATCGCGCTCCCAGTTCGCCGGCTGGCTCGCCACGACCGACATCCCGGTGTGCGGCTGGAGGGCCTCGCGGAATCCACGGAGGCGGGAGTCGCCGGTCTCGTGCCCGGGGATGCCCTCGAGGATCGCGACGTGGGCCTTCCCGCCGGTCGATTTCACCAAATACTCTCCGGCCAGCCGCCCGCCTTCGTAGTTGTCGGAACCGATGAACGACGCAATCTTCAGCTGGTTGTCCGCGGCGGCCTTGGGGTCGACCCGCGTGTCCACGATAATGACCGGGATGGCGCCGCGATTCGCCTTCGCAATCGCGGAGGCGATCTCCCTCGACCCGCTGGGCGTCACGATGAGCGCGCGGATGCCGGTCTGGAGCAGGTTCTCGATGATTTGCATCTGCTTTTCAACGTCGATCTCGCGCTCGGCGGCCTGCACGACCAGTTGAATGCCCTCCCGGCTGGCGGCCTCCTGCGCGCCGCGCTGCATGTCGAGGAAGAACGGATGATTGAGCGTTTTCATGACAAACGCGACTTTCGGCGGTCCGCCTGTTTCGGTCGAGCTGCCACGATTGCAGCCGGCGACAAGGCCGAGGATCACGAGTCCGATCGACAGTCCGCTGGCAAGCCGTGACATGCAACCTCCTTATCGATGCCGCTTCAGCGACATGTCCACCAGGACAGCGCCGATGATCACGACGCCGATGACCACCTGCTGAAAAAATGACGACACATCGAGCAGGTTGAGCCCGTTTCTCAGCACACCCATGATGAGCGCGCCGATGAGGGCGCCAATGATTGTCCCTTCGCCTCCCAACAGGCTGGTACCGCCGATCACGGTCGCGGCGATCGCGTCGAGCTCGTACATGGTTCCTGCTGTCGGTTGCGCTGAGTTCAGGCGCGCGGTGAGTACGACGGCCGCCGCGGCGCTCATGAGGCCTGCAACTCCGTAAATCGCGGTTTTGTGATATCGGACGTGCACGCCGGATAACCGTGCGGCCTCTTCGTTGCCGCCAATGGCATACGTCGCGCGCCCGAACACGGTATGCCCCAGCACGAAATGAGCCACCGCGTAGATGAGCCCGGCAATGATTGCGGGCGCGGGCAACATCAGCACTCGTCCGGTCGCCAGCATACGGAAACCGTCGTCAAAACCGGAGATCGGGCGTCCCTCCGCCAGCATGAGCGCCGCGCCGCGCGCCACGCTCATCATACCGAGTGTGGCGATGAACGGCGGGAGGCGGCCGAACGTGACGAGTGCGCCGTTGACCAGGCCGCACGCCAGACCCACGCCAAGCGCCACCGCGATTGCCACCGGCACGGGGGCACCGGACTGAAGCGAGTGTCCCAGGGCGATCCCCGACACCGCCAGTACCGACCCGACCGAGAGATCGATGCCGCCCGAGATGATCACGAACGTCATGCCGACGGCGACGATGGCATTGATGGCCGTCTGCTCGAGCACGTTCAGCAGGTTCGACACCGTCAGGAAGTGCGGCGTCGCCGCCCACAAGGTCAGGCACAGCGCAATCAGGCCGGCGAAGGTTCCGAGCTGCCGTCTCGATTGCACTTGCAGCAGGCGAGGGGTCACGAGCCAACCGCGGCGTTCACGAGGCAATCCCGAGAGCTGCGTGCAGTACGGCGGCCTCGGTGGCGTCTGCCGCCGAGAGTTCCGTCTGCACTGCGCCGGCGCGCATGACCAGCACGCGATCGCTCATCCCGAGCACCTCGGGCAGATCGGACGAGATCATCATCACGCCCGCTCCCTCCTCCACGAGCCGATTCATGAGGAGGTAGATATCCTGCCGCGCCGCGACGTCGATTCCGCGTGTCGGCTCGTCGAAGATGAAGATGTCGGCGCGTGCGGCCAGCCACTTGCCCAGCACGACCTTTTGTTGATTGCCTCCGCTCAGGTGGACGACGGCCTGCTCGGGTCCCTGCGTGCGGATCCGCAGGTCGGCAATCGCCTGCTGAGCCTCGCGGCGCTCACTTCTGCGGTCCATGACGCCGAACCGCGACAGCGCGCCGAGGTGCGACATCGCAACATTCCGCTCCACAGCGAGGCCCAGCACGAGTCCCTGCTGCTTGCGATCCTCTGGCAGAAATGCGATCCGTGCGCGCGCCGCATCGGCCGGTGAACCGATCCGGATCGTTTTCCCTCGAATCACGATACGACCGCGATCGACGCGATCGGCGCCGGCAATGGCGCGCGCCAGACGGGTGCGGCCGGCTCCGACCAGGCCCGCAATGCCCAGGATTTCTCCGCGGTGGAGCATGAACGACACATCCCGGATCGCGCCGCTGCCGAGCCCCTCGACACGCAGGAGCTCGTCGCCGCGCGCATGCGAGCGACGCGGGTAGTGTTCGCTCACGTCGCGGTTCGCCATCAGACGGACCAGCTGCGATACGGAGACGTCTGCGATGTTTTCTGTCGCGACGTGGCGTCCGTCGCGGAGCACGGTGACGCGCTGCCCGATGCGAAACACCTCCTCCATCCTGTGCGAGATGTACACCACGGCCGCCCCGCTTGCGGTCAGGCGTTTGATCGCGTCGAAGAGTTGCGCGATCTCGCGCTCGCTCAGGGAAGAGGTGGGCTCGTCCATGACGAGGATGCGCGCCTCGTCGGCCAGGGCCCGTGCGACCTCGACCATCTGTTGCTGCGCGATCCGAAGACTGCGTACGGGCGCATCGGGATCCAGCGAGACACCAAGCCCGCCGAGTATGCGTGTCGCCTCACGCCGCATCCGCGGCCAGTCGAGCACCCCCGGCCACCTTGTCGGCGCCTTTCCCAAAAAGATGTTCTCCGCGACAGTGAGGTGAGGAACGAGACTGAGCTCCTGATAGATCGTGCTGATGCCGAGCTTTCGTGCTCTGTTCGGATCGCCAAGATCAGCCGGACGACCGTTGAGGATGACTTCGCCCGCATCCCGGCGCACGGCCCCGCTGAGGATCTTCATCAGTGTGGACTTGCCGGCGCCGTTCTCGCCGAGCAACACGTGCACTTCTCCGGCGCGCACCTCCAGGGCCGCGCCGTTCAACGCCTGAATGCCGGGATACTGTTTGCAGATGCCGCGCATCTGCAGCAGAGCGGTCTGGTCATTCATGAGGACGCGCGTTTCCACTTTCCCCGGCGAGGCGCTTCGCTTGCAGACGGGAGCGCACGCGCCGGAAGCCGGCGGCAGTATATGTCTGCGGTTGAGACGACTGTCAAGATGTCGCCGCTCCCGGTGGACGGAGGTAGCAGAGAGATTTCACCACAGAGCAGGCGGAGTTAACGGAGAATAAACAATTT
The DNA here is from genome assembly GCA_038320555.1 of Vicinamibacterales bacterium. Taxonomy (GTDB): domain Bacteria; phylum Acidobacteriota; class Vicinamibacteria; order Vicinamibacterales; family 2-12-FULL-66-21; genus JALZOC01. The sequence goes on along the minus strand of JBBQEJ010000032.1, from coordinate 3,123 downwards.
CGATCTCCGTTCACTCTGCTCTCTCCCTGTGGTGGAATTCCTCCGTTATCTCACTGGCACTCTGCGGCCTCTCCGCGCAAGGACGCGTTGCCGGGCCGCGTCTCTGCTGCTAGACTGGCGCTCGGACCAGGTCCGGCGGGTTCTCCAGGGTTCTACGAGGTTCTTCAGGGTTCTGGTTCGTCGGACCTTTGCGGCGAACCCGGTAGAACCACGCAGAACCTGATAGAACCGTGTCGAACCTTTCCTCAGTGACGACCATGCCACACACCAGACGCCTGACCATGGCGCAAGCGCTCGTCGAATTCATGTCGCAGCAGTACACCAGCCTGGATGGGGCGGAGCAGCCTTTCTTCGGTGGCTGCTTTGCCATCTTCGGCCACGGCAACGTCGCCGGCGTCGGGCAAGCCCTGCTCGAGGCGAAGGATCGACTGCGTGTCTATCTCCCGCGGAACGAGCAGGCCATGGTGCACTCCGCAGTGGGTTTCGCCAAGATGGCCAACCGGCGGAAAGCACTGGCCTGTACGAGCTCGATTGGACCGGGCGCGACGAACATGCTGACGGGCGCGGCGCTGGCCACGATCAACCGCCTGCCGGTGCTGCTCTTGCCGGGTGACATTTTCGCGACCAGAGGGCCTGCGCCGGTTCTCCAGCAGCTGGAGTCCGCCGGATCTCAGGACGTGTCTGTGAACGACTGCTTCAAGCCGGTGTCGCGATACTGGGATCGGATTAACCGCCCGGAGCAGCTGGTCACTGCCCTCCCGGAGGCGTTGCGCATCCTGACGTCGCCGGCCGAAACCGGCGCCGTCACGCTCTGCCTGCCGCAGGACGTTCAGACCGAAGCATTCGATTATCCGGAGGTGTTGTTCCGCAAGCGAGTCTGGACCATTGCGCGCCCGCGCCCCGATCGGGTTCTGCTGGAGCAGGCGGCGAAGATGCTTAGAGCGGCGAAGACTCCGCTCATCATTGCGGGCGGCGGTGCCATCTACAGTGAGGCCACCTCTACACTCGCGAGCTTCGCGGCCGCCACGGGCGTGGCCGTGGTCGAAACCATGGCTGGAAAGGGCGCCCTCCCGTTCGATCATCCTCAAGCGCTCGGCGCGGTGGGCGTGACGGGCACGCCCGGCGCCAATCGGCTGGCGCGCGAGGCGGACCTCGTCGTCGTCGTGGGATCGCGCCTCAGCGATTTCACGACTGCTTCGAAGACAGCTTTTCAGCATCCCGACGTGCGGTTCATCAACCTGAACATCACCGAGTTCGATGCAGGGAAGCACCGGGCGCTGCCGCTCGTCGGCGACGCGAAGGCCGCGCTCGAGGAATGGCTCCCGCTCATGGCCGGCTGGCGGACGTCTGAGTCTTACGGCGAGCGGTTGGCCAGCGAGAAGGCTGCGTGGGAGCAGGAAGTCGATCGCGTGTACCGCGGCAACGGCAAACCGGTGGTCAGCCAGGGCACGGTAATCGGCCTTTTGAACGAGTTCACGGGACCGCGCGACGTTATCGTCAACGCCGCCGGCAGTCTTCCGGGAGATCTGCACAAACTGTGGCGAGCGCGCGATCCCAAGCAGTACCACCTGGAGTACGGGTACTCCTGCATGGGCTACGAAATTGCCGCGGGTCTCGGCGTCAAGATGGCCGCGCCCGATCGAGAGGTTTACGTGCTCATCGGCGACGGCTCGTATCTGATGATGGCGCAGGAGATCGTGACATCGATTCAGGAGGGTGTCCGTCTCACGATTCTGGTTCTCGACAATCACGGGTTCGCCAGCATCGGCGGCTTGTCCAAATCAGTCGGATGCTCCGGGTTCGCGACGGAGTACCGTTGCCGCGACGCGGCGACGGGACTGCTCGACGGCGACGTGATCCCGGTAGACTTCGTGGCGAATGCGGAGTCGCTCGGCGCGCGCGCGGTCCGTGCGTGTACTCCCGCGGCCATCCGGGAGGCACTCGATCAGGCGCGCCACTCCGACCGCACCACAGCCATCGTGATCCCCGTCGATCGCGAGCAGCAGGTCGGCGGATACGAATCGTGGTGGGACGTAGCAGTTGCCGAGGTATCGACGATTGACGCCGTGCGGGCGGCAAGGGCGGAGTACGTGCGCGCCCGCGCCGCCGAGCGCACGTATTTGTGAAACAGCTGATGAGGAGGCCTGCTTGATCGCCGTCGCCAATGCGCCCTGCTCGTGGGGCGTGCTGGAATTCGAGTCGAAGAGCGCCAGTCCGGGTTATGAACAGGTGCTCGACGAGATCGCCGCAAGCGGGTACGCCGGTACCGAGCTCGGCGACTGGGGTTTCATGCCCATCGAGCCTGCGGTACTGCAGGAGCGGCTGGATCGGCGGAGTCTCGCCATGGTCGGCGCGTTCGTCACGACACGCCTGGCTGATCCCCGCTCGTATGAAGCGAGCGTGCACACCGCGGTCGAGACGGCGCGCCTGCTCTCCGCTGTCGGTAACGGAGGCCGGCCCGTCATCGTATTGTCCGACGAGCCGACGGCAGATCCCGCTCGCACAGGCGCGGCAGGCCGCGTTGAGCCAGCCCTGAGCCTCACTGCGCGCCAGTGGGACGAGGCGGCGAAAGGTGTCGAACGGATTGCTGCCGCCGTCCGCGACGAGACAGGCCTGCGAACGGTGTTCCATCATCATTGCGCCGGCTACGTGGAGACGCCGGACGAGATAGACGCACTCATGCAGAGGACCGATCCAACGCTCGTCGGCCTGTGCCTCGATTCCGGCCATGCGACGTACGGCGGAGGTTCGGCGATCGAATTGCTGTCGCGCCACCGCGCGCGGACCTGGCATGTCCACTTCAAGGACTGCGAGCCGCAGATCGCCGAGCGCGCCCGGCGTGAGCAGTTGGACTATCAGGACGCGCTTCGTCATGGGCTCTTCTGTGAACTGGGCCGAGGTAGCGTCGATTTTCCTGCTTTGCTCCGTGACCTTCACGAGATGGACTACGACGGCTGGATCGTCGTTGAGCAGGATGTGCTGCCGGCGATGGGCTCGCCGGGGGCCAGCGCGACCCGGAATCGGCAATACCTGCGGGGGATAGGAGTCTAGGGTGCCATGGGTGCCCGGGCTGCCAAAAGTGCTACGAGCTACGGATCCGGCTACCTCGATGGAGGAACGCAT